>NZ_JACVBL010000052.1:0-228 GCF_014852285.1 Pseudomonas sp. PDM02 | reverse complement strand
AATTGCCCGTGAGGCTTGACCATATAACACCCAAGCAATTTGACTACTCGAAAGAGCATCAGATTGCGGTGTGTGAAGACGCAATGAACCGAAAGTTCGAGAGCAACACACAAACTATCGCATACCCGATTCGCTGGAACGTCGCAAGACGCGTCAGCTCAAGAATTTCTTGACGACCATAGAGCATTGGAACCACCTGATCCCATCCCGAACTCAGCAGTGAAACGA
>NZ_JACVBL010000051.1:0-231 GCF_014852285.1 Pseudomonas sp. PDM02 | reverse complement strand
GGGTCAACACCAAACCCTGTAGGAGCCAGCTTGCTGGCGATGGCGTCCTCAACATAACCGCAAGCCTCAAGGCCCAATCGCCGGCAAGCCGGCTCCTACAATGGCCGTGCGCAGCCGATCCACCGGGTCAACACCAAACCCTGTAGGAGCCAGCTTGCTGGCGATGGCGTCCTCAACATAACCGCAAGCCTCAAGGCCCAATCGCCGGCAAGCCGGCTCCTACAATGGCCG
>NZ_JACVBL010000050.1:0-254 GCF_014852285.1 Pseudomonas sp. PDM02 | reverse complement strand
GTGAGGCGTTGAGCTAACCAATACTAATTGCCCGTGAGGCTTGACCATATAACACCCAAGCAATTTGACTACTCGAAAGAGCATCAGATTGCGGTGTGTGAAGACGCAATGAACCGAAAGTTCGAGAAGCAACACACAAACTATCGCATACCCGATTCGCTGGAACGTCGCAAGACGCGTCAGCTCAAGAATTTCTTGACGACCATAGAGCATTGGAACCACCTGATCCCATCCCGAACTCAGCAGTGAAACGA
>NZ_JACVBL010000004.1:0-378199 GCF_014852285.1 Pseudomonas sp. PDM02 | reverse complement strand
CGAGAGGCCGAGCGCAGGTTCTGCGCAGTGGGCAACCCGGCATGGATGCCGGGTTAGCCGCCCCCGGCCAGGGATGGCCGATGGCGGCGGGCCCACGGAGCAGGACCGGAGCGAGGGTATGCCGAGCCACAGCGAGGCACCGAACGAAAGGGGCAAGAGCCCTTGGTTACTTGGGGCTCTTCCAAGTGACTCGCCGTAAGGGCGAAACCATTAGCAGCCGTTACCGCAGCAACGGATATGCCCCCCCTAAAAAAACCAGCGCACAAAAAAAACGGCCAACCCGCAAAGCGGATCAGCCGTCATCTCAACCAATCAAGCAAACAACAACAATCAAGCGCTCAGCGAATAAATCAACGCCGAAATAGCCACCAAACCAACCGCCGTCACAAACACATTGGACGCTTGACCACGGAAACGTGCCATCGCCGGCACCTTGCGGATCGCATACATCGGCATCAGGAACAGAATCGCCGCAATGATCGGGCCACCGAGGGTCTCGATCATCCCCAGAATGCTCGGATTCAGCGTCGCCACAATCCAGCACACCACCAGCATGAACGCCGCGGTCATACGGTCCAGCGTCTTCGGTGCCGGACGCTTGCCGCTCTTCACGATCAGGCCTTTCAGACCTTCACTGGCACCGATGTAATGCCCGAGGAACGACTTGGAAATCGCCACAAACGCAATCAACGGCGCCGCAAACGCGATGGTCGGGTTGCTGAAATGGTTGGCCAGGTACGACAGGATCGACAGGTTCTGCGCCTTCGCTTCCGCCAGTTGCACCGGCGACAGGGTCAGCACGCAGCTGAACACGAAGAACAGCACCATCACCACCATCAACACATGGGCGCGGGACAGGATCTGCGAGCTGCGCTCTTCCGCATGCTCACCATAGCGACGCTTCTGGTCCACCGCGAACGCCGAGATGATCGGCGAGTGGTTGAACGAGAAGACCATCACCGGAATCGCCAGCCACAAGGTGTGCAGCAGCGCCGACGGCTCAGGCAGCGTCGATGCCGTGGTGAGGATGCCGCCGTTCCAGTGCGGAATCAGGAACACCGCCAGAAACAGCAACGCCACGATGAACGGATACACCATCAGGCTCATCGCCTTGACGATCACCTGCTCGCCGCAACGCACCACCGCCAGCAGGCCGAGGATCAGCACAAACGACAGCACGGCGCGCGGTGGCGGCATGATGTGCAGTTGATGCTCAAGGAAACTGCCCACGGTGTTGGTCAGGGCCACGCTGTAGATCAGCAGGATCGGGAAAATCGCGAAGAAGTACAGCAAGGTGATCAGCGCACCGGCCTTGATGCCGAAATGCTCTTCCACCACTTCTGTGATGTCCGCGCCTTCGCGACCGGACAACACGAAGCGGGTCAGGCCGCGGTGCGCGTAAAACGTCATGGGGAACGCCAGCAGCGCCAGCACCAGCAACGGCCAGAAACCGCCCAGACCCGCGTTGATCGGCAAAAACAGGGTACCGGCCCCGATGGCCGTGCCAAACAGGCCGAGCATCCAGGTGGTGTCATGACGATTCCAGCCCTCAAGGCTGACAGGGTTCGCCGCTACATAGCGTTCGTTAACGCTATTGGCCTGATCATTCATCCGGTGGGATCTCCACATTCCGGTCAGTTGCTACCCGGTCAGGACGAGTCGGAAAAATCCGACAGGCAGCGCCCTGGCCGAAACAGGGGCGCGATTCTCCGGGATTAATGAACAGAAGCAAAGACTTAGCTGAGGAATGGTTGTGCGGATCAGCAAATCTGGAGCGAACACCACCCTGTAGGAGTTGGCTTGCCAGCGATGGCGGACGGAAGAAAACCGCAATATCCAAAATCTTTCGCCGGCAAGCCGGCTCCTACAATTTCGGTTGAGCCTCAATCACGCACAAACGCTTCATCGCCAAAGCCAGCTTCGACTTGATAAAGGTTTGCCATCATGTATTTTAAGTAAGCCCGCATCCCTTCCGGAGACCTTCCATGCCACTGGTTCGCATCGACATCAAAAAGCATCAGGACCCCACCCACGCCAAACGCATCGGGCAGTTGATCTACGCCGCCATGCACAGCGCCATCGGCGTGCCGGAAAACGATAATTTCCAGATCCTCGCCGAACACGACGAGCAGCACTTCATCTTTGACCCGCAGTACCTGGGGATCGACCGCAGCGACAAACTGGTGGTGATTCAGATCACCCTGAGCGAAGGCCGCACCGTCGAGCAGAAGAAACTGCTCTATAAAACCATCGCCGAGAGCCTTAACGCTGAACTGGCGGTGCGCCTCGAGGACGTTTTCATTAATCTGGTCGAAGTGAAAAAAGAGAACTGGTCGTTCGGCAACGGAATTGCTCAGTACGCCCTCTGATCGCCATCCTTTATCTATGTGAGCCGCCAATGCCCCGTGTTTCCCGCAAACAAGCCGAACTCAACCGCGAGATTATCGTCGAGGCGGCCACGCGGCTGTTTCGCGAACGGGGCGTGCATGGCATCAGCGTCATCGACGTCATGGCGGCAGCAGGCCTGACCCATGGCGGTTTCTATGGGCATTTCGAGTCCAAGGAAGCCTTGGCCCAGGAGGCCAGTGGCCGCGCATTCCAGCAATCGGCAGACCGCTGGAAAGACTGGATCGCCGCCAATGAAGACAAGAACGCCGCCCGTCAGGCCTTGATCAAACCCTACCTGTCGGCAGCCAGCCGCGATAATCCAGGCGACAGCTGCCCAGTGACGGCGTTTGCCGGTGACATGTGCCACGAAGCCGCCGAAAGCGGCCTGCGCCAAACGTTCATGGAGGGTCTCGACTCATTGCTCGGCACGTTCGCCCCCCTGATGGACACTGGCGATGACGAACGCGATCGACAGCAGGCGCTGGTGCAGTTCTCCTTGATGGTCGGCGCCCTGACGCTGGCCCGCGCGACCCGTGGCGAACCATTGTCCGATGAGATTCTGGACGCGGCGCGCAGCTTTTTGACAGCGCCATAACCTCTCCCTCCTGTTCCGCTATGATCATCTGGTAGCGCTGCGACCTTGATCGTTGCCAATGCACTTTGAAGCCAGCAATCTCTAGGGATTTTCAAGTCACAGGAGTCCAGCATGCCCGCAACCGTTCTGGTACTGGTTGAAACAATCAATGATTACTTGCCGATTCTGGAGCATCAGGGGTTTCACCTGATTCTGGCACCGACCCCCGCCGAGCGCGCCGAGGCCATTGCCACCCACGGCGCCCGGATCGATGCGGTCCTGACCCGTGGCCCGTTAGGTTTGTACGCTGACGAAATAGCCGCGCTGCCGGCGCTGAAGATCATTTGCGTGATCGGTGCCGGCTACGAACACGTCGACCTGCAAGCCGCCGCCGACCGGGGCCTGACCGTCACCAACGGCGCCGGCGTCAACGCTTCTTCGGTCGCCGACCATGCGATGGCGATGCTGCTCTCGCTGGTGCGTGATATCCCGCGCTGCGACGCCGCCGTAAGACGGGGCGAGTGGCCGAAGATCATGCGCCCTTCCCTCGCCGGCAAACGCCTGGGCATCCTCGGCCTCGGCGCGGTCGGCATGGCCATCTCCAGGCGCGCGGCCAACGGTTTCGACATGACGGTCAGCTACCACAACCGCCAACATCGCAGCGATGTGCCATACAGCTTCTGTTCGACGCCTACCGAACTGGCCCGCGTCTCGGATTTCCTGGTGGTGGCCACGCCCGGCGGAATCGGCACCAGAAACCTGATCAATCGCCCGGTGCTGGACGCGCTGGGTCCCAACGGTTTTCTCGTCAACATCGCTCGGGCCAGTGTCGTGGTAACCGCCGATCTGATCGGCGCACTGGAACAGCGACGTATTGCCGGCGCGGCACTGGATGTCTTCGACCACGAACCTCAGGTGCCTGAGGCCTTGAAAGCCTTGAGCAATGTCATCCTCACGCCGCACGTCGCGGGACTGTCTCCGGAAGCGACCCAGGGCACGGTCGAACTGGTCGGGCGCAACCTGATGGCGTTCTTTTCCGGTGAACCGGTGCTCACCCCCGTCGCCCTGCCGGCCAATGCGAATCAGGCAGCACTGTGACAACATTCAAACAGGTGTATCAAAAGCAATGATTGCCCGGCAACACGCTCACCTATAAGGGCTGATCGTGGTTGTCGGTGCCGGGTGTGCACATTAGATTAGCCAATAGTCTCAGGCCTCCAGAATAAGCAGAAGGGATAAGCATGGCGCTTACTGACCAGTCCACCCGTATCCGCTCCGGCGAAGAACTCGATGCCAGCCTGATCGATCCGTACCTCAAGGCCCACATTCCGGGCCTCAGCGGTTTGCCGCAAATCAGCCAGTTTCCCGGCGGTGCGTCGAACCTCACCTACCTGCTGGAATACCCCGAACAGGAATTTGTCCTGCGCCGGCCACCGTTTGGCCACAAGGCCAAATCCGCCCACGACATGGGCCGCGAATTCCGCATCCTCAATCAACTGCGCGACGGTTTTCCGTACTGCCCCAAAGCCTACGTGCACTGCACCGACGAATCGGTGATCGGTGCCGAGTTCTATGTGATGGAACGGGTCAACGGGATCATCCTGCGCTCCGAACTGCCGCCGGAACTGGGCCTGGATTCGGCGAAAACCGAAGCCCTGTGCAAGAGTTTCATCGACAAGTTCGTTGAACTGCACCAGGTCGACTACAAGGCCTATGGCCTCGGTGATCTGGGCAAACCCGAAGGTTATGTGGCGCGGCAGATCAAAGGCTGGAGCGATCGCTACGAAAAAGCCCTGACCCCGGACGCCCCGCAATGGGACGTGGTCAAAGCCTGGCTCAACGACAAAATGCCGGCCGATCACCCGACCTCAAGCATCGTGCACAACGACTACCGCTTCGATAACGTGATCCTCGACCCGAACAACCCGATGCAGATCATCGGCGTGCTCGATTGGGAACTCACCACCCTCGGCGATCCGCTGATGGACCTGGGCAACACCCTCGCCTACTGGATCGAAGCCGGCGACCCGGCCCCGGTGCAAATGATGCGCCGCCAGCCGAGCCACGCACCGGGCATGCTGACCCGCCGCGAGTTCGTCGATTACTACGCCCAGCGTTCGGGCATCCAGATCGACAACTTCGACTTCTACTACACCTACGGCCTGTTTCGCCTGGCCGGCATCGTGCAGCAGATCTACTACCGCTTCTTCCATGGTCAGACCCAGGACAAACGCTTCGCGCAGTTCATTCACATGAACAAACTGCTGGAGCAGATGAGTTTGCAGGTCATCCAGAAATCCAGCCTCTGATACAACACACCACTTGTAGGAGCCAGCGATGCGGCGACCCGACTTGCCGGCGAATTGGACACTGCGGTGTATCTGTAATACCGCGTAATCGTTCTTCGCCGGCAAGTCGGGTCGCCGCATCGCTGGCTCCTACGGTACAAATGTCAGGCCTATAACAAGGAACTCCCATGTCCAAGACTCAATTGTTCGACCTCGACGGCAAGATCGCTTTCGTCTCCGGCGCCAGCCGTGGTATCGGTGAAGCCATCGCCAAACTCCTGGCCCAGCAAGGCGCCCATGTCATCGTCTCGAGCCGTAAACTCGAAGGCTGCCAGCACGTCGCCGACGCCATCATCGCTGCCGGCGGCAAAGCCACCGCCGTCGCGTGCCACATTGGCGAAATGGAACAGATCAGCCAGGTCTTCGCCGGCATCCGCGAACAGTTCGGCCGCCTGGACATCCTGGTCAACAACGCCGCGACCAACCCGCAGTTCTGCAACGTACTGGACACCGACCTCAGCGCCTTCCAGAAAACCGTCGACGTCAACATCCGCGGCTACTTCTTCATGTCCGTGGAAGCGGGCAAACTGATGCGCGACAACGGTGGTGGCAGCATCATCAACGTCGCATCGATCAACGGCATCTCGCCGGGGATTTTCCAGGGCATCTACTCGGTGACCAAGGCAGCCGTGATCAACATGACCAAGGTGTTTGCCAAGGAATGTGCGCAGTTCGGGATTCGCTGCAACGCCCTGCTGCCGGGCCTGACCGACACCAAGTTTGCGTCGGCGCTGGTGAAGAATGATGCGATTTTGAAGACGGCGTTGGCGCAGATCCCGCTGAAGCGCGTGGCGGATCCGAGCGAAATGGCGGGGGCGGTGTTGTATCTGGCGAGTGATGCGTCCAGTTACACGACGGGTATTTCGTTGAATGTGGATGGGGGGTTCTTGTCTTGATGTTGAGTACCTTCGCCGCAGGCGGCGATGATTAAGGTCTGACTGAACAAGCGAGACTTATCTCAACAACCAACCGTTTGAAGGCAGCGCGTTAGTGCCTGCCTTCAAATACGGACTCAAACAAAACGACATTTGGAGACAAGGAATCAGGCAACCAAACTAACCCTGCCCCCCTCCATCAGGGTTAGCTTGAACCTAATGATCGTTTGCTATTCTCCTATCCCCGATCTGACGTCAAACAATACTGTTGCACTACGCAGTGTTCCGTCAGACAACGTGGCTTCTGCAGTAACCGTCTTCACCCCTGCCTTGCTAAACGAGATATAAGGTGAAATGAAACCACCACCAGCTCCGGTTTTACCTGAGTAGGTACCTTTGCCTGGAACAACAATTTTTACAGGCATTCCGACCACCGGGGCGCCCCCCTGAAAATGGAGTCTTACAACAATGCCGAACAGAATGCCGAGATTAATGAACATCATCTCAGGGGGTACAGGTGCTAGTTCGAGACCCGCTTGAAATTTTAGTGTGGTGTCCGTGAAATCCGGTGCCAACAATCGATTAACCGGCGTAAGCATTGCCCCGTCATTGGAATCGACGGCGGTGGATATCTTCAGCCTGAAGGTTCCCGACCTGTACATAGCACTTTTAATCTTCCAGTTGTGCGGCGTGGAGAGTTGACGAAAGCGCGGGGTGCAATCAAAGTCACTTTGTATGAGCGACGAGTCCTCATCCAATTCAAGAGATATTGGAACGCCATTCAACAAGCCTGCATTCTTGTAATCGAGGCTGAGTGTATTGATTTTCCTCCCGTCGAAGTCTGCTCCGGTTGGCGGAATCGCAACGCCATCCAACAGAAAGGATTTCACCTCATCCGCCAAGTTGCGCGATAGCAGCTTATTGGCATCAATTTTTATGTTGCCCCTGCCAAAATTCTCGGCCGCGAGTTCAAGATTAAACAGACCGCTTGTGTCCGCCGAGAGTGTGATTGTCCAGGTATGTAGCCCGGAAAAGGTCTCTGGTGGAGGATTACAGGTCACGAGCGGTGAGCGCCCCAGCCACAACCCGACCCCATGGCCCGCGATCTGGCTGCCTGGTTTGGGAACCAGCGTCAGCGTATGTACACCACCTCTGAAGTAAGTGCTGCCGGCTACCGCGTCCTTTCCGTCAATCTGAACCGTGACCTCGTCCGCCAGGTTGCGCGATAGCAGTTTATTGGCATCAATTTTTATGTTGCCCCCGCCGAAATGCTTGCCCTTGAGCTCAAAATAAAACAGACCGCTTTCGTTCGTCGCGAACGTGATTATCCAGCTGTGCACCCCGGTAAACGTTTCCGCCGGAGGATTGCAGGTCACGAGCGATGAACCACCCAGCCACAGTCCGACCCCATGGCCCTCAATCGGGCTGTCAAGTTTGGGAACCAGCGTCAGCGTGTGCTCCTCACCTCTGAAGTAAGTGCTGCCGGCTACCGCGTCCTTTCCGTCAATCTGAACCGTGACCTCATCCGCCAGGTTGCGCGACAGCAGTTTATTGGCATCAATTTTTATGTTGCCCCCGCCGAAATGCTTGCCCATGAACTCAAAATAAAACAGACCGCTTTCGTTCGTCACGAATGTGATTATCCAGCTGTGCACCCCGGTAAACGTTTCCGCCGGAGGGTCGCAGGTCACGAGCGATGAGCCACCCAGCCACAGCCCGACCCCATGACCCGCAATCGGGCTGTCAAGTTTGGGAACCAGCGTCAGCGTGTGCTCCTCACCTCTGAAGTAAGTGCTGCCCGCCACCGCATCCTGTCCGTCAATCTGAACCGTGACCTCATCCGCCAGAATGCGTGACAACACCTTGCTGACGGGCAGCGTAATGCCACGGGCAATGCCCACTCCTTCCAACTTCAGCTTGAATGTCCCGCTACGGTTGGAGGCCGCGACCGACCACGTATGACCGTTGCCCGGTGTCACCACCAGGTCGCCTGGTTGCACACCAGTGAGCGGCGTGCCTGTCAGCTTCAGCGGATAGCCTTGCAGGGGGCTGCCTGGCTTGTAGGTCACGGTGACGGTCTGCGGCTCATTCCTGAAGAACACGACACCATCCGGAGAAACGACACCGCCAACAAGGATCTCGTCCACCTCATCAGCCAGGTCCGCTGACATCACCAAGCATGGAAGATCCCAAGGTAGCGCCACATCCGGGCTGAAAATAACCAACGTGACACTTCCGCTTAGCCCATCGTCCGGCGTGACTGTCCAGTTGAACGTTTCACCGACCGGGCTAACCTCGCTGTTGAAAGGCGGGTTTGATACAAGACTCAAGTCTCCTCCCTCACCCACCTCCAGACGCAATACCTTCGCAATCTCCGGCGCGACCTCCACTCTTACAGTGTTTGCACTTCCGCGAGTCAGTACAAAGGAATCGCCCCACATCACTCCTATTTCATTGATGAACAACTTGGCCTCTTTCCAAGGGCTTATCTTATGAACATTGATCTCAAAAGACTTTTTCACTGTTTTATCGTCATACGGACTGTGGAGTTCAGCCGTGATCGTTTGCGCACCCAATGTTTTTACGATATAGGTGAACTGGCTTACACCCGACTCTGATGTCGGTACGGTAAGTGTTTCCCCATCAATCTTCCAGTCGACCGGAACGCCTTCCAGTTCCTGTTTTGTGTAGTAAGACCCGACCGTGATTTCGGCCTTCACCGTATCTCCTATCACCGGCGCACGGATCGGACTGCGGCTGCCCAGAATCTCACGGCGATAGTGCCCCAACCGCATCGGGATCTTGTAAGGCGCGGCGGTAAATTCACTTTGAATCCAGTAATCGAAGTCGCGGTCCATGCCATCGGCCGGGCAGTTGAGCTTCCATTCCGAGCCCTCGGCTCTAAGCGTCTGAAGTTCGCCATATCCGGGTTCGGCGGTGATCAATGACGAATCACCGGCCGCGTGATTGAGGCTCGCACCGTGGCCAACCCAAGGGCTATCCTCCGCGCCTTTAACCCTGAGGGTATGGCTAGGGGCGCCGTAGCAGATGTATACGGGCTGAATTCCGGCTAATCCGGAGTTGATCTGGATGGTCATGGCGTTTCCTCGAACATCGACGGAGGTAGTGAAAAAAGCTATTCGACTATCCAAAGGAAACTGGGCTTGGGTAACTGTCAGAACTGACAGTTTTATAGAGCAAAATGCGATAAAGGCAGTTACATTGCCGCCACTCGGACATCTCAACAGCAGTAGCTGCACCATCAATGTCGCATCAATCAACGGCATCTCGCCGGGGATTTTCCAGGGCATCTACTCGGTGACCAAGGCAGCCGTGATCAACATGACCAAAGTGTTCGCCAAGGAATGCGCGCAGTTCGGGATTCGCTGCAACGCCCTGCTGCCGGGCCTGACCGACACTAAGTTTGCCTCGGCGCTGGTGAAGAATGATGCGATGTTGAAGACTGCGTTGGCGCAGATCCCGCTGAAGCGCGTGGCGGATCCGAGCGAGATGGCCGGGGCGGTGTTGTATCTGGCGAGTGATGCTTCCAGTTATACGACTGGGGTTTCGTTGAATGTGGATGGGGGCTTTTTGTCATAAAGCAGTTCGTTAAGCCTATTCGCTTTATGCAGGATCCCAGCTTGCCTGCGATACCGCCCATAGGGAGGCTGTCGCAGGCAAGCCAGTAACTCCACGAAATTTAACAGCACTTAAATAGTGGCGCCTTTCACTTCAAAATCATGAAGCGCCTACTACCTCCACCAGCAACTCGGCTGTTCGAACCCCATCAAGAAGTGGCGCAACTGCAATAACTTTGAAAGTGTGCCCGACGACGGCGACCTCATTAACAATAAACACAGGCCTTCTACCGTCCCCATCGATCACCAAAACGGCATCTTCCATATATGGCTGAGAAACAGTTACAGGAATATCCTTCAATGGCCGCCCGGCTGCATCCATGAGAATCACGCCTACATTAGTCATAAGAAAATTATCAGGCATAAAAAATCTTTCAATAAGAACTGGAGGACTATCGTGCTTAGGTAAAAACCCGAAGGTGACTTTCTCTAACGCCCTAACTCGAACATCGGGAGTCATCAGCAAAGCCTTCTCTTGTTCGCTATACAGTTTCAGCTTGAATGATCCATCCTTGTCAGGCCAAGTGACTTTCCACTCATGCTGGGTAGTTAGCTCGCGAAGAGATGGAACGCCAGTGATATCACCTGGCACAAACCCTGACTCAAGGACCGCATCCAGAGCCAGAGGAACGTTTTTCAATAGTTCGCCGTTCAAGTAGTCCAAGGTGAGTGTTTGTGTTCCCTCCCCAGTGAAGGTCGCCCCACTGGGCGGTATCGCAACACCGTCCAGCAACACCCGCAGCTCACTATCCAGATTGGGCGATATCACCGAACCATCAAGCCCCAATGGGAATAACAGTTCAGCGCTGTATAACACCAACACAACTGGACCACTCAGGCCTTCGTCCGGTTTGATCGTCCAACTGAAAGTGTCTTTAACGTCGCTATTGAAGGGCGGGGTCGCCTCCAGCTTCAGGCCCTCTTCATTATTCCCCACACCAAGACGTAGAACACTCACGATCGGAGACGGAAATTCAACCGTAAGGATGTTTTCCTGCCCGCGAAACAAAAGATGCTTATCACGCGGTTGAATCTGCACACCGTTGAGTGTCAACGTGGCTTGGTCCCAATCGGCTGCTACGGATTCCCTTTTATATGTCATGGCATTGCCTCGATAAACGACGGTGGCGATGAGAAAACTGACCATTCGACTATCGAGGCAATGCGCACAGCAGGGGAACTGTCAGAGTTGACAGTCAAACTAGAACCAATTGCGATAAAAGAAATGTTTCTCAGATCCGACATGAGGCGCTATTGAGTCACGCACCGAGTCAACGTGGTCTCCCTTGTCACCTGCCCCTCAGCTCTTGCGTCACCCAACACATCGGTTTTTTCAGACGTGTCACACGTGCGTTGAGGTATCGGAGGTGGGGCGGCGGGAGGTGGCGGCGGTGGACTGGCGCAACCGCTGAGTATCGTTATGCAAAAGGCAAGCGACAAAGGCGCAAACGTGCATTTTCCAAGACTGTTCATAGGCTGACCCACGATAAGTGATCGACATATTCCGCGATAAACAGCAAACACTACAAAAGGGTGGACCGATCACGGGAAACAAACGTTCACTTTTCTTATGGTCTGAGGGGTTGAGCTCACGTTGCTTTATTACAGCAAGCATTTAACCAGGTGCGCTACCGCACAGGATCGGAGCGATTCAGGGTGTTGCTCTCAAGTTCGTAACGCAGTTCTTCAATCAGCGCCTCTAATGCTTGCGGGGGCCCGAGCGATGCCACGTTCAACCCACTGACCACCAGGTCGACCTGCCCGGAAACCGGATGATAGAGCTTCACTGTGAGCGAATGATCCCCCGTAAGCGTGCACTCACAGGCCAGCGGCGAAAAACTGCGTTCCAGTTGCAGACGTAATTGCGCCAGGGAAATCATTGCGATTCACCTTGGCGACGGCGCATAAACCTGTGCGCTCTGAACGTGACCATGTGACGGTTCCTTTTCCTGTATCGAGGGGGACGCGAAGACTCGTATCTCACCCTTACAGCCTAAAAACCGCCGAGCCCGATCAGAACATCCATTTGCACTGCCTCAACTAGTGCATTTGCACCTTACCGCTGCCCTTTGGATCGCCACTCACCGGAAAACAATCCCCGCTCGCGTGCCCAGACAATCGCCTCGCTGCGACTGTGCACATCGAGTTTGGAGTAAACCGTCGATACGTGATTGCGCACCGTATTGGGGGCCAGTTTCAAGCGCGCGGCGATTTCCTTGTCGGCCAGGCCTTCGCAGATCAGGCCGAGCACATCGCGTTCCCGGGCCGTCAGGTCGGTAAACGACACATTGGGCAATTTCGGCGAATTGACGCTTTTCACATTGGCGAGTTTTTCGATCAGCGTACGGCTGAACCAGGACGCGTCTTGCATCACTTCTTCGATGGCCGCCACCAATTCCAGCTCGGTGCGTTTGCGCTCGGTAATGTCCATCAACACCAGCAGGTAACAAGGGTTGTCCTGAATGCTCACGGTGTCGGCGCAAATCGCGCAATCGATCAGTTGAGCGTCTTTTTTTCGGATACGCACATCGATGCGATCCAGGCGGCCAGTTTTCTCCAGCGCCGCAAACAGCCGAGTGCGGTCGCCTTGATCGTGGATGAAATCGATCTCCGCGAGGGTCTTGCCCAATACGTCTTCGCTGGGGTACGCGAGTGTATCGAGGAAGGCTTCGTTGACGTCGATCACCACCTGATCGCCAGCACCGCACACGAGGGTGGGCACCGGGGTCAATCGAAAGGCCTTGGCGAAACGTTCCTCGCTCTGGCGCAGGGCAACTTCAGCCTTGTGCCGTGGCTCCATGTCGACGAAAGAAAACAGCATGCAGTCTTCGTCGTTCAGCTCCAGCGGCTGGCCTGCGACGATGACCTGTTTGCTGCTGCCATCGGCCAACTTCAGCTCGGCCTGCATTTGGGGAATGGTGGTGTTTTCGCGCAAACGCTCGATCGCCAGGTCTTTCTTTTCGGCGCCTTCAAGGACGTCCAGTTCATAGGTCGAAACACCGATGACTTGATCGCGGGCATACCCGGTCATGTCCAGAAAACCCGAATTGACCTTGATGTAGCGCAAATCGCTGAGGCGGCAGATCACCGCCGGGGCCGGGTTGGCATTGAAGGTCTTTTCAAAACGCTGCTCGGCGCTGGCCCATTCGGTGACATCGTCCATGATCAGCACCAGCGACTCCGGCGCCCCTGCACTGTCGGCCAGGACCATGCTGCGCACGTTGTGAACCCAGGTGCGATCCTCGTCGGCGGTCGGCGTCACCTCCACCAACACATCGCTGAAGGTCTCGCCCCGGGCAACCCGGTTGATCGGGTAATTGTCGGCCGCCACCGGGTGGTTATTGCGATAGCGCAACGTGAAACGCCGGGCATATTCCCTGGCGTTCGCGCCCAACTCGCTGATCCGGCTGACGCCGTGCATGGCCAGCGCAGCATCATTGGCCCACACAATGGTCTGGTCGAGCTCCAGCAGAATCACCCCGTCGGACAAACCAGCAATGATCTGCTGCAACTGGCGGCGATTGGTTTCGGTGGTCAGGACGTCCTGGCTCATTGGATCTCCACAATGGCGGCCGCGCCAACGTGTGGCGCTCTGTGAAGATTACGACCGCGAGGGGTGGGGATCGTGCGGCAAACATCCGAATCCGTAGGAGCGAAGCTTGCTCGCGAAGGGACCATCGACTTGACTATCACTGTCGATTGAACAGACGCCTTCGCGAGCAAGCTTCGCTCCTACATGGGCTTACGCGAATTTCTGACGTTTATGCCGCGAGCTGCCCCCCGGCAATCGCCGCCGAAGCCGCCAGCATCGCCCGCAACAACACCGCACACCCGGCCGCCAGGTCATCCGGCGCGGCGTTTTCGATTTCGTTGTGGCTGATGCCGCCTTCGCACGGGACGAAGATCATCCCGGCCGGGCCGAGCTCCGCGAGGAAGATTGCGTCGTGCCCTGCTCCGCTGACGATGTCCATGTGCGACAAGCCGAGCCCTTGCGCGGCACCGCGCACCGCTTCGACGCAGCCCTTGTCGAAGTACAGCGGCGGGAAGTCGGCGGTGGGGGTCAGTTCGTAGGTCAGGCCGTGTTCTTCGCAGGTGGTTTCGATCACTTCACGGACTTCAGCGATCATCGAGTCCAGCCTCGCCGGTTCCAGATGACGGAAGTCCAGGGTCATGCGCACTTCACCGGGGATGACGTTGCGTGAGCCGGGATAGGCTTGCAGGCAACCGACGGTGCCACACGCGTGGGGTTGATGGCCGAGGGCGGCGCGGTTGACCGCACCGACGATCACGGCGGCGCCGACCAGTGCATCCTTGCGCAGGTGCATCGGAGTCGGGCCGGCGTGGGCTTCGACGCCGCGCAGTTTCAGGTCGAACCATTTCTGCCCGAGGGCGCCCATCACCACACCGATGGTTTTGTGTTCGTCCTCAAGGATCGGGCCTTGCTCGATGTGGGCTTCGAAATACGCGCCGACCGCGTGACCGCTGACTTTTCGTGGTCCGGCATAGCCGATGGCGTTCAGCGCTTCACCGACGGTAATGCCTTCGGCATCGACCTTGGCCAGGGTTTCTTCGAGGGTGAATTTTTCCGCAAACACGCCAGAGCCCATCATGCACGGGGCGAAACGCGAGCCTTCTTCGTTGGTCCAGACCACCACTTCCAGCGGCGCTTCGGTATCCACGCCCAGGTCGTTGAGGGTGCGCAGCACTTCGACCCCGGCCAGTACGCCGAAGCAGCCATCGAACTTGCCGCCGGTGGGTTGGGTATCGATGTGGCTGCCGGTCATCACCGGCGGCAGGTTCGGGTTGCGGCCGGGCCGGCGGGCGAAGATGTTGCCGACGGCGTCAATGCTGACGGTGCACCCAGCCTCCTCGCACCACCTGACGAAAATGTCCCGGGCCTGGCGATCGAGGTCGGTCAGGGCCAGGCGACACACGCCGCCCTTGACCGTGGCGCCAAGCCGGGCCAGGTCCATGAGCGACTGCCACAGGCGGTCGCGGTTGATGTGCTGATGGGTGGATTGCAGAACGTCTACGGCCGCGTTCATGGTGATCTCCTCAGGCAGTTGTTATAGGTTTCTTCAGGCAATTCTTTGGTGTTTGTGGCGCCGCCTTCGCGGGCAAGTCGGATCGCCGCACCGCTCGCTCCTACAGGTTTGCGTATTCCTTGTAGGAGCGAAGCTTGCTCGCGAAGAGGCCAGTGTTCACACCGGAGATTTCGCGATAGACGGGCTTGGCCGCACCGAGCACAACCCGTAATAAATCAACCCGCCCAGCGCCGAGCCAGTGAACCAGCCATAACTGTAAAACCAGCTGAACGCATCGCTGCCCAACGACAGCAACGTCAGGACCACCGGCACGCCGAACGCGATAAATCCATACCAGTTCCACGCCGGGTACACGTCATCGCGATACAACCCGGCCAGGTCCAGTTGCTGTTTCTTGATCAGGAAATAGTCCACCACCATGATCCCGGCGATCGGCCCGAGCAGGCTCGAATAACCCAGCAGCCAGTTCGAATAGACGGTTTCCAGGCTCAGGTCCGAGACAATCAGCCCAAGCTTCTTCAGCAATTCATGGCCCATCAGCAACAACCCCACCAGCCCGGTCAGCAACACCGCCTTGGTGCGGTTGATCACCTTCGGCGCGATGTTCTGGAAGTCGTTGGTCGGCGACACGATGTTGGCCGCGGTGTTGGTGGACAGCGTGGCAATGATGATCAACGCCATGGCCAGCGCCACCCAGACCGGGCTCTGGATATGGCCGATCAACGTCACGGGATCGGAGACGGTCACGCCCACCAGTTTCACCGACGCGGCAGTCATCACCACGCCCAACGAGGCGAACAGGAACATGGTCAGCGGCAAGCCGATGATCTGCCCGACAATCTGGTCTTTCTGGCTCTTCGCATAGCGGCTGAAGTCGGGAATATTCAGCGACAACGTCGCCCAGAACCCGACCATCGCGGTCAGCCCGGCGGCGAAATAGCTGACCACACTGGCGCCTTCCGGACGCTTGGCCGGGATCGCCAGCAACTCGGTCATCGACACGTTCGGCATCGCCCACACCAGCAGACCGACACCCACCAGCACCAGCAGCGGCGCGGACAGCGTTTCAAGCCACTTGATCGAGTCGGCGCCGCGAATCACCACCCACAGGTTCAGCGCCCAGAAGACCATGAAACCGATGACTTCGCCGGTGCCACCGAGGGACTTCCAGCCCTCAAACACCGAGCCCAGAAACAGGTGAATCGCCAACCCGCCGAACATCGTCTGGATGCCGAACCAGCCACACGCCACCAGCGCACGGATCAGGCAGGGAATATTGGAACCGAGGATGCCGAAGGACGAACGCAGTAATACCGGGAACGGAATGCCGTATTTAGTGCCGGGAAACGCATTCAAGGTCAGCGGGATCAACACGATGATGTTGGCGAGCAGAATTGCCACCAGCGCCTCGCCGACCGTCAGGCCGAAATAGGCGGTCAGCACACCGCCGAGGGTGTAGGTCGGCACGCAGATCGCCATGCCGACCCATAGCGCGGTGATGTGCCATTTGTTCCAGGTTCGTTCGCGCACCTTGGTCGGTGCCATGTCGTGGTTGTATCGGGGACTGTCGAGGACATCGCTGCCGGCTTCGAGCTCGAACAAGCCGTCGCGTTCGGTCACTTGCGATCTGATCTGTTGCATGGCCGCTCCACTGTTCTTTGAATTATTTTTTGCTCATCGGGGGCTGGCGGCATCAATAAACGTGCCGGGCACTCCGAATGCGCATCGGGCAGTTCCATAAAAACTTTGCAACTAACTGATGTTGATCAGTTTTATATCTATCTCCAGTGAGTACTCGGCGACGTGCCTGTTCCCTCAGGCTAAAGGCCAGGCAAGTTGTCCGAACCGTCAGGACTCAATCTGGTGCATCGATCTTTTTTTCAAAGTTGCGCATCAACCATAGACCATTCTCAAGCGGCTGATTTCACATAAGAAATCTCGTCTATTTTTGGAACCTGTCAAGTGCGTCAAAATGGTGAGAGGCCTCACCATTTTGGTGATTAATCGATTTAGTTATTATTTATCAATAGCTTAAAACGGTTATATGCTTATAAAAAATATTCTTGCTCAATCCTTGAACTCATACTAGCTTCTAATCCTGACAGCGTTGACAGGAATACGACCGTTGACGCCAGCTGCCTATAAAACAGTTAGAACTGACACCAGTCAGTCATTGCCTGCGAGGAACTCGGAATGTCTCTGTTGATCCGTGGCGCCACCGTTATTACCCATGATGAAAGTTATCGCGCCGACGTCTATTGCGCCGACGGCGTGATCAAAGCCATCGGTGACAATCTTGATGTTCCGGCGGGTGCCGAAGTGCTCGACGGCAGCGGCCAATACCTGATGCCCGGCGGCATCGACCCGCACACGCACATGCAACTGCCCTTCATGGGCACCGTGGCCAGTGAAGACTTTTTCAGTGGCACGGCGGCGGGACTTGCCGGTGGCACCACGTCGATCATCGACTTCGTGATTCCCAACCCGCAGCAGTCGTTGATGGAAGCGTTTCATCAGTGGCGCGGCTGGGCGGAAAAATCAGCGTCGGACTATGGCTTCCACGTGGCGATCACCTGGTGGAGCGAGCAGGTCCGTGAGGAAATGGCCGAGCTGGTCAGCCATCACGGGGTCAACAGCTTCAAGCATTTCATGGCCTACAAGAACGCGATCATGGCGGCCGATGACACCCTCGTGGCGAGTTTCGAGCGCTGCCTGGAATTGGGCGCGGTGCCGACCGTGCATGCGGAAAACGGAGAACTGGTTTATCACCTGCAACGCAAGTTGATGGCCCAAGGCATTACCGGCCCTGAAGCGCATCCGCTGTCGCGCCCTTCACAAGTCGAAGGTGAAGCGGCGAGCCGGGCGATTCGTATCGCCGAAACCCTTGGCACGCCGCTGTACCTGGTTCACGTATCGACCAAGGAAGCCCTCGACGAAATCACCTACGCCCGCAGCAAAGGCCAGCCAGTCTACGGTGAAGTGCTGGCCGGGCATTTGCTGCTGGATGACAGCGTCTACCAGCATCCGGACTGGCAGACCGCCGCCGGTTATGTGATGAGCCCGCCCTTCCGTCCTCGCGGCCATCAGGAAGCGCTTTGGCATGGCTTGCAGTCCGGCAACCTGCACACCACCGCCACCGACCACTGCTGTTTCTGCGCCGAGCAAAAAGCCGCAGGCCGTGACGACTTCAGCAAAATCCCGAATGGCACTGCCGGTATCGAAGACCGCATGGCCGTGTTGTGGGATGAAGGAGTGAACACCGGGCGTTTTTCGATGCAGCACTTTGTGGCGCTCACCTCCACCAACACCGCGAAGATCTTCAACCTCTACCCGCGTAAAGGTGCGATTCGCGTGGGTGCCGATGCGGATCTGGTGCTGTGGGATCCCGAGGGCACACGGACGATTTCGGCGAAGACTCATCACCAGCAGGTCGACTTCAACATCTTCGAAGGCAAGACCGTGCGCGGTGTCCCGAGCCATACGATCAGCCAGGGCCGGGTGGTCTGGGCGGACGGTGATTTGCGCGCCGAGCGTGGAGCCGGGCGTTATGTCGAGCGGCCGGCGTATCCGGCGGTGTTTGATTTGCTGAGCAAGCGGGCGGAGTTGAATCAGCCTGTGGCAGTGAAACGCTGAGAGCGGCCTTCGGCCTATCGCCAGCAAGCCGGCTCCTACAGTTGAAATGCATTCCCCTGTAGGAGCCGGCTTGCTGGCGATGAGGCCGGCCCAGACGACACAAAACACCAATGCCCATCAGAGGCAGTTACCTCAAATAACCGTGAGGCCAACACCGTGATCAAGACCCTGACCCACCTCCCGCATCCCGTTGAGAATGCGGCCGCCCTCGCCGGCCACTTCACCGATCTGGCGCCGCCGCTCAACGATCGCCAGGCGCACCTGGAAGCCTCGCGCTGCCTGTATTGCTACGACGCGCCGTGCGTGAACGCCTGTCCGAGCGACATCGACATTCCCTCGTTCATCCGCAATATCCATCAGGACAACGTGCAAGGCGCGGCGCAGAAAATCCTCTCGGCGAACATCCTCGGCGGCAGTTGCGCCCGGGTCTGTCCGACCGAAATCCTCTGCCAGCAAGCGTGTGTGCGCAACAACGACCATGAATGCGCGCCCGTCTTGATCGGCCTCTTGCAACGTTACGCCGTGGACAATGCGCACTTTAGCGAACACCCCTTCCCGCGCGCGGCTGCAACCGGCAAACGCATCGCGGTGGTAGGGGCCGGTCCGGCCGGTTTGTCCTGCGCTCATCGCAGTGCGATGCACGGGCATGACGTGGTGATTTTCGAAGCACGGGAAAAGGCTGGCGGCCTCAACGAGTACGGAATCGCCAAGTACAAACTGGTGGACGATTACGCACAGAAGGAGCTGGATTTCCTGTTGCAGATCGGTGGCATCGAAATCCGTCACGGGCAAAAGCTCGGTGAAAACCTGACCTTGAGTGACCTGCATCAGCAATTCGACGCGGTGTTCCTCGGCCTCGGTCTCAATGCCAGCAAACAGCTTGGACTGAATCACGAGGACGCACCCGGCCTGCTCGCCGCCACCGAGTACATCCGCGAGTTACGCCAGGCCGATGACCTGACACAACTGCCTTTGGCCGACCACTGCATCGTCCTCGGCGCCGGCAACACCGCCATCGACATGGCCGTGCAAATGGCCCGCCTCGGCGCGCATGACGTGAATCTGGTGTACCGCCGTGGTGTCGAGGACATGGGCGCCACCCACCACGAACAAGACATCGCCAAATCCAATCAGGTGCGCTTGCTGACGTGGGCGCAACCCGAAGAAGTGTTGCTCGATGCTCAAGGCCACGTGCGCGGCATGCGCTTCGCCCGCACACAGTTGGTGGAAGGTCGCCTGCAAACCACCGGCGAAACCTTCGAACTGGTCGCCGATGCGATCTTCAAAGCCATCGGCCAGGCCTTTGACTCAAGCGCCCTCAGCGACCCGCTGGCCCGTGAACTCAAGCGTCAGGGCGATCGGATTGCCGTCGATGAACAGCTGCGCACCAGCATCCCCGGCGTGTATGCCGGCGGCGACTGCACCAGCCTCGATCAGGACCTCACCGTGCAAGCCGTGCAGCACGGCAAGCTGGCTGCCGAGGCGATCAACGCTCAATTGATGCTCAACGTGGAGGCTGCGTAAATGGCCGATCTTTCGATTGTCTTCGCCGGCATCAAATCCCCCAACCCGTTCTGGCTGGCCTCTGCGCCGCCGACTGACAAGGCTTACAACGTGGTGCGCGCCTTTGAGGCCGGCTGGGGTGGCGTGGTCTGGAAAACCCTGGGTGAAGACCCGGCGGCGGTCAACGTGTCGTCGCGCTACTCGGCGCATTTCGGCGCCAACCGTGAAGTGCTGGGCTTCAATAACATCGAGCTGATCACCGACCGCTCGCTGGAGATCAACCTGCGGGAAATCACCCAGGTGAAAAAGGATTGGCCGGACCGCGCCTTGATCGTGTCGCTGATGGTGCCCTGCGTCGAAGAATCCTGGAAACACATCCTGCCGCTGGTGGAAGCCACCGGCGCCGACGGCATCGAGCTGAACTTCGGCTGCCCTCACGGCATGCCGGAACGGGGCATGGGCGCGGCGGTCGGTCAGGTGCCGGAGTATGTCGAGCAGGTCACCCGCTGGTGCAAGACGTATTGCTCGCTGCCGGTAATCGTCAAGCTCACACCGAACATCACCGACATCCGCGTCGCCGCCCGCGCGGCCCATCGCGGCGGTGCCGATGCGGTGTCGCTGATCAACACGATCAACTCGATCACCAGCGTTAACCTGGAACGCATGGTCGCCAACCCCATCGTCGGCAGCCAAAGCACTCACGGTGGTTATTGCGGCTCGGCGGTGAAGCCGATTGCGTTGAACATGGTCGCCGAGATTGCACGCGACCCGCAGACTCAAGGCTTGCCGATCTCCGGTATTGGTGGCATCGGCAACTGGCGCGACGCGGCGGAATTCATCGCGCTGGGCAGCGGCTCGGTGCAGGTGTGCACGGCGGCGATGCTGCATGGTTTCCGGATTGTCGAGGACATGAAGGACGGTTTGTCACGCTGGATGGACAGTCAGGGCTACGCCAGCGTGTCGGAATTTTCCGGGCGCGCGGTGGGCAATACCACGGACTGGAAGTACCTGGACATCAACTATCAGGTGATCGCGAAAATTGACCAGGAGGCGTGTATCGGTTGCGGTCGCTGCCATATCGCTTGCGAAGACACCTCGCACCAGGCGGTGGCCAGCCTCAGGCAGGCGGATGGGACGCACAAATATGAAGTGATCGATGACGAGTGTGTGGGCTGCAATTTGTGCCAGATCACTTGCCCGGTGCAGGACTGCATCGAGATGGTGCCGATGGAGAACGGCAAGCCGTTTCTGGATTGGAATCATGATCCGAGGAATCCGTACCATGTCGCCGTTTGAGTGATGCGCTGTCTGGTCTGACGCCTTCGCGGGCAAGCCTCGCTCCTACAGGTACAGCGCGGTACCTGTAGGAGCGAGGCTTGCCCGCGAAGAGGCCATCAGCAACACCCGAGATATCAGGGCTCCAACCCGATCCCCCGCAAAATCACGCTCGTCACCGTCTGCACCGCCCGCTCGAACTGCATGTCCGACAGCGGCTGGTGATCGTTCAGAATATTCACCTGATGATCAAAGTCGGCGTAATGCTGAGTCGACGCCCAGATCATGTACAGCAGGCTGGAAGGCTCCACCGGCAGGATGCGTTTGTCGTCCACCCACTGGCGAATTTTCGCTTCTTTCATCTTGGCCCAGTCGTACAGGCTGGCGTCGAGTTTCTCACCCAGCGTCGGCGCGCCGTGGATGATTTCGTTGGCCCAGACTTTCGAACCGTAAGGCCGGCTGCGCGAGTGGTTCATCTTGGCGCGGATGTAGCTGCTGAGCACCACGCGCGGGTCATCGAACATCTCGAAGCACAGCGCATCCTGCTTCCACACTTCAAGCAAATCGAACAGCACGGCGCTGTAGAGCTCGGTCTTGGTGCTGAAGTAGTAATGCAGATTGGAGCGCGGCAGTTGCACTTCGGCGGCGATGTCCGCCATGGCGGTGCCGCCAAAACCTTTTTCGGCAAAGACCTTTTCGGCCCCGAGCAGAATTTTTTCGACGTTACTGCGGCGAATCTCGATCTTGTGATTGCCCATGAGGGCTCCCTGACAACAGCGTTGCTCAAGACTAGCATCCGCCCTACATCGCGGCGACAGCGGAAAACGAAACTTCGTACACCCGCCCGCTCACGCTCGCAGTTAAACTGTCGCCCTTCTTCGAACCTGCCTCTGAGGTATCCACGATGCTTTTCAAGAAAACCCTGACCGCCGCCGCCCTGCTCGGCTCGCTGCTCGCCGCTTCGTCGGTGTTTGCCCATGCCCATCTGAAAAGCCAGACGCCGGCTGCCGACAGCACCGTCAGTGCACCGTCGGAATTGCGCCTGGTGTTCTCCGAAGGTGTCGAAGCGGCATTCACCAAAGTCACGATCAGCAAGGACGGCGCCAACGTTGAGGTGAAAAGCCTGGCCACCGAAGGCAGCGATAAAAAAACCCTGGTCGTGACCCCGGCTGCGCCACTGGCGGCGGGCGTCTACAAAGTCGAATGGCATGCGGTGTCGGTCGATACCCACAAAAGCGAAGGCGCCTACAGCTTCAAGGTTGGCCAGTAATTCATGACGAGCGCGATGGTGCTGTGCCGCTTCCTGCATTTCACCGTGGTGCTGATGCTGTTCGGGGTCTGGGTATTCAGGCCGCTGCTGTTGGGTCATGAGGCGTTGCTGGACAAAACGCTGGCGCGAGTCAGCCGCTGGCTCGCCTCGGTCGCATTGGTCAGCGGCATCGCCTGGCTGCTGCTGATCACCGTCAGCATGGCCGGCGCGTGGGAGGCAGCGTTCGATCCGTCGACCTTGCGCCTGGTGCTGGGCAATACGTTTTTCGGCCAGGTCTGGCGCTGGCATCTGCTGCTCAATGGTTTGCTGATGGTTGTGCTGCTGACGCCGCTTCACGCCAGCCTGCCCTTGCGCCTGGTCCTCGGCGGCCTGCTGCTGGCGACGTTGGCGCCGGTCGGTCACGGCGCGATGCTCGATGGCCTCAGCGGCCAGTTGCTGATCCTCAATCAAATCATTCACCTGACCTGCGTCGGGGCCTGGCTCGGTGGGTTGTTGCTGCTGGTGATGATCCTGCGGCAACCGGCTGGCCATGCTGTCCGCGAAATACTGCAACGCTTCAGCGGCGTCGGTTATGCGCTGGTGGCGGGACTGGTAATCACCGGGCTGATCAATGTACGGGTGCTGACCGGGCAGTTCTGGCCGACCCCGTTGCTGTCCGGGTTTGCGTTGATTCTGCTGATCAAGGTGCTGCTGGTGAGTGCGATGCTGGGGTTGGCGCTGTTCAATCGGCAGCGGATCAAGGATTGCGAGCAGCGCATGGCGACGCTCAAAACCAGCGTGATTATGGAGTGGCTGCTGGGGATCGGCGCGGTGGCGGCAGTTTCCCTCCTGGGCACCATGCCCCCGATGATTACCGGATAAACACCGTTTTTGTAGGAGCCGGCTTGCTGGCGATCCAGGCGACGCGGTCTTCCTGATACACCGCGGTGCCTGCATCGCCAGCAAGCCGGCTCCTACAAGGATCGTGTGGGGCCATCCAAGTCATCGTATAACTTCTGATTGACATACCCTGAAACACTCGCAAATAATCGCCCTGATGTTGTACGACGACGTATGACAAAAATAAAAACAACAAACACCCAGGGAACGTCACAGTGAGCAAACTCGCCCGCAATTCCTCCATCCGCACTTCTCGCCCTGTCTTCGCACGCCGGCATACCCTGAGCCTGATCGGTTGCAGCAGCCTGGCCGTACTCGCCATGCCTGTGATCGGCCACGCCGAAGGTTTCGTCGATGACGCCAAGGCCACGCTGAACCTGCGCAACTTCTACATCAACCGCAACTTCACCAACCCGACCTACCCACAAGGCAAGGCCGAAGAGTGGACGCAAAACTTCATCCTCGACGCCAAGTCAGGATTCACCCCAGGCCCGGTCGGTTTTGGTGTGGATGTGCTGGGCCTGTACTCGCAGAAGCTCGATGGCGGCAAAGGCACCGGCGGTACACAACTGCTGCCGATCCACGATGACGGTCGCCCTGCCGACAACTTCGGCCGGATGGGGGTGGCGCTCAAAGGCAAAATCTCGAAAACCGAATTGAAGGTCGGCGAATGGATGCCGATACTGCCAGTCCTGCGTTCGGATGACGGCCGCTCCCTGCCGCAAACCTTCCGCGGTGGCCAGGTGACCTCCACCGAGATCAGCGGCCTGACGCTCTACGGCGGCCAGTTCCGCCAGAACAGCCCGCGCAACGATGCGAGCATGGAAGACATGTCCATGAACGGCAAAGCGGCGTTCACTTCGGATCGTTTCAACTTCGGTGGTGGTGAATACCTGTTCAACGAGAAGCGCACGCAGGTCGGCGTCTGGTACGCGGAACTCACTGACATTTATCAGCAGCAGTATTTCAACCTGAGTCACAGCCAACCCATCGGCGACTGGACCCTCGGCGCCAACCTCGGCTTCTTCAACGGCAAGGAAGATGGCAGTGCCCTGGCCGGTGACCTGGACAACAAAACCACGTTCGCCATGCTGTCTGCCAAATACGGCGGCAACACCTTTTACGTCGGCCTGCAAAAGCTCACCGGCGACAATGCCTGGATGCGCGTCAACGGCACCAGCGGCGGCACCCTGGCCAACGACAGCTACAACTCCAGCTACGACAACGCCAGGGAAAAATCCTGGCAACTGCGTCATGACTACAACTTCGTCGCCCTGGGCATTCCCGGCCTGACGATGATGAACCGCTACATCAGCGGCGATAACGTGCACACCGGCGCCATCACCGACGGCAAGGAATGGGGCCGCGAATCGGAACTGGCCTACACCATACAGAGCGGCGTGCTGAAGAACCTCAACGTCAAATGGCGCAACGCGAGCATTCGCAAAGACTTCAGCAACAACGAGTTCGATGAAAACCGCATTATCATCAACTACCCGATTTCGTTGTTGTAATACGTTCACTGGCTGATCCAAAACCTGTAGGAGCCGGCTTGCTGGCGATCCAGACGACGCGGTCTTGCTGATACACCGCGGTGCCTGCATCGCCAGCAAGCCGGCTCCTACAAGGGATAGCGTTCTTGCCACTTAACCCTCTATCGTTTTCAACCAAAGTTGCGTTGACAAGACCCGGAAACCCTAACGATACTTCGGCACAGTCGTACGACAACCTACAACGAACTCAACAACAATAATTTCGCGCCCAGGAACTTCCATGACCACCACTTCCCAAGCCCCTTTCAATCGCCTGCTGCTGACCGGTGCCGCCGGTGGCCTCGGTAAAGTGCTGCGCGAACGCCTGCGCCCTTACGCCAAGGTCATTCGCCTGTCGGACATCGCCGACATCGCCCCCGCCATTGATGACCGCGAAGAAGTCGTGACCTGCGACCTCGCGGACAAGCAAGCCGTGCATCACCTGGTCGAAGGCGTGGACGCGATCCTGCACTTCGGCGGCGTGTCGACAGAGCATTCGTTCGAAGACATCCTCGGCGCCAACATCTGCGGCGTGTTCCACATCTACGAAGCGGCGCGCCGTCATGGCGTCAAGCGGGTGATTTTCGCCAGTTCCAACCACGTCATCGGTTTCTACAAACAGGATGAAGTGATTGACGGCCGATCCCCTCGCCGCCCGGACAGCTACTACGGTTTGTCCAAGTCCTATGGCGAAGACATGGCCAGCTTCTACTTCGATCGCTACGGCATCGAGACCGTCAGCATCCGTATCGGCTCCTCGTTCCCGGAACCGCTAAACCGCCGAATGATGAGCACCTGGCTGAGCTTCGGCGACCTGACCCAACTGATCGAACGCTCCCTTTACGCGCCGAACGTCGGCCACACCGTGGTCTATGGCGCTTCCGACAACAAGAACACTTGGTGGGACAACCGCTACGCCACTGCGCTGGGTTATGCACCGCAGGACACCTCTGAAGTGTTCCGTGCAAAAATCGACGCCCAGCCGATGCCGGCCGCTGATGACCCGGCGATGGTTTACCAGGGTGGCGCGTTTGTCGCGTCCGGTCCGTTCGGCGATTGAGTCAGCGCTGTTCACTTGATCCCCACAACAAAAACCCAGGGAATGAGTTGCCATGCAAGCCGAATTGATTGTCGATGCCCGCAACACGGTCGGTGAAAGCCCGGTCTGGGTCCCGGAAGAAAACGCCCTGTACTGGGTCGATATTCCCGCCGGGGGCCTGCAACGCTGGAGCGCCGAAACCGGGCATGTCGAGGCCTGGACGGCGCCGGAGATGCTCGCCTGCATCGCGCGTCACCGCGATGGCAGCTGGGTCGGCGGGATGGAAAGCGGATTCTTCCGCCTCCAGCCGCACAATGACGGCAGCCTCGACAGTGAGTTGCTGGCCCACGTCGATCACCCGCGCACCGACATGCGCCTCAACGATGGTCGCTGCGACCGTCAGGGGCGTTTCTGGGCCGGCAGCATGGTGTTGAACATGGGCGCCAACGCGGCCGACGGTGCGCTGTATCGCTACGCCGACGGCCAGCGCGGGCCGCTCGACGCGCTACTGTCAGGATTCATCGTCCCCAACGGCCTGGGCTTCAGCCCGGACGGGCGCACGATGTACCTGTCTGACTCGCATCCCTTGGCCCAGCAAATCTGGGCCTTCGATTACGACATCGACAGCGGTACGCCGACAAACCGTCGGCTGTTCGTCGACATGAATCACTTCTGCGGTCGCCCCGATGGCGCTGTCGTGGATGCCGAAGGCTGCTATTGGATTTGTGCCAACGATGCCGGGCTGATTCACCGTTTCACCCCCGACGGACGCCTGGACCGCTCCCTCACCGTACCGGTGAAAAAGCCGACCATGTGCGCCTTCGGCGGCAGTCGACTGGACACCCTGTTCGTGACCTCGATCCGCCCCGGCGACGAACATGACGAACAGTCACTGGCGGGCGGTGTATTCGCCCTTGATCCGGGCGTTAAAGGTTTGCCGGAACCCCTTTTCAGCCACTGATCGAATTCGCCAGACAACGCTGTACCTGTAGGAGCCAGGCTTGCCGGCGAAGGCGATCTCAAATACGCCTTCGCCGGCAAGCCTGGCTCCTACGGATAGTCCACGCATTCATTGATTTCGCAGGTCACCATGACGCCAACACTGCTCGAACTCGAAGACGAATTCACCCACCTCACCCTCGCCCCCGAAACCGGTGGCAGCATCGTCAACTGGACCGTGAACAGTTCGGGCCAGCCGCTGTTGCGCCACAGTGACGCGCACGCGCTGAACACCGGTCTGCCGGGCAAGCTCGGCTGTTTTCCGCTGGTGCCATGGTCCAACCGCATTTCCGACGGTGGTTTCGATCGCCCGGACGGCTGGCTCGCGCTCGAGCCAAACAGCCTCACCGATCCCCTGCCGATTCACGGCAGCGCCTGGCAACAACCGTGGCAGGTGGTTTCGCAGACCCGTGATGAAGTCGTCCTGCAACTCGACAGCATCAGGCCGTTCGCCTATCGCGCCCGGCAGCGTTTTCATTTGAGCCAGGGCAAACTGAGCATCGGGTTGCACGTCACGCATCTGGCCGAGCGCGCCGCGTGGCATGGTTTGGGGCTGCATCCGTACTTGCCGCGTACCGCCGGCACTCGGTTGCAGGCAAAGGCTGAGCAGGTGTGGTGGTGCGACGCCTCGAAACTGCCGACCCGACTCGGTCCTTTGCCTGCCGAGTGGGATTTTCGCCAGCTCAAGGCCCTGCCCGACACGCTGGTCGACAACGGTTTCTGCCAATGGGATGGCCATTGCCTGATCCAGCAACCCGACCTCGGTTATGAACTGGAATGCCAGGCCAGCGGCAGCGATTACTTCCTGCTGTACTGCCCGGTGGACCTGGGTTTTTTCTGCATCGAACCGGTGAGCCATCCAGTCAATGCGCACCACTTGCCCGGTCGGCCGGGACTGGTGCTGCTGGAACAAGGTCAATCCGCCGAGCTGGGTTTCAGCCTGCAATACCGCGCCTACCCCAACAGCTGACTCAGCACCGCACGCAACTTGCCGGGTTTCACCGGTTTGTTCAGCAACGGCGCATCCAGTCGCTGCAAGGAGCGGCGGCACTGATCGGTGCGGTCGGCGGTGATGATCACCGCCGGTATCGTCTGGCTGAAATGCTCGCGCAAATGCCGGACCACCTCACACCCCACCACCCCATGATCGAGGTGGTAATCCGCCAGAATCAGCTCCGGCGCGTGGCCCTGCAACGCGGCCAGCGCCGAGGCCTCGTCGGTGGCGGTGACCACTTCGCAGCCCCATTGCCCGAGCAGCGCGCTCATGCTTTGCAGAATGCTGACCTCGTTGTCCAACACCAGCAAACGCCGGCCCGGCAGCGGGTTGCCCGTGCCCGGCTGCGGCGCCGCGAGGCTGATGGGTAACGGAACCTCACGGGAAATCGGCACCTCAATGCTGAACATCGAGCCGCGTCCCGGCAGCGAATGCACCTGGACCCGGTAGTCGAGAATCTTGGCAATGCGCTCGACGATCGCCAACCCCAGCCCCACACCTTTGCGGTCGGCGGCACGGCCGACGTCCAGTTGATTGAACTCAAGGAAGATCGAGTCGAGGCGATCCGCCGGGATCCCGCGCCCGGTGTCCCAGACTTCCAGACGCAGCCTGTCACCGCGACGCCGGGCGCCGAGCAGGATGCTGCCCTCGTCGGTATAGCGACAGGCGTTGCTGAGGAAATTGCGCAGGATGCGCGTCATCAGGCGCAGGTCGGTGCGAATGGCGTAATCGCCCATGTGCACACGCAAGCGCAGCCCGGCCGCGTCGGCCACTGACTGGAATTCCGACACCAACGGCCCGAGCAATTCATCGAGGCGGTACAACGCGACATCCGGTTTGACCGCCGCTTGATCGAGCCGGGAGATGTCCAGCAAATCGGTGAGCAAATCTTCCGCCCCTTCCAGGGCCTGATGCGTGCGTTCGACCAGTACCTGTTCGACGTCCGGCAGTTTGCGCTCACGCAAGGTCGAAATCAGCAAACGCGCAGCGTTCAGCGGTTGCAGCAGGTCATGACTGGCGGCGGCGAGGTATTTGTCCTTGCTGCGGTTGGCGGCCTCGGCGGCATCACGGGCATCGCGCAAGGCTTCGGCGATCTGTTTACGCTGGGTGATCTGCTGCTGCAGGTTGCGGTTGGCTTCGAGCAATTCGTCGGTGCGTGCGGTGACGCGTTGCTCCAGTTCGTCATTGAGCTGTTGCAACCGTTGCTGGGCCTGTTTGCGCTCGGTGATGTCGGCGACAAACCCCTCCACCAGTTGTTCCTTATCGGGCCTGAGCAACAGGTTCATCAGCACATCGACGCTGCTGCCGTCCTGGCGGCGCAACTGGGTTTCGTAACCATGCAGGCTGCCTTGATGCCGAAGGATCTCGCCGATGTTTTCCAGCTCCTGCTCACCGCCGACGAACAGCTGGCTGGCCAGGTCTGCCTTGGAAAACATCACGTCTTGCGGGTCCTGATAGCCGAGCATGCGTGCCAGCGCCGTGTTGGCTGCCCGCATGCCGCCGTCGAGGCTGGCCTGGAAAATCCCGTAGACCGCGTGCTCGAACAACCACTTGTAGCGATTGCGCTCGGTTTCCAGGTCTTCCAGGCGGGCGGCCAGTTCCGGGTAATGGCTCTTGCGCGCCGAATGGCTGCCCAATCCGAGCAAGCCGGCCAGCGCCGCCTGTTGCTCGTCAGAGGGCTTCGCCATAGACGACCTCGACATCACGCTGACTGGATTCACGCGGGTTGGTCAGGATGCACGGGTCGTGCATGGCATGTTGCGACAGGAACGGGATGTCCGCCGTGCTGACGCCGTGCAAGCCGAGGGTTTCGTGAAAGCCGATGGCGTGTTTCAACGCGATCAGATGTTCAACCAGCCGCCCGCAGATCTGCCGGTGATTGAGGCCACGGCAATCGATGCCGAACGTCTCCGCAATCACCTTGAAGCGTTCCGGCGCCGAGCTGTAATTGAAGGCCACTACGTGCTCCACCAACACCGCGTTGCACAGGCCATGGGGCAAATCGAGGAAGCCACCGAGGCTGTGAGACATGGCGTGCACCGCGCCGAGGATCGCATTGGAGAACGCCAGCCCGGCCTGCATGCTGCCGAGCATGATTTTCTCGCGCAGGGCGATGTCCGTCGGGTTGGCGATCATTTGCACCAGGTTGCCGTTGATCAGGCGCATGGCTTCCAGCGCATGGGGGTCGGTCAGTGGCCCGTGTCCCGTAGAAACAAAGGCTTCGATGGCATGCACCAACGCGTCGATGCCGGTACAGGCCGACAGGAACGGGTCCATGCTCAGGGTGGTTTCCGGGTCGATCAGCGACACGTCCGGCACCACCGCTTTACTGACGATGGAGAATTTCATGCGTTCTTGCTGGTTGGAAATGATCACGAATTGCGAGACGTCCGCCGAGGTGCCGGCGGTGGTCGGGATCAGGATCAGTGGCGGGCTGGGCACGCTGATGGTGTCCACCCCTTCGAACTCGAGAATGCTGCGCCCGTGAGCGACGACAATGCCGATGCCCTTGCCGCAATCCATCGGGCTGCCGCCACCGACGGCGACGATCACGTCGCAATGGTTTTCCCGGTACAACTCGGCACCGAGCATGACTTCCTCGACACGCGGGTTGGGCGAAACGTCGCTATACAAAAAGTAATCGATGCCCTGGGCCTGCAGGCTGGCCTCGACATCGGCAACCCACCCGGCGGCAATGACGCCGGGATCGCTGACCACCAGGACCTTGCGTGCGCCAAAGGTCTTGGCATAGTTGCCGACGTTGTGCCGGCAACCGGCACCGAAGATGATTTCAGGCGAAACGAATTTACGCAGCTGGCTGAGACTCTGGCTCATTGGAAAGCCTGTTTTTATTGTTTTGGAAGGTAAGAACCACACTAACTCATCCGGCTGTGAATGCAATCAGACCAATGGGTAGTCAGATTCCAAACTCACTGACGATCTCCTGTAGGAGCCGGCTTGCTGGCGATGAGGCCCGCGAGTTATGCGTCGCCAGTGCGGCCGCCATCGCCAGCAAGCCGGCTCCTACAGGGGGTGTGTGCAGGGTGGGTTATCCGCGGTAGATCAAGCGGGAGGCCTTCTCATTGCGCAAGGTCAGGTGTTCCATGCCCTGCCCCGGCGCATCGGCTTCCTCGCGAGCCTTGAGGATCACGCCATGGTGCGGTGACTTGCTGCACACCGGGTCGGCATTGGCGGCATCGCCGGTCAGCATGAACGCCTGGCAGCGGCAGCCACCCAGGTCCTTGTGTTTTTCATCGCAGGAGCGGCATGGTTCCTTCATCCAGTCGTCGCCACGGAAGCGGTTGAAACCGAAGGAGTCGTTCCAGATGTGCTCGATGCTGTGTTCGCGCACATTGGGGAATGTCACCGGCAATTGCCGGGCGCTATGACAGGGTAACGCCGTGCCGTCCGGGGTGATGTCGAGAAACAGATTGGCCCAGCCGTTCATGCAGGTCTTGGGGCGTTCTTCGTAGTAATCCGGGGTGACGAAGATCAACTTGCACGGATGGCCCTGCGCCTCAAGCCGTTCGCGGTATTCATTGGTGATGCGTTCGGCGCGCTGCAATTGCTCGCGGGTCGGTAACAGGCCCACGCGATTGAGCTCGGCCCACCCATAAAACTGACACGTGGCGAGCTCGACAAAATCCGCTTCCAGCTCCAGGCACAAGTCGATGATGCGGTCGATGCGGTCGATGTTGTGCCGGTGGGTGACGAAATTCAGCACCATCGGATAACCCTGGGCTTTCACCGCGCGGGCCATGGCGAGCTTCTGCGCGAACGCCTTGCGCGAGCCGGCGAGCATGTTGTTGACCGCTTCGTCGGCCGCCTGGAAGCTGATCTGGATATGGTCGAGCCCGGCGACCTTGAAATCATGGACTTTCTGCTCGGTCAGGCCGATGCCCGAGGTGATCAGGTTGGTGTAGTAACCCATGTCCCGTGCGGCTTTTATCAGCTCCGCCAGGTCCTGGCGCACCAACGGCTCACCGCCGGAAAACCCCAGTTGCGCAGCGCCCATCGCGCGCGCCTCGCGGAACACGCGAATCCATTCGTCAGTGCTCAGCTCTGCGCCTTGTTGCGCGAAATCCAGTGGATTGGAGCAATACGGGCATTGCAACGGGCAGCGATAAGTCAGCTCCGCCAGCAGCCACAGCGGTGGCCCCGGCGGCGCATCATTCGATCCAGAATTGAGCATGGGCCACCTCCAGAAACGCCAGCACATCCTCGTCGATCCCCGGCACACCGGGAAAACTCGCGGAGAGCAAATCAATGATCGCCGCCACACTGCGTTGACCGTCCAGCAGGTCGAGAATCTGCCCGGCACTGGCGTTGAGTTTGATCATGCCTTCGGGGTACAGCAGCACATGGCAGTCCTGACGAGGTTCCCACTGCAGGCGAAAACCCCGGCGCAATGCCGGTGACTGCGCACGATTGATCGGGCTCACAAGGCGATCCCCCGATGCCAGACGCGTTCGCTGGTCACCGTGTGATACGGCGGGCGTTCCAGCTCATAGGCCATGCTCATGGCGTCGAGCATGCTCCACAGCACGTCGAGCTTGAACTGGAGGATTTCCAGCATCCGCTGCTGAGCTTCGACGGTGACGTAGTGCGCCAGGGTAATGCGCAAACCGTGCTCGACATCGCGCCGGGCCTGACTCAGGCGCGTGCGGAAATAGTCGTAACCGGCGACGTCGATCCACGGGTAATGCGCTGGCCAGGCGTCGAGCCGCGACTGGTGGATCTGCGGGGCGAACAGCTCGGTCAGTGAACTGCTGGCCGCTTCCTGCCAGCAGGCGCGCCGGGCGAAATTGACGTAGGCGTCCACGGCGAAACGTACGCCGGGCAATACCAGCTCCTGGGACAGAATCTGCTCACGATCCAGGCCCACCGCTTCGCCCAACCGCAGCCAGGCTTCGATACCGCCTTCGCTGCCAGGCACGCCGTCGTGGTCGAGAATCCGTTGCAGCCATTCGCGGCGCACGTCGCGGTCCGGGCAGTTGGCGAGGATGGCGGCGTCCTTGAGCGGAATGTTGATCTGATAGTAGAAGCGGTTGGCGACCCAGCCTTGAATCTGCTCGCGACTGGCGCGACCGGCGTACATGGCTTGGTGGAACGGGTGATGGATGTGGTAGTACGCGCCTTTGGCGCGCAGGGCCTGTTCGAATTCGGTGGGGTTCATCGCTGTATCAGTCATTGCAGGTCTCCTGGAGGATTTGCGGTGTCTGGTCTGGCGCCTTCGCGGGCAAGCCTCGCTCCTACAGAAGTTTGCGATACCTCTGTAGGAGCGAGGCTTGCCCGCGAAGGCGTCATCCGCTACAGCACAATATCCATGCCGTCATAAGCCACCTCGATCCCCCGCCGCTCCAGCAACGCCCGCTCAGCCGAGTCTTCGTCGAGGATCGGGTTGGTGTTGTTAATGTGGATCAGCACCTTGCGCTGACGAGTAAAACCCTCCAACACCTCCAGCATGCCGCCCGCCCCACTCTGCGGCAGATGCCCCATCTCGCTGCCCAGGCTCTGGCCGACTTCACAGACGCGCATTTCGTCATCGCGCCACAACGTGCCATCCAGCAACAGGCAATCGGCACGCTGCATCCAGCTCAACACCTCGTCATCGATTTGCCCGAGGCCCGGCGCATAGAACAACGAAGCGCCCGTGCGCCGGTCTTCGATGAACAAGCCAATGGTGTCGCCTGGCTGTGGGTTGCCCCGATTCGGTGAATACGGCGGAGCATTGCTGACCAGTGGAATGGCCCGAAACTGCAACTGTTCGCAGGCCGCGATGCTGAACGGCTGGCGATCGAGTCCGATCGGTTGCCACTGCAAACCGCCATTCCAGTGCTTGAGCATGGTGAACAATGGAAAGCCGCTGCTCAGGTCTTCATGAACCCGCTCGGTGCACCACACCGAATGCGGGCAGCCTTCGCGCAGGCTCAACAGGCCGGTGCAATGGTCGATCTGGCTGTCCATCAGGACCACGCCGGCAATGGCCGTGTCGCGCAAGCGGCGTGCCGGTTGCAACGGCGCGAAACTCTCGAGTTGCGCGCGGATATCCGGGGAAGCGTTGCACAGCACCCAGTCCACACCGTTGTCGCTCAGGGCAATGGAGGATTGCGTGCGACGTTGCGCGCGCAGGCTGCCATCGCGCATACCGGCGCACTGGCGACAGTTGCAGTTCCACTGCGGAAAACCACCGCCAGCGGCGGAACCGAGAACGCGAATGTGCATGGGGCGATGCTCCAGAAGGCAGGCCCGGCCAACGCAGCGGCTGGCCGGGTGGACGATCAGCGGTTGGCGAAATACATCGTCACTTCGAAGCCAATGCGCAGATCGGTAAACGCGGGTTTAGTCCACATGGGTCATTCCTCTTCTTGTGCCGGACGATTCCGGTAGAGCCATTAATGCACGGGGCGGCAGGCGCCCGAATGCTACTTTCGAAGGAGGTTGTGGGGTGCGTTGGTAGGGGGTGTTTCGGGGTGTCAGACACGGCCATTCACGGGCAAGCCTCGCTCCTACAGATCACCTGACCTGTAGGAGCGAGGCTTGCCCGCGAAAGCCATCACACGGTTTCGCGCGAGGTTAGAAGAACCCCAGCGGATTGATGTCGTAGCTCACCAGCAGGTTTTTGGTCTGCTGATAATGGTCGAGCATCATCTTGTGGTTCTCACGGCCGACACCGGATTTCTTGTAGCCACCGAACGCGGCATGCGCCGGGTACAGGTGGTAGCAGTTGGTCCAGACGCGCCCGGCCTTGATCGCCCGGCCCATGCGGTACGCGCGGTTGATGTCGCGGGTCCACAGGCCGGCACCGAGGCCGAACTCGCTGTCGTTGGCAATCGCCAGGGCTTCGGCTTCGTCCTTGAACGTGGTGATGCCCACCACCGGCCCGAAGATTTCTTCCTGGAACACGCGCATCTTGTTGTGGCCCTTGAGCAGGGTCGGCTGGATGTAATAGCCGCTCGACAAGTCGCCTTCAAGACGTTCCGCCGCGCCGCCGGTGAGCAGCTCGGCGCCCTCCTCCTGGGCAATTTTCAGGTACGAGAGAATCTTGTCGTATTGCTGCTCGGACGCCTGGGCGCCGACCATGGTGTCGGTGTCCAGCGGGTTGCCGCGTTTGATCTTGACGATCTTCTTCATCACCTCGGCCATGAACGGTTCGTAGATCGACTCTTGCACCAGCGCACGCGACGGGCAGGTGCAGACTTCGCCCTGGTTGAAGAAGGCGAGCACCAGGCCTTCGGCGGCTTTCTCGATGAACTGTGGCTCGGCGTTCATGATGTCTTCGAAGAAGATGTTCGGCGACTTGCCGCCCAGTTCGACGGTGCTCGGAATAATGTTCTCGGCGGCGCAATGCATGATGTGCGCGCCCACCGGAGTGGAGCCGGTGAAGGCGATCTTGGCGATACGTTTGCTGGTGGCCAGCGCTTCACCGGCTTCGCGACCGAAACCTTGCACGATGTTCAACACGCCAGCCGGCAGCAAGTCGGCGATCAGTTCGGCGAAGACCATGATCGACAGCGGTGTCTGCTCGGCAGGCTTGAGCACGATGCAGTTGCCGGCCGCCAAGGCCGGGGCGAGTTTCCACGCGGCCATCAGCAGCGGAAAGTTCCACGGGATGATCTGCCCGACCACGCCCAATGGCTCGTGAAAATGATAGGCAGTGGTCAGCTCGTTGATTTCGGCGGCGCCGCCTTCCTGTGCACGGATGCAACCGGCGAAGTAACGGAAGTGGTCGGCGGCCAGCGGCACGTCGGCGTTGAGGGTTTCGCGCACGGCCTTGCCGTTGTCCCAGGTTTCGGTGACGGCAAGGATTTCGAGGTTTTGTTCGATGCGATCGGCGATTTTCAGCAGCACCAGCGAGCGGTCCTGGGCCGAGGTTTTGCCCCAGGCATCGGCAGCGGCGTGGGCGGCGTCGAGCGCCCTTTCGATGTCGGCGGCGCTGGAGCGCGGGAACTCGGCGATCACTTCACCGGTTACCGGCGAGGTGTTGGTGAAGTACTCGCCATTGACCGGTGCGACGAACTCGCCGCCGATGAAGTTGCCGTAGCGCGGTTTGAAGGAAACGACGGCGCCGGGTGTTCCGGGTTGTGCGTAGATCATGATGGGCCTCTGTCTGGGTCGATGCCTGTCGGGCAAACAGGCGATGAACCGATAGTAGAGAGCCCCGCGTGCCAGACGAATGCGCCGTTGGCAGGGGGGGCTCTCGTTATTTGGTAGTAGGTTTCACACAAATCCCAATGTGGGAGCGGGCTTGCTCGCGAAGGCGGTGCGTCAGTCAACCAATGTGTTGAATGTGAAGCCGCTATCGCGAGCAGGCTCGCTCCCACAGGGGTTATGTGGTGGATTTGAGGTTAGTGCTTGGCCACCAGGTCTTTCGGCAACTTGAAGGTCCAGAGCATGCCGCCCTGGTTGAAGTCCTTCACGCGCTTGGCCACTTCACCGCCCCACAGCGGAACCGCGCCGCCCCAACCGGACAGCACCGAAACGTACTGCTCGCCGTCCATTTCCCAGGTCACCGGCGAGCCCAGTACGCCGGAGCCGGTCTGGAATTCCCAGACTTTCTCACCGGTCTTGGCATTGAATGCCTGGAGGAAACCTTCCGGCGTGCCGGTGAACACCAGGTTGCCCTTGGTGGTCAGCACCCCGCCCCACAGCGGCGCGAAGTTCTTGTGACGCCAGACTTCCTTGCCGGTTTTCGGGTCGATGGCGCGCAGCACGCCGATGTAGTCTTCGTTCAAGGGCTTGATGGTGAAACCGGCACCGAGGAACGCCGCGCCTTTCTTGTAGGCGATGCCTTCGTTCCAGATGTCCATGCCCCACTCGTTGGACGGTACGTAGAACAACCCGGTGTCCTTGTTGTAGGCCATCGGCATCCAGTTTTTCGCGCCGAGGAACGCCGGGGCGACGAACACCGAACTGCCCTTGGCTTCGGTGCCCGGTGCGCCCGGACGGCTGGCTTCGTTGTAGATCGGTCGGCCTTGTTTATCGAGGCCAGTGGCCCAGGTGATCTTGTCGACGAAGGGGAAGCCGCGAATGAACTTGCCGTTGGTGCGATCCAGTACGTAGAAGAAACCGTTGCGGTCCGCAGTCGCGGCGGCTTTGATTTCTTTGCCGCCTTCGCTGTAGTTGAACGACACCAGTTCGTTCACGCCGTCATAGTCCCAGCCGTCGTGGGGCGTGCTCTGGAAGTGCCATTTGATGGTGCCGTCGTCCGGGTTCAGCGCCAGGCGTGACGAGGAGTAAAGGTTGTCGCCAGGACGCAGGTGCGAGTTCCACGGCGCCGGGTTGCCGGTGCCGAACAGCAGCAGATTGGTTTCCGGGTCGTAGTAGCCGCCGAGCCAAGGGGCGGCGCCGCCGGTTTTCCACAGATCGCCCGGCCAGGTCTTGCCTGCTTCGCCACCGGAGATGCCGTTCTCTACCGCTTTGCCGTCCTTGTAGACGTAGCCCATGTGGCCCTCGACGGTGGGTCGGGTCCACAACAGATCACCGTTTTTCGGGTCGTAGGCTTCGATCTTGCCCACCACGCCGAACTCGCCACCCGCCACGCCGGTAATCAGTTTGCCGTTGATCACCAGCGGCGCGGCGCTGATCGAATAACCTTCCTTGTGGTCGGCGACTTTCTTGCTCCACACCACTTTGCCGGTGTCTTTGTTCAGGGCCACGAGCTTGGCGTCGAGGGTGCCGAAAATCACCAGGTCGCCATACAGCGCCACGCCCCGGTTGATCACGTCACAGCACGGGCGGATGTCATCGGGCAGACGCGCATCGTATTGCCAGAGTTTCTTGCCGGTGCGCGCATCCACCGCAAACACCCGCGAGTAGGAGCCGGTCATGTACATCACGCCGTCCTTGATCATCGGTTGCGCTTGCTGACCGCGTTGTTTTTCACCGCCGAAGGAGAAGGCCCAGACCGGCCGCAAGTCTTTCACGTTGTTGACGTTGAGGGTGTCGAGCGGGCTGTAGCGTTGACCCTGGACGCCCAGACCGTTGGTGACGACCTGCTCCGGGTTCTTGGGGTCCTGGAGAATGTCCTGGTCGGTGACGGCGGCCAATGCGGTGCCGGACAACAGCATGGCACTGAGCAACAGGCTCAAGACGAAGGGTTGGCGACGTGCGGGTTGGGTCATGACGGCTGCCTCTGCGGTTATTGTTATACCCGGGAAATTTTCCCGGTCTGGTGCAGATTCTTGGGCGCCGCCGCCCTTGCAACAATTGCCCGCAGTGCTGAGATTGCTAGTTCCTTAGTACAGGGTCGGGTGTTATTGACCAACACACATCCCCTGTGGGAGCGAGCCTGCTCGCGAAGGCGGCCGCACATTCAGCATCAATGTGACAGACAGACCGCTATCGCGAGCAGGCTCGCTCCCACAATGGATCAGCGTTGGTTGGTGGTGGAGTCAACGCGTTTCATTTGTGTGCGCTCGTAGCGCGGATAGAGATGGCTGACGCTGCGGATCAGTTCGTAGCGACTCAGGCTGATCCCGGCGAAGCGTTCGGGAATCGGGCTGCGGATCATCTCGGCCATGTCGCTGCCGTCGGCCGCACCCTCGCGCATCAACTGGTCGAGCCAGCCGAGGTAGTCACGCATTTGTTCGAACGGTTTTGCATCCGTGGAGATCGGGCCGTGACCGGGGACGATAAGCGTCCACGCCAACCCCTGAAGCGTGGCGATGTCCGCCAGCCACACCGACAACCCCGGACTGTTGGGCGTGGTCAGCGCCCGCTGGTAAAACACCAGATCCCCGGCAAACAGCACGCCGGTTTGCTGGTCGAGAATAGCCAGATCCGCGCCGGTATGCCCACCCAGGCTCAGCAGGCGCAGATCGTGATCCCCAAAATTTCGCACGCCGGGCGTCAGCGTCTCGGTCGGCAACACCACTTCGGTGCCCCGCATCCAGTCGCCCACCAGCCGATACATGTTCTCGGCCATGGCGTCGCCCTGCTGTTTCAACAACTCACAGGTGCCCGCGAGCGCGCCGATCGGCACATCGCTGAAGGCCTGATTGCCCAGCACATGATCGGGATGATGATGGGTCAGCAACACCTGGATCACCGGTTTGTCGGTGGTCGCGGCAATGGCTTTGCGCATCGCTTCGCCGTATCGCCTGGACGGCCCGGTGTCGATCACCACCACGCCGCGTTCGGTGACGATGAACGCGGTGTTGACGATGTTGCCACCGTTGGTCTTGGCAAAATTGTCGGTACTGCCTTCCAGCAGCCAGGTGTCGGCGGCGATCTGCCGGGGCTTGAGTGAATAGTCGAGTTCGGCCAACGCCGGAAGGCTCAGGCTGATGAACAACAGCAGCATCCAGCGCATCACGCGCTCCTTTGAGTCAGGGTATGGCCGCATCAAATTCGTTGCCGCTGTTGTCGCGCAGCAACAGGCGCGTCTGCCCTGCCCCTTCGATGTCGAAGGCCAGGTTGGGGTTTTCGCTGACGGCGGGAAACAGTTCGAGGCGGGCCAGCACTTGATCGTTCTGATCCCGCAGCTCGGCATGGTTGATGAAGAATTCCGGGATACCGCCGACCATGCCGTTATCCATCGGGTGCGCCACCTGCAAACGCAAGCGGCTGAATTCGCCACGGGGATAACGTCCGCCAAGCACTTCGCCGATGTGCTCTTCCCAGCCCGGCTGGGTGCGCACCACGCTCGGCGCCGTGCATCCGCCGCCCGCCGCATCGATCAGGGTCGAGCCGACATGCCACACACCGTCGCGAGTCAGGACGGCCGCGCGCAGCGGGGTGGCTTGTTCGACACGAATGCGGATCGACAGCCAGGGCAACACCCGATCCAGCGGCTGGAAATCGACAATCTTCGGCAAAGGATTGAGCTCGGCCCAGGCGAGGATTTTCACCACCTCGCCCTTGAACGCTCGGGCGTCGATTTCCAGCGGCACTTGCCGGGCATCTTCGGCGAACGGCGGCGCCAGCAACCTGACCCGCTCATCAAACACGAACGGCGCGTCGCCAAGCATCTGCTTGTGATAGAAGGCCCACATCACCGACGGCACCGGGTCTTTACCCGGCGCGATGTCTGCCGCGTGCGCGGCCAAGGGTAGCCAACAGGCCAACAGACAACACGCGCGCCAGTTCACTGTTGATACATCTCCGGGACGTCATAGCGCAGGCCATAACGGGCATAAATGGCTTTCACCGAACCCTCGCGGATCAAGGCTTCCAGCGCCTCTTCCACGGCATAGGCCAATTGCCGGTTGCTCTCGTGCACGGCCATGCCGATTTCCCAGAGTTGCTTGCCCATGTTCGGGTAGGCGTTTTCCGCCAGCGCCACTTGCGGGTCGGCGGCTTCATGAACCTGCCAGTCGATCTCGCCGCGCATGGCCATGACCGCGTCGACTTCCCCAGCCTTCATCGCCGCGAATGCCTGGGGCACGCCGGGATAGTGATGGGTTTTGCCGGCGAGCATGCCGTTGAACACCGAGGTCAGGTAGAACGACGGCACACTGTCGACCTCGACGCCGATCGGGTGATGCTCGAACACGGCAACGCTGGCCACCGATTCCAGTCGACGACGGTCATAGGCGACTTGCCATTGTTCGTTCTGATACGGACCGAACATCACCACATGGCTGTTTTCCAGTTCGCCCAGTTCGTTGCGTTTGCGCGCGTAATCCTGGTCATAGGGCACGCGCATCATCAGGTCCGCCAGTTGCAGATCGTGCAACGGACTGGCGCGCCAGATGTAGTCGCGCAGGTCGTCGTCGAGCTTCTCGCCGGCGGGCGCCCAGATCAGCGTCAGGCGCACACCAAGCGCTTTTGCCAGCGCCTCGGCGAGGTCGACATCGACGCCACGGGGTTGGCCGGCGTCGTCGAAACTGTAGGGGGCGAAGTCTTTGTAGACCGCCACTTTCAGCTCCCCGGCAGCGATCATTTCGTCATAGCTGCGGACCTGCGCCTGCACCGACTGGCAGCACAGCAACACAGCGCTGATCAACACCGCGAGCAGGCGCATGCATTACTCCTCGACGCGGACGCTGTCCAGGTAAGTGCGCACCGCCCACAGGGCTTCCTGGCTCAGGTAATCCGCCATTTTCGGCATGTACACCCGGCCGTCACGCACCGCGCCATGGCGCACCCGTTCGACGAACCATTCATCACCGGCCTCGCCGACATCGAGCATGCGCAAATCAGGAGCGATGCCGCCGGACTTGGCTTCCAGGCCATGACAGGCCGCGCAGTTCTGGTTGTAGGCCGATGAACCGATCTCGACGGCCTTATCGTGTTCCGGGGAAGTGCGGTAAGGGTTCACCGCCGCCCATCCATCGCCATCGAGTTGCACGCCGGCGTCCTTGATCGGGGTCAGTCCCTGGGTTTCGACGGCTTGTGGCACGACATTGCCGTGAGCCCAGACCGAACCTGCACTGATGAAGCCGGCCAGCAGGCCGGCAACGAGCAAGACGTTGCGTTTTGTTGTCATTGTTATGCCCTCAGGATTGCACGCAAAACCTCTTTACAGAGGCTATGGCAGCCATCTTAGGAATCACTTCGCACAAGCCCCATGCTGCTTTGGTGGTCGCCACCCAGTACCTTGGTAGTAGGGCTTGCGACGCACATCCAAATCAGGTGCCGCCTGGGAAATTTTCCCGGCAACAGCGGGACTTTTTCCGTATTCGGCACCCCGTCGGACGCACCACCCTGTGCAGGCCAAAACCTCCACTGGGAACTGCAACCATGACAATAAGATCGCTACCCGCCCTTTCCCCTTTGACCCTCGCCGTGCAAGCCTTTTTGCTGGTGAGCAGCCTGTCCCTGAGCGCTGCCAGCCAAGCTGCAACCGCGCCTGCCACACCGACGCACAACGTGAGCTGGGAAGACATTGCCAACGATCACCTGACCACCAAGGACGTTCTGCAATACGGCATGGGCACCAACGCCCAGCGCTGGAGCCCACTGGCCCAGGTCAATGACAAGAACGTGTTCAAGCTGACACCGGCCTGGTCCTACTCCTTCGGCGATGAGAAGCAGCGCGGCCAGGAATCCCAGGCCATCGTCAGTGACGGCGTGGTGTACGTCACCGGTTCGTACTCGCGGGTATTTGCCCTCGACGCCAAGACCGGCAAGCGCCTGTGGACCTACAACCATCGCCTGCCGGACAACATTCGTCCGTGCTGCGATGTGGTCAACCGTGGCGCGGCGATTTATGGCGACAAAATCTACTTCGGCACCCTCGACGCGCGGCTGATCGCGCTGGACAAGAACACCGGCAAAGTGGTCTGGAACAAAAAATTCGGCGACCACGCCGCCGGTTACACCATGACCGGCGCCCCGGTGCTGATCAAAGACAAGACCAGCGGCAAGGTGCTGTTGATCCATGGCAGTTCCGGTGATGAGTTCGGTGTGGTCGGGCAACTCTATGCCCGCGACCCGGACACCGGCGAAGAAGTGTGGATGCGACCTTTCGTCGAAGGCCACATGGGCCGCTTGAACGGCAAGGACAGCACGCCGACCGGCGACGTCAAGGCGCCGTCCTGGCCGAACGATCCAACCACTGAAACCGGCAAGGTCGAAGCCTGGAGCCACGGCGGTGGTGCCCCTTGGCAGAGCGCCAGTTTCGACTCGGAAACCAACACCATCATCGTCGGCGCCGGCAACCCTGGCCCGTGGAACACTTGGGCGCGCACCTCCAAGGATGGCAACCCGCACGATTACGACAGCCTCTACACTTCGGGCCAGGTCGGCGTCGATCCGAGCACCGGCGAGGTGAAATGGTTCTACCAACACACCCCGAACGATGCCTGGGATTTCTCCGGCAACAACGAGCTGGTGCTGTTCGACTACAAGGACAAGGACGGCAAAACGGTCAAGGCCACCGGCCATGCGGACCGCAACGGTTTCTTCTACGTGGTCGACCGCAACAACGGCAAATTGCAGAACGCCTTCCCCTTCGTCGACAACATCACCTGGGCCAGCCACATCGACCTGAAGACCGGGCGGCCGGTCGAGAATGAAGGCCAGCGTCCGGCCAAGCCGCTGCCGGGGGAAACCAAGGGCAAACCGGTGGAGGTTTCGCCGCCGTTCCTCGGTGGCAAGAACTGGAACCCGATGGCCTACAGCCAGGACACCGGGCTGTTCTACATTCCGGGCAACCAATGGAAAGAGGAATACTGGACCGAAGAGGTCAACTACAAGAAAGGCTCGGCCTATCTGGGCATGGGTTTCCGCATCAAGCGCATGTACGACGATCACGTCGGCACCTTGCGGGCGATGAACCCGACCACGGGCAAAGTGGTGTGGGAGCACAAGGAACACTTGCCGTTGTGGGCCGGCGTGCTGGCGACCAAGGGCAACCTGGTGTTCACCGGCACCGGCGACGGTTTCTTCAAGGCCTTCGACGCGAAAACCGGCAAGGAGCTGTGGAAGTTCCAGACCGGCAGCGGCATCGTCTCGCCGCCGATCACCTGGGAACAGGACGGCGAGCAGTACATCGGCGTGACCGTCGGCTATGGCGGCGCGGTGCCGTTGTGGGGCGGCGACATGGCCGAGCTGACCAAACCGGTGGCTCAGGGCGGGTCGTTCTGGGTGTTCAAGATTCCGAGCTGGGATAACCAGACCGCGAAACGCTGATGCCCCCATCGCCAGCAAGCCGGCTCCTACAGACGTGCGCAACCTGTAGGAGCCGGCTTGCTGGCGATAACGCCCTCCCAGACAACGAGAACTCCGCCATGAAATACCTGCCTCTAATGTTATTACTCGCCGCCCTTCCGGTTTTCGCGGACGACAGCGACGACGCCCCCCTGATCATCAACGGCTGCACCCTCGCCGAACACAGCCAGTGCCCCGGCGCCAATCTCAAAGGCGCCAACCTGAGCAATCAGGACCTGCGCAACATGAACCTCAGCGGCGCCGACCTGCGCGACGCCGACTTGCGTCACGCCCGCCTCGACCTCGCCAACCTGGAAAAAGCCCAACTGCAAGGCGCCAACCTGACCCGCGCCAGCCTGCAACAAAGCAACCTGCGCCTGGCCGACTTCAGCGGTGCTACGTTGATGGCGGTCCAGGGCTGGGGCTTGTTTGCCCAGGGTGCGCAGTTTCAGGACGCCAACCTCAGCGGCGCCTACCTGCAATTCGCCCGCCTCTCCGGCGCCAAACTGCACAACGCCAATCTGCGGGCGGCCGACCTGGAAATGACCTGGTTGAGCAAAGCCGACCTCAAAGGCGCGAATCTCAGTGATGCCAATCTGCAGGAAGCCAAGTTCGGTGAAAGCAACCTGGAACAGGCAAACCTCAGCGGTTCGCGTCAGCATTATGCGAACTTTCAGGATGCGAATATGGACGGCTGCATCGGTTGCCCGACGACGTGGAATAAATAACACCTCCCCTCTTTGTAGGAGCCGGCTTGCTGGCGATAGCGGTGGGTCAGGCACCATTGATGTCGACTGATCCACCGCTATCGCCAGCAAGCCGGCTCCTACAAGGGGAATGTGTGAGTTCAGCTACCCCGCCTTTCGCACCACCCCCATATCAATCCCCAGATGCACCAGCTCGGCATGGGAGCTCACCTGCAATTTGCTCTTGAGCAACGTCAGGTGATTGGAGACGGTCTTGCTGCTGATGCTCAGCTGTTCGGCAATCACACGGGCCGGGGTGCCTTTGGCGAGCATCACGAAAATCTCCAGTTCGCGCTGGGTCATGCTCTGCAAACGGGGGTCGCTGGCGTCCTGTTGTGGGTGACACGCCAGTTGAGTGGCCAGGGGCTGTTCGATGTAGGCGTGGCCCGCGAGAATCCGCCGCACCGCCTCGATCAGCACTTCGGGCGCCGAGCTTTTGGTCAGGTAACCCGAAGCGCCCGCCTCCAGTGCCTGGCGCACCAGCGGCAGCTCATCGTGCATGCTGAAAAACAGCACGCGCAGTTGCGGCAGACGCTGTCGCAACCGGCGCGTGGTTTCCAGCCCGCTGATCCCCGGCAGGCCGAAATCCATGATCACCAGATTTGGCACGGCCTCCTGAACCCTGATCAGCGCTTCTTCACCCGTCGCGGCTTCACGCACCTCCATCGCCGGCAGCAACGCGCGCAACAAACTCGCGTAGCCCTGACGGACTACCGCATGGTCATCCACCAGCAGAATATTCATGACGCCTCCAAAGGCATGCTCAAGGCCAGCGCCCAACCGGCGCCGGGGTGGCTGATGATGCGTAACTCACCGCCCAGACTGCGGGCGCGCTCGAACATCGAATACAAACCGATACCCGGCCGCTGTGGCTGGCGGGCGCCGCGTCCGTTGTCACGAATCAATAAGCGCAACTGCCCGCCGCAGTGTTGCAGGCGAACCCGCACCTGGCTTGCATCGGCGTGGCGGGCGACGTTGGTCAAGGCTTCCTGCAACAGGCGGTAGAGATGGGTTTTGGCCGGCGCAGACAATGGCGGCAACGAAGCGCTGACGCGCAACTGACAATCGACACCCTGTCGGCCTTGCCACTGCTCCACCAGCAACGCGAAAGCCTCGGCCAACGGCAGGTGTTGCAACACCACCGGATAGAGGTCGTGCACCAGCGCTCTGAAACCTTGTTGCAGGTGCTCGCAGTTGTGTTCCAGCTCACGCACCGTGCGCTCCACGGTGTCCGGTTGATCGGCGACCAGGCGCAACAGACAGGCCTGCGCGCGAATCCCCGCCAGGTATTGACCGAGGTCGTCGTGCAGGGTCTGCGCCAGATGAGTGCGTTCCTGTTCCTGCACCGCCAGCAAGGTCTGGGTCAGTTGCGTGTTGTCTGCGCGCGCCTGTTCCAGTGCTTCGGTCATGCGATTGAAGTGCACCGCCAGTTGCTGCGCTTCCGGCAGCCCTTGCGCGCGCAGTCGCACCTTGAGCTGGCCTCCGGAAACCTGCCGCAATGCGCGCAGCAACTCATCGAGCAGGCCCATGCCCCGGCGCACGGCCCAGCGAATGGTCAACAGACTCAACAACAACGCCAGACCACACAGGCTCAGTAATTGCTGGAGGGAATCCCAGACTTCATCGATTTCATCCCGTGGATCGACCGCAATCAGCACACGCCGGCCATCCTGCAGATCCAGCTCCCGCACGCTGTGCCGGGCCTCGGCAAACAGCAATCGCCCGAGCCAGGCGTCGAGCCCGTCCTGCATTGGCGGTTGTGCCGCTTCGCCCGGTTCGAGCCAGCGCACCCGCACGTGACGCAGACTTTGCGTCAACCGTGGTTGCAGGCTGGCGGGATCGCGCGCGGCGGTTTCGCTCAAGTACTCGACCACCGCCTCGGCGGATTGCAGCTCTCGCTCCACATCCGCCAGTGCCTGGTGCACCAGCAAGCCCATGCACGCCAAAGTGACCAGCGCGAAAAATCCGCAGACCCAGAGGTTGATCCGCCACAGGGCCGACACGCCTAGCGCCCCGGTGTCGCAGGCATCACCAGCAGCGACGCAGGGCGCGGGCCGTGGAGCTTGTCGACGCCGATCAGACTGAGGATCAGCAGCAACGGCAGGAGCAGCGCCTTGAGAATACGCATGGTCGATCTCCTTCAGAGTGATGGCCGTTGTTGCCCATGCTAAAACCGCGCCGCCCTCGGCGAGTTACTACCTTGGTACTGCCTCACTGGTACTTTCTGCATATTTCATCCCGTCCTCAGGCTTCCTATGCTGGCGCTACCCGTGATGGAGTGCCCTATGCGCCAGCTTGCCCCTTACGCCCTGATCTACCTGTTGGCGATTGCCTGCGCCGCCGGGCTGGCGACGCAAAGTCAGGCGGCCGATGCACCGCTGCAAGTGCAGATCGGTTACCTGGGTTATCGTCCCGACCCGGGGCCCTTGCTGTCGAACATCATTCCCGAGCCCGTCGATGCCGGCCTGCGTGGCGCCGAACTGGCGATCACCGACAGCAACAGCACCGGGCGTTTTCTCAATCACAGTTACAGCCTGGCCAACGCCAACGTCGACAACCCGCAGGCCTTGCTCGATGCGGCCAAGGCGCAACACGCGCAAGGTCTGCGCCTGTTTGTGGTGAACGCGCCGGTGGCCAGCCTGCGGCAACTCAGCGCCGCCCTGCCCGACAGTTTGCTGATCAACGCCGGCAGCCCGGATGACAGCCTGCGCACCACCGATTGCCTGCCGAACGTGCTGCACACGCTGCCGAGCCGGGCCATGCTCGCTGATGCCTTGGCGCAGTTTCTGGTGGTGCGCAAATGGCAGCGGGCACTGCTGATTGTCGGCCCGACCGCCGACGATCAAGCCTATGCCGCCGCCCTGCGCCGCGCGGCGAAACGCTTCGGCGTGCAACTGGTGGCGGAAAAAACCTGGAGTTTCGATAACGATCAACGCCGCAGCGCCCAGGCCGACATGCCGCTGTTCACCCAGACCGCCGAGTACGACGTGGTTCTGGTGGCCGATGAACGCGGTGACTTCGGCGAATACGTGCCCTACCAGACCTGGTATCCGCGCCCGGTGGCCGGCACTCAAGGCCTGACCCCGGTGGGCTGGCACAAGACCGTGGAAACTTACGGCGCAGCGCAATTGCAGAAACGCTTCGAAGCTATGGCCGGGCGCTGGATGAACGACCGCGACTTTGCCGCGTGGATAGCCGTGCGCAGCATCGCCAGCGCGGTGAGCAAACTGCGTCAGACCGATCCGATGGCGATCCGCAACTTGGAAACCAGTGAACAATTGCCGCTCGATGGCTTCAAGGGTCGCAAGCTCAGTTATCGTCCGTGGAACGGCCAGTTGCGCCAGCCGATCCCCATCGTGCAGCCGCGGGCGCTGGTCAGCACCTCGCCACAGGACGGCTTTCTGCACCCCTTCAACGAAATGGACAGCCTCGGTTACGACAAGCCCGAGGTCAGCTGCCGCTTTCCCTGATCTTCCACAACAACAATAAGGAATCCGCCATGCGCCGCACCCTGCTTTCATGCACCCTGTTGCTCGCTGCCGGGCACGCCGCGGCCAGCACCGCCTGGGTCTCCAACGAAAAAGACAACAGCCTCAGCCTGATCGACATGCAGACCCTGCAAGTCACCGACACCCTGCCCGTCGGTCAGCGCCCGCGCGGTCTGTTGCTGTCCCATGACAACAAGCTGCTGTACATCTGCGCCAGCGATTCGGACCGTGTGCAGGTGATGGACGTGGCCACGCGCAAGATCATCAAGGAACTGCCTTCGGGCAAGGACCCCGAGCAATTCGCCCTGCACCCGAACAATCGCTGGCTCTACGTTTCCAACGAGGACGATGCACTGGTGACGGTAATCGACACCGAAACCTCCAAGGTGCTGAGCCAGATCAACGTCGGCGTAGAGCCCGAAGGCATGGCCGTCAGCCCGGACGGCAAATGGGCGGTGAACACCAGCGAAACCACCAACATGCTGCACTGGATCGACACCGGCACCCAGACCCTGGCCGACAGCACGCTGGTGGATCAGCGCCCGCGTTTTGTCGAGTTCGCGCCCGATGGCAAACAGTTGTGGGCCTCGGCGGAAATCGGCGGCACCGTGACCATTCTTGACACCGCCACCCGGCAGGTCCTCAAGACCCTGACCTTCCAGATCAAGGGCGTGCACCCGGACAAGGTGCAACCGGTGGGCATCAAACTCAGCGCTGACGGCAAGTACGGTTTCGTCGCGCTGGGCCCGGCCAACCACGTCGCGGTGATCGATGCCAAAACCTTCGAAATCCTCGATTACCTGCTGGTCGGCCGGCGCGTGTGGCAGATGGCATTCACCCCGGATCAGAAGCAGTTGCTGGCCACCAATGGCGTCAGCGGCGATGTGTCGGTGATTGATATCGACAGCCTTAAAGTGAGCAAATCGGTGAAGGTCGGGCGCTATCCGTGGGGCGTGGTGGTGACGCCATGAACGCACTGGAAGTCAGCGACCTGAGTTTCGCCTACGGCGCGCGGGAGGCGTTGCGCCAAGTGAGTTTCAGCCTGGCGCCCGGTCGTTTTGCGGCGCTGCTGGGGCCGAACGGCGCCGGCAAATCGACGCTGATTGCCTTGCTGACCCGACTGTACGATGTGCAACGCGGTGATATCCGTGTCGGCGCTTGTTCATTGCGGGGTGCGCCGCGCCCGGCGCTCAAGCAATTGGGTGTGGTGTTTCAGCAAAGTACGCTGGACCTGGACCTCAGCGTCGAGCAGAACCTGCGTTATCACGCCGCGCTGCACGGAATGTCGCGGCGTGAAACCGCAATTCGGGTCGATGCCGAACTGGCCCGTCAGTCGTTGACCGAACGCCGTCGCGAGCGGGTACGCGAGCTGAATGGCGGTCATCGTCGCCGGGTGGAAATCGCTCGCGCGCTGCTGCATGAGCCACGCCTGTTGCTGCTCGATGAGGCCAGTGTCGGCCTCGATCCGGCCAGTCGTCTGGCGCTCAATCAACACATCCGCAGCTTGTGCCGCGAGCACCGCCTCAGCGTGCTCTGGACCACGCACTTGCTGGACGAGGTGCAGCCGAGCGATGACTTGCTGATTCTCCATCAAGGCCGTTTGGTCGCCAGTGGCCAGGCCGATGCGCTGAGCCTGGAACACGGCGGCGACCTCGGTTCGGCCTTCGCTCGCTTGACCACCTCGGGAGCCGTGCGATGAATGCTTATTGGCAATGTTTCAGCGGCATCGTGCTGCGTGAATGGCTGCGTTTTGTGTTGCAGCGCACGCGATTTCTCAGTGCACTGGTGCGCCCACTGCTGTGGCTGCTGGTGTTCGCCGCCGGTTTTCGCGCGGCACTTGGCATCGCGATCATCGAGCCCTACGACACCTACATTCCGTATGAGGTCTACATCATTCCGGGGCTGGCCTGCATGATCCTGTTGTTCAACGGCATGCAAGGTTCGCTGTCGATGGTCTACGATCGGGAGATGGGCAGCATGCGTGTACTGCTCACCAGCCCCCTGCCCCGCACGTTTCTGCTGTGCAGCAAACTGTTGGCCACGTCGCTGATTTCGCTGTTGCAGGTGTACGCCTTCCTGGCGATTGCCTGGGTGTACGGCGTGCAGCCGCCGGCCATGGGCCTGTTGATCGCCTTGCCGGCGTTGCTGCTGGTGGCGTTGATGCTCAGTGCGTTGGGGTTGTTGCTGTCGAACGCGATACGCCAGTTGGAGAACTTCGCCGGGGTGATGAATTTCGTGATCTTCCCGCTGTTTTTCCTGTCGTCAGCGCTGTACCCGCTGTGGAAGATGCGCGAGTCGAGCGAGTGGTTGTATTGGTTGTGCGCCGTGAACCCGTTTACGCATGCAGTGGAACTGGTGCGGTTTGCCTTGTACGAGCGCTTCAACCCGTTGGCATTGGCGGTATGCATCGGCCTGACGCTGCTGTTCTCGCTACTGGCAGTCCTCACCTTCAACCCCCAACACGCCGCCCTGCGCAAATCCAGCTAACCCCAGTGTGCCAGACACGCCGCCATCGTCGGAACGCCGCCCGCAGCAAGCCGGCTCCTACAGTTGATCTCACCAAAATTACTACTTTAGTACTGGTTTTCCTGTCTATCGTCGCATTCCCAACGCACCGCGACTGGCATGTAATGGGTCCATAACTATAAGGACTGAACCCATGCCGCGTGCCCGACGTGTTCTGCTGCGCCCTTCCCTCGCTGTGTTATCGCTGAGCCTGTTGCTGGGCGTCGCACACGCCGAAACACCGCTGTTCTCAGCTGATGGCTACCGCATCGGCCTGTACCGCAGCCCCACGCCGAATCAGGCCGAGGGGGTCACCATCGTCGACACCGCCGCCCTGCAAACCCTGCTCACCCAGACGCCTCGCCCAGTGTTGATCGATGTCTACCGCCGCCAATGGCTGCAAGGGCGTTTCATCGAAGACCAGCCCCACGAAAACCTGCCCGGCAGCCACTGGCTGGCCAACACCGGCGATGGCGACCTGACACCCGACTGGCAGGATTACTTCTCGCGCAATCTGCAAAAATTCACCGCCGGCGATCCCCGGCAACCGCTGGTCTTTTACTGCCGGTCCGATTGCTGGTTGAGCTGGAATGCGGTCAAACGCGCCGCCGCCATGGGCTATAAGACTCTGTATTGGTATCGCGATGGCCTGGATGCCTGGCAAGCGGCGAACCTGCCCGTGACACCCGCCCTGCCCGAACCTTTTCCCTGACCTTTACGCGTGCGTGTTGTTGCCACACCATAATCAAAATAATGAGGTGAAAGGCTATGTACAAAATTCTGATTGCCGACGATCACCCGCTGTTTCGCGAGGCCATTCATAACGTCATCAGCGATGGATTCCCGGGCAGCGAGGTCATGGAAACCGCCGACCTCGACAGCGCCCTGGCGCTGACTCAGGATCACGACGACCTGGACCTGATCCTGCTCGACCTGAACATGCCCGGCATGCACGGCCTCAATGGCCTGATCAACCTGCGCAACGAGGCGCCGACCATTCCAGTGGTGATCGTCTCGGCGGAACAGGACAAGCAGGTCGTGCTGCAAGCCATCACCTATGGCGCGGTGGGTTTCATCACCAAGTCCTCGCCACGGGTGCAGATGACCGAGGCGATCCAGCAGATTCTCAATGGCAACGTCTACCTGCCGCCGGACATCATCCGCACGCAGAAAAGCGGCACCCACCGCCGGATGAACGACACCCCGAGCTTCCCGCCGGAACTGCTCCAGGCCCTGACCCGCAAACAGTTGCTGGTGCTGGAGCGCATGACCAAAGGCGAGTCGAACAAACAGATCGCCTACACCCTGGAAATCGCTGAAACCACGGTCAAGGCCCACGTTTCGGCGATCTTGCGCAAACTCAACGTGCATAATCGGGTACAGGCGATCCTGAGTGCCGGGGATATTGATTTCGGCTCTTATCTACGACGTTGAGACCGCGTCGCGCCCATCGCCAGCAAGCCGGCTCCTACAAGAACAACGCAATCCCCTGTAGGAGCCGGCTTGCTGGCGATGAGGCCCTCAACATCAACAAATATCTCAAGGCCTGCCGAGCAAATCGCCAGCAAGCTGGCTCCTACAGGAACAACGCAATCCCCTGTAGGAGCCGGCTTGCCGGCGATGAGGCCATCAGCCCCCGCACAAATTTCAGGGCCGGCCAAGCAAATCGCCAGCAAGCTGGCTCCTACAGGAACAACGCGATCCCCTGTAGGAGCCGGCTTGCTGGCGATGAGGCCCTCAACATCAACAAATATCTCAAGGCCTACCGAGCAAATGACTCATCGCCGTCTTCAGCTTCATCGGCCGCACCGGCTTATGCATCAAGGTGTGCCCCAGCTCTCGAATCTGCAATTTGAGCTCATTGCTGTAATTGGCGGTGATCATCATCGCCGGAATGGCTGAGCCGCGCCGGGCGTTGATCCGCGCCACGGCATCCACGCCGTTCTGATCGTCATCCAGGTGGTAATCGGCAATCAGCAAATCCGCCTCGGCGTGATAGTTGTCCACTTGCCGCGCCAGGTCCTGCTCCGACAGCGCCGTCACCACCAGACAGCCCCAGCCTTCGAGCAAGGTGCGCATGCCGGCGCAAATCGCCGCATCGTTATCCAGCACCCACACTCGCGCACCGCGCAGACGTTCGAGCATCGGCTCACTCATCAACAGGCTCGGCAGTGCCTTGGGTGCCGTCGCGCTCAACGGCACCTCGACGGAAAACACCGAGCCCTTGCCCGGCCACGAACGCACGTGAATGCGGTGCCCGAGAATCCCGGCAATTTTCTCGACGATTGCCAGCCCCAGCCCCAACCCGCGATCCTGATCCGGACGTTGCACATCACCGCGTTTGAACTCCTGGAAAATCTCTTCCAGACGGTTTTCGGCGATGCCCATGCCGCTGTCCCAGACCTCGATCGACAGCCGCTGATGATGCCGCCGGCAACCGAGCACCACGCGGCCGCTGTAGGTGTAGCGAATCGCGTTGCTCAACAGGTTGCGCAAGATCCGCGCGAGCAATTGAATGTCGCTGCGCACCAGCGCCGAACACCCGATGAAATGCAGCTCAAGCCCTTCACTGCGCGCGACCTGGGTGTACTCGGCGGCGAGGTTTTCCAGCAACTCGCTCAAGGCGAACGGCGCAATGTCGGCCTTGATCACCCCGGCATCGAGTTTGGAAATGTCGACCAGCGTACCGAGCAGATTCTCCACGTCTTCCAGGGAATTGCTGACGTTGCGCACCAGAATCTCGTTGGCCAGCGGCTCCCGGCGTTCGAGCAAGGCGCTGGTAAACAGGCGCGCGGCGTTCAGCGGTTGCAGCAAATCGTGGCTGACGGCGGCAAGAAACTTGGTCTTCGACAGGTTGGCCTGCTCGGCTTCGAGCTTGGCCTCCCGCAGGCGTGATTCAACCCGCCGACGTTCGTCGATCTCGCGCAGCAACTGGTCATTGAGGGTCGTCAGTTCCGCCGTGCGTTCGCGCACCCGCAGTTCGAGGTTCTGATAGGCCTGGTGCAACGCCTCGGCCGTGCGGCGGCGCTCGGTGATGTCGCGGATCAACACGAAAATCCCCACCACTTCGCCGGTTACCAGCCGATTGGGCACGTAGGAGCGCAGCATGTAGCGCTCCTGGTTGTTGATGTTGGTTTCGGCGAACTCGAACGTCACGCTTTCACCGGCCAACGCCCGCGCCACATAGGCTTCCAGGCGCTGGTAATGCTGCTCGCTGTGCACTTCGCGCAGGCTCTGCCCGAGCATCACGCCGCGTGGCCAGCAGTACCATTCTTCGTAGACCTTGTTGGTGAACTCGTAGACCAGATCGGCATTGAGGTAGGCGATCAGCGCCGGTACGTGGTCGGTGATCAGGCGAATCCAGCGCTCGCTTTCGCTCAGTGCTTCGGCGTGCTGGTAGCGTTCGGTGATGTCGGTAAAGGTGTTTACGAAGCCGCCGGTGGGCAGCGGATGCGTGCGGATTTCCAGGACCCGGCCATCGTACAGTCGCTGCTCGCATTCCTGCACCGGGCGCCCGTTGCCGTCGCGGCTGGCCGGGGTCAGCAGGTTCAACTCGCTGTCGGCGATCACTTCGGCGAACGGTCGATGCGCCGCCACCGGCGCCAGGCCGCTGAGTTCAAGGAAGCGCCGGTTCCACAACTCCAGAATGCCCTCGGCGTTGACCATCGCCACGCCTTGGGACAGGTTGTCCACGGCCCGTTGCAACAAATGCGATTTCTGCGCCACGGCCTGCTCGCGGCGCACGGTTTCACTGAGTTTGACGTCGGTGATGTCGGTGAACAGGATCACCCGCCCGCCTTCCTGGGTCGGCCGTTCGCTGACTTGCAGCCAGCGACCATCCTGCAAGCGGAACAGCAGGTTCTCGTCGGCCTGCCCGCGCGGTTCTTCGGTGAACAGACCGGTGGACAGCATCAGCCGCTTGACCTCGGCCAGGCGCATGCCGGCGTTGATTCGCACCCGGCTGTTACCCCAGAACGCCTTAAAGCGGCTGTTGAACAGCACGATCCGCTGCTCTGCGTCGAACAATACAAAGGCGTCGGAAATGCTCTCGATCGCGTCGATCAGGTGTTGATGCGCGGTTTCCGCACGCAGACGCGCTTCGCTGAGCAAGTGATTGCCTGACTTCAGTTCAGCCATGGCCTGGTTCAAGGCATCGGTGCGCTCACGTACCTGTTCGGCCAGCACCACCGAATGCTGGAACGCCGCGTACGGGTCGTTGCCGCGGGTGATGCCGGACTCGATCCGTTCGATCAGCGCAGCATTGATGCGCTGCAATTTGTGGTTTTCGTGCCGCAGGCTGGCGACTTGAGCCGCAAGCTCAGCGATGTCCAGGGGAGCGGCCTCGGGCAATGGCAACCCCGGTGAAGGTCTGGTTGATGTGCATGCCATTGAACTGTTCTCCGTAGGTGTTGAAACCCATCACCCGCTGGTCGCGCAAAAACCTGCCGATCTGCTCCAGATTGCCGCCGTCTTCCAGTTCCAGGCGCCTGAGAAAGCAGTCGCAGCCGATGGTCAACAACAGGTCACCGAGGCGTTCCTGCAAACCGTCGAACAGGGTTTGCAGATTGGGCAGCATCGGCCCTGGGGTCATGACGGTGAGGACGATGCCGTTTTCCACGGCGCAGTAGAAACTCAGGCTCAAGTCCGGGTGCACCTGCTGGATGGCCCGCACGTAATACTGATCGTTGATCCGCACCGCCAGCGGGTGGGCGGCGAAGATCCGATGATCGAGTTCAGCCACGGGCACGCCGATGTGCCGGGCGTACTCCTCGGCGGCCGGTTCGGCATTCAGTTCGAAGACCCGGCGCGAGGCGCTGTCGGCGCCAGTGACCACCAGTTTTTCCGCCCTCGGCAGGATGTGGTGGGTGGTGAAGACTTCGAAGTCGAGCCAGGTGTTGACCAGCACCACCACCGCCGCGCCGCTGTGGAACTCGCCGCCGAAGTAAACGTGGGTGTGGGTCAGGTAATTGTCGTCGCCGGCCGAGCCACCGAAATGCGGAATGTCGCCCAACGCCGCGCTCAACGCCGCGAGCACCATTTCTTCACGGCTGGACAAACCATCGAGCAAGGTCAGGGCGAAGCTGTTGCCCTTGATCGGCGCCAGGGTGTTGCTGCGACAACCACTGACCAGACGCTCGACCATTTGCTGGGCGTCGATCAGGCTGAAGCGCTCCATCTCGTCGATCAATTCGGCGTCGATGGAAAAATGCCGATGGTCGAAACCCACCGCCGTCACGCAGTTGCGCCCGTAACCCAGCGGGGTGATTTCACCGGCGCTGGTGCAACCGACCAGACGGATACCGCCGAAGCTCTGCTGCAAGGCCTGGCCCAGCGCCTGCAAGTCGTACTCGGCGGAGCAGAAAAACAGCACAAAGCCCAAATGCGGATGCAGCAACTGCCGCGCCAACTCCTGGGCTACCTGCTGGGCATCGGTCGCCTGGGACATCGCACTGACGACCCCGTCGCTCTGAACCTGCTGCATCGTCGCCTCCCGCAGGTGCGCATGTGTGAGGTTGGAGTGTACGAAGGCAGCGGTCGGCGACGTATGCTACTTGGGTAGCGGTCAGGCGCTTCGATGGGATGAGAGTCCCAGCAAACACCGTCGATCCTTTGTAGGAGCGAGGCTTGCCCGCGAAAGCGGTGTGTCAGTCGACATTAATGTCAAATGTGACGGCCTCTTCGCGGGCAAGCCTCGCTCCTACAAAGGGTTTGCGGTGTGGCTGGGGTTACCAGGTCAACACCGCCCCCACCGCGAAGGTGTCGGTGTCTTCGTTTTGCGCGCTGGTTTGGTGGCCATTGATTTCGAACTGGTTGTACTCGGCCACCAGCTTCAGGTTGTCATTGACGTCGTGGAACAGCGCAATGCCGCGAGTCTCATAGTCCGCGCCGCTGCCCACCACGCCGTTGCCATCGTCCTTGGTCTTGCCATAGGACAAGGCCAGGCGGTTTTTGCCCAGTTTGTACGAGCCCTGCAACAGGTAGCCGTCGCTGTCGACATTACGCAGCGTCGGTTCGCCGGCGTTGTTGGTGAAGAACGGGTTGATGCCCTTCGCCTGGAATCCGGAACCGGTCAATGACAAACCGCCCATTTTCGCCTGCACGCCATAACCCAAACCTTTGGAGGTCACGGACTGCACCGTGGAATCGGTGTTGTCCGAAGTCTGGTAGCTGCCGTTCACCCAGCTGTAAATCTTCGCCCCGGCGAGGTCGAACTGATAGGTGATCTCGCTCTCGGTGCGCGGGTTTTCCTGATAGGCCTTGCCGGTCGCGCTGCTGTCGTTGGTGTCCACCGGGTCCATGATCCCGACCGCCACTCGCAAGCCGTCCATCACCGGGGTGCGGTAAGTGATCTGCGACGTCGGGAACGGGTACGGATAGCCGCTGCCGATGTTGCCGAACGACACCCCGCCGCCATCCACCAACCCGAGCGTGTCGCTGACCTGGCCGTAACCGGCCAGCAACTCATCGAGCAGAATGTTGGAACGGGCAAACAGGCCGAAGTCCTTGCCGATCAGCACTTCGCCCCATTCCGGGTTGGCCACTGTGCCGTAGAACTGCCGCACGTCGATGGCGGTGTCGGTGCCGTTGGTTTCGCTGTCGTTGATGGTCACCCAGAACGACGCCCGGGCGCCGAGCTTGAGGTCGTCGACCTGCTTGCCCATGTTGAAGCCCAGGTAGTTGGGCAAAAAGCCCATTTTCACCCGCGCCTGTCGACGGTCGAACTGCTCGCCGGCACGGTCGACGTCGCTGTTCACATAGAAGGCGTTGATGTAGCCATCGGTGGAAAACGTAGTCTGGTCCTTGTCGTACAGCATGATTTCGGCTTCGGCCATTGAGCTCAAACCCAGGGTCGACAGGCTGGCGATGAAGGCTGGCAAGTAACGGTGCTTGAAATTCTTATTGTTGTGCATGACGCGCTCCGCAGCGGGGGACTGGATGTCGGAGGCGATTATCGAAAGCGGACCGGCGGCGTCATACGCTGCCTTGGGGGTGGTTTTGAAGTGCTTTGGCGTGGCCGGTGGCGTGCAGCAAGTTGGGTGTAAGACCGGGCCACGACGAGGGCCCGGAACTTAAGGTGTAAGACGCCTAGATGCCGGCCTTGAACAGCATGTAGGCCGCGACTACCACGCAGAGGCTCGCGAAGCCGATCTGCAGGGCCCGGGCCGGGACTCGGGCGCACAGCTGTCGGCCAACGATCATGCCGATGACGCTCGCAACAATGAACGCCACCCCCAGACCATCGATCCGCACCCCGGCATGAAATGCACCGATCACGCCGATGGCAGAAATCAGGCTGATGACCATCAAGGACGTCGCGACGATCCCGCGCATCTGCACATCGGTCAGTTGCTTGAACGCCGGGACAATCAGGAAACCGCCACCGACCCCGAGCAACCCCGAGACCACGCCGGTCACCGCGCCGAGTGCGGCCAGGGTTGCGGTGCATTTGGCGGTCCAGGAAAAACGCCCGGTCTGTTGATCGAGCATGCAGTTTTTCTGGCCCCAGTTGGCGTGGCCGTGATCGCTCGGCCCTTCTTCATGGCGCTCGCGGCGCAGCATCCGCCAGGCCACCATGACCATCAGCAGGCTGAACAGAATCATCAGGATTTTTTCCGGCAGTTGATGGGCAAAGTAGATGCCGACCGGGGAAAAAATCGCCCCCAGCAAGGCGATCAACAACGCCGCGCGATAACGCACCAGGCCATGGCGCAACCCATCGACGGCCCCGACCGCCGCCGCGCTGCCCACCGCAAACAATGCAACGGGGGCCGCTTGTGTCATGGTCAAACCCAACCCCAGCACCAGGGCCGGAACCGCAAGAATGCCGCCACCGGCACCGGTCAATCCGAGGACCAGGCCCATGGCCACACCAAAAAAACTTGCCAGCAACATAAAACGCTCGTGATCCGTGAGAAGAGCCGGGAACGCCCGGTATCGATGACTGACAGGATAGAGCCCGCGCAGCTTTTTTCCTGCATTGAATTGATCGGGACTGGTCAGCGCAGGGAAAATGAAACTACCCTGAACACCTGTCCCAAAAGAAACGGCCACCATGCCCGCCTTGATTGAAGCCTTCCTCGACCCCGCCTCATCGACCTACAGTTACGTCGTTTACGAGGCCGACGGCAGCCAGTGTGCAATCGTCGACCCGGTGCTCGACTACGACCCGGCCGCCGGGCGCACCGCCACCACCCAGGCCGATAAAATCATCGCCTTCGTGGGTGAACATCAGTTGCAGGTGCAATGGCTGCTGGAAACCCACGCCCACGCCGATCATATGTCTGCCGCGCCTTATCTGCGTCGGGAGCTGGGCGGCAGGATTGCGATTGGTCAGTCGATCAGCAAGGTGCAGGGCGTGTTCAAAGGCCTGTTCAACCTTGAACCGGAATTTGCCGTGGACGGTTCGCAGTTCGATCACCTGTTCGCCCCCGACGAATCGTTCATGATCGGCAACCTCAGGGCCACGGCGCTGCACGTACCCGGTCACACGCCGGCGGACATGGCCTATTTGATCGACAGCAGCGTCATTCTGGTGGGCGATACGTTGTTCATGCCGGATGTCGGCACTGCGCGCTGCGACTTTCCCGGCGGGAATGCCAATCAATTGTTCGCCTCGATCCAGAAGCTGCTGGCGTTTCCGGCCAGCGTGCGGCTTTACGTTTGCCACGACTATCCGCCTGAAAATCGCAAACCCCAGTGCCAGACCACGGTGGGCGAGCAGCGCAAGAGCAACATCCACATCCATGACGGCATCGACGAAGCGGCATTCGTCGCCATGCGCACCCGGCGCGATGCGGGGCTGGGCATGCCGACGCTGTTGTTGCCGGCGATTCAGGTCAACGTACGAGCCGGGAATTTGCCGCCGCCCGAAGAAAACGGCGTCACCTACCTGAAAATCCCCCTGAACAAACTCTGACTCTTGCTGGCCATGGCGATTCCGAGGCCGCCATCGCCGGCAAGCCAGGCTCCCACAATTGCGCGGTGTCACACAAACCCGCCCCCACCACAAAACCTGTAGGAGCCGGCTTGCTGGCGATAACGGTGTGTCAGGCAACAATGATGGTGGCTGATGCGCCGCCATCGCCAGCAAGCCGGCTCCTACAGGTTTTGTGGTGTTTGGGGGGGGCAGGTCAATTGGTCAGGGTCAATCCATTTGCCGGCAGCGGCAGCGCGGTTTTATAGCGCACTTGCTTCAGCGCAAAGCTTGAGCGGATGTTCGCCACACCGGGCACTTTGGTGAGGAAGTCCATCATGAAGCGCTCCAGCGACTGAATGGTCGGCACCAGCACCCGGATCAGATAATCCGGATCACCCGCCATCAAATAGCACTCCATCACTTCCGGACGATCCGAGATCGCTTCCTCGAAATGCTGCAACGCCTCCTCCACCTGTTTCTCCAGGCTGACATGAATGAACACATTCACATGCAGCCCCAACAGGTCGGCGTCCAGCAGCGTCACTTGTTCGCGAATCAGTCCCAATTCTTCCATCGCCTTGACCCGGTTGAAGCACGGCGTCGGCGACAGATTCACCGAGCGTGCGAGGTCGGCGTTGGTGATGCGCGCGTTCTCCTGAAGGCTGTTGAGAATGCCGATATCGGTACGGTCCAATTTGCGCATGAGAAAAAACCACCTGTTATTTTTGTTTATGCAGATTTTTTAACCTCAAATGACCACCAACGCAACGAAACACAGATAAATATTCTCCTGCGCCGGGCCTATGATGTTTGTAGGACAAGATTTCCATAACACGTGGAATGACGGTCAGCTCACTACAAGAAATTCACAAGATCGAGCGTAGAAGCCATGAACCAAGCGTATGAACCGCTGCGCCTGCACGTCCCTGAACCCTCGGGCCGTCCCGGCTGTAAAACCGACTTCTCCTACCTGCATCTGACCGATGCCGGCACGGTGCGCAAACCCCCAATTGACGTTGAACCCGCCGACACGGCCGATCTGGCCCGCGGCCTGATTCGCGTGCTCGACGATCAGGGCAATGCCCTGGGCCCGTGGGCTGAAGGCGTACCGGTGGAGATCCTACGTAAAGGCATGCGCGCCATGCTCAAGACGCGGATCTACGACAACCGCATGGTGGTCGCCCAGCGTCAGAAAAAAATGTCGTTCTACATGCAAAGCCTTGGCGAAGAAGCCATCGGCAGCGCCCAGGCCCTGGCCTTGAACATCGACGACATGTGCTTCCCGACCTACCGCCAGCAAAGCATCCTGATGGCACGTGAAGTGCCGCTGGTGGACCTGATCTGCCAGTTGCTATCCAACGAGCGCGATCCGCTCAAGGGCCGTCAGTTGCCGATCATGTACTCGGTCAAGGAAGCCGGTTTCTTCACCATTTCCGGCAACCTCGCCACCCAATTCGTCCAGGCCGTCGGCTGGGGCATGGCCTCGGCGATCAAGGGCGACACCAAAATCGCCTCGGCCTGGATCGGCGACGGCGCCACTGCCGAGTCGGACTTCCACACCGCCCTGACCTTCGCCCACGTGTACCGCGCGCCGGTGATCCTCAACGTGGTCAACAACCAATGGGCCATCTCCACCTTCCAGGCGATTGCCGGTGGTGAAGCCACTACGTTCGCCGGTCGTGGCGTCGGTTGCGGCATCGCCTCCCTGCGCGTCGACGGTAACGATTTCTACGCGGTCTACGCCGCTTCCGCCTGGGCCGCCGAGCGCGCCCGCCGCAACCTCGGCCCGACCATGATCGAATGGGTCACCTACCGCGCCGGCCCGCACTCGACCTCCGATGATCCGTCCAAATACCGTCCTGCCGACGACTGGAGCCACTTCCCGTTGGGCGACCCGATTGCGCGCCTGAAGCAGCACCTGGTGAAAATCGGTCACTGGTCCGAAGAGGAACACGTCGCCGTCAGCGCCGAACTGGAAGCCGAAGTCATCGCCGCGCAGAAAGAAGCCGAGCAGTACGGCACCCTCGCCGGCGGCCAGATTCCGAGCGCCGCGACCATGTTCGAAGACGTTTATAAAGAGATGCCGGAGCACTTGAAGCGCCAGCGTCAAGAGTTGGGGATCTGACATGAACGATCACAACAACAATATTCAACCGGAAACCGCCATGACCACGACCACCATGACCATGATCCAGGCCCTGCGCTCGGCCATGGATGTGATGCTTGAACGTGACGACAACGTCGTGGTGTTTGGTCAGGACGTTGGCTACTTCGGTGGCGTGTTCCGTTGCACCGAAGGCTTGCAGAACAAGTACGGCACCTCCCGCGTGTTCGATGCGCCGATCTCCGAAAGCGGCATCGTCGGCGTTGCCGTGGGCATGGGCGCCTACGGTTTGCGTCCGGTGGCCGAGATCCAGTTCGCCGACTACGTGTACCCGGCATCGGACCAGATCATTTCCGAAGCCGCCCGCCTGCGTTATCGCTCGGCCGGCGAGTTCACCGCACCGATGACCCTGCGCATGCCTTGTGGCGGCGGCATCTACGGTGGCCAGACGCACAGCCAGAGTATCGAGGCGATGTTTACCCAGGTCTGCGGCTTGCGCACGGTGATGCCGTCCAACCCGTACGACGCCAAGGGCCTGCTGATCGCCTCGATCGAAAACGATGACCCGGTGATCTTCCTGGAGCCAAAACGCCTGTACAACGGCCCGTTCGATGGTCACCACGAACGTCCGGTCACGCCATGGTCGAAACACCCGGCCGCGCAAGTCCCGGACGGTTACTACACCGTACCGCTGGACGTCGCCGCCATCACCCGTCCGGGCAAGGACGTGACCATCCTGACTTACGGCACCACCGTTTATGTGTCGCAAGTCGCCGCTGAAGAAACCGGGATCGACGCTGAAGTCATCGACCTGCGCAGCCTGTGGCCGCTGGACCTGGAAACCATCACCAAGTCGGTAAAGAAAACCGGCCGTTGCGTGATCGTTCACGAAGCGACCCGCACTTGCGGTTTCGGTGCCGAACTGGCTGCCCTGGTGCAAGAGCATTGCTTCCACTACCTGGAAGCGCCGATCGAACGCGTCACCGGTTGGGACACCCCCTACCCGCACGCGCAAGAGTGGGCGTATTTCCCTGGTCCGTCCCGAGTGGGCGCGGCTTTGCATCGGGTTATGGAGGTCTGAATGGGCACGCACGTTATTAAAATGCCGGACATTGGTGAAGGCATCGCAGAAGTTGAGTTGTCTCAGTGGCATGTGAAAGTCGGCGACATGGTCGTCGAAGATCAGGTGCTGGCCGATGTAATGACCGACAAGGCGATGGTCGACATCCCTTCGCCGGTGCACGGCAAGGTCATTTCGCTGGGCGGCGTGCCCGGCGAAGTCATGGCGGTTGGCAGCATCCTGATCAGCATTGAAGTTGAAGGCGCGGGCAACGTTAAAGAGTCGGCCCAGCCTGCGGTTGCCGCCGCGAAAGAAGCACCGGCCCCCAAAGTCGAAGCTGTTGCAGCAACCAAACCGGCTCCTGCCGCAGCGCCGCGAGCGGCCGTCTGCCAGGGCCCGATGGTGGCTCGCGAAGCTGACGAGCGTCCGCTGGCCTCCCCGGCCGTGCGCAAACATGCGCTGGACCTCGGCATTCAATTGCGCCTGGTGCGCGGCACCGGTCCTGCCGGTCGCGTGCTGCACGAAGACCTGGACGCCTATCTGGCGCAAGGTCAGTCGAATGCAACGACTGCCACCGCCGCTTACGCCCAGCGTAACGACGAAGAACAGATCCCGGTGATCGGCATGCGCCGCAAGATCGCCCAGCGTATGCAGGACGCCACCCAGCGCGCCGCCCACTTCAGTTATGTCGAAGAAATCGACGTGACCGCCGTGGAAGAACTACGTGCGCACCTGAACGAAAAACACGGTGCGACCCGTGGCAAGCTGACCCTGTTGCCATTTTTGGTCCGCGCCCTGGTCGTCGCCCTGCGCGACTTCCCGCAGATCAACGCCCGTTACGACGACGAAGCCCAGGTCATCACCCGCCTCGGCGCGGTGCATGTGGGCATCGCCACTCAAGCCGACATCGGTTTGATGGTGCCCGTGGTGCGTCACGCCGAAGCCCGCAGCCTGTGGGAGAACGCCGCCGAAATCTCCCGCTTGGCCAACGCCGCGCGTAACGGCAAGGCCAGCCGCGATGAATTGTCCGGTTCGAGCATCACCCTGACCAGCCTCGGCGCATTGGGCGGAATCGTCAGCACCCCGGTGCTGAACCTGCCGGAAGTGGCGATCGTCGGCGTCAACAAAATCGTCGAACGCCCGATGGTGGTCAAAGGCCAGATCGTGATCCGCAAGATGATGAACCTCTCCAGCTCCTTCGATCACCGCGTGGTCGATGGCATGGACGCGGCGCAATTCATCCAGGCCGTTCGTGGCTTGCTCGAACAACCCGCTACCTTGTTTGTGGAGTAAGGCATGCAGATTTTGAACACCACGCTGCTGATCATCGGCGGCGGCCCTGGCGGTTATGTGACGGCGATCCGTGCCGGTCAGCTGGGCATCTCGACCATTCTGGTGGAAGGCGAATCGTTGGGCGGTACGTGCCTGAACATCGGCTGTATCCCATCGAAAGCGTTGATCCACGTTGCCGAGCAGTTCCACCAGACGCAGCACCACAGCAAACATTCTGCGTTGGGCATCAGCGTCTCAACGCCGACCCTCGATATCAGCAAAAGCGTCGAGTGGAAGGACGGCATCGTTGATCGCCTGACCACCGGCGTTTCGGCGTTGCTGAAAAAGAACAAAATTCAGGTTATTCAAGGCTTTGCGAAAGTTATCGATGGTAAAACCGTAGAAGTCGGCGACACGCGCATTCAGTGCGAGCACCTGGTGCTGGCCACCGGTTCGAAAAGCGTGAACCTGCCGATGCTGCCGATTGGCGGGCCGATCATCTCCTCCACCGAAGCCTTGGCGCCGACGTCGGTGCCAAAACGGCTGGTGGTGGTCGGTGGCGGTTACATCGGTCTGGAACTGGGGATTGCCTATCGCAAGCTCGGCGCCGACGTCAGTGTGGTCGAGGCGCAGGATCGCATCCTGCCGGCCTACGACGCTGAACTGACCCAGCCTGTTCATGATGAATTGAAAAAACTCGGCGTGAAGCTTTACTTGAAGCATAGCGTCCAAGGCTTTGATTCTAATAACAATACATTGCAGGTTCTGGAGCCTAACGGCGAAACCCTGAACCTGGAAACCGATCAGGTACTGGTCGCCGTTGGCCGCAAACCCAACACCCAGGGCTGGAACCTCGAAGCGCTGAATCTGGACATGAACGGCTCGGCGATCAAGATCGACAACCGTTGCCAGACCAGCATGCGCAACGTCTACGCCATCGGCGACCTCAGCGGTGAACCGATGCTTGCGCACCGGGCCATGGCTCAGGGCGAGATGGTGGCCGAGCTGATCAGCGGTAAAACCCGCGAGTTCAACCCTACCGCTATCGCGGCCGTGTGCTTCACCGACCCGGAACTGGTGGTGGTCGGCAAGACCCCGGACGAGGTCAAGGCAGCGGGCCTGGACTGCATCGTTTCAAGCTTCCCGTTCGCGGCCAATGGCCGGGCGATGACGCTGGAATCGAAAAGCGGCTTCGTGCGAGTGGTCGCTCGTCGGGACAATCACGTGATTGTTGGCTGGCAGGCCGTTGGCGTGGGTGTTTCGGAATTGTCGACCGCGTTTGGCCAAAGCCTGGAAATGGGCGCCCGGCTGGAAGACATCGCCGGTACCATCCATGCGCATCCGACCTTGGGCGAAGCCGTCCAGGAAGCGGCGTTGCGGGCTCTTGGCCACGCGCTGCACCTTTAAGCCGAACCCGTAGGAGCGAGGCTTGCCCGCGAAGAACGATAACGCGGTGGTTCAGATACACCGCGTTATCGTTCTTCGCGGGCAAGCCTCGCTCCTACAAAGGAATGCATTCCGGGCTGCGATTTAGGCCCGGAATGAAGTATTGTTGTCCCCATCCAAAAAACGTCAGAAGCCTTGAACCGTTTCGACGGTTGTTAAGTGATAGAGGGTGTCATGGGTAACGAAAGCATCAATTGGGACAAGCTGGGTTTTGATTACATCAAGACAGACAAGCGCTATCTGTCGCACTGGCGTAATGGCGAGTGGGACAAAGGCACCCTGACCGAAGACAATGTGCTGCACATCAGCGAAGGCTCGACTGCCCTTCACTATGGCCAGCAATGCTTCGAAGGCCTGAAGGCCTATCGTTGCAAGGACGGTTCGATCAACCTGTTCCGCCCGGACCAGAACGCCGCCCGCATGCAGCGCAGCTGCGCCCGCCTGCTGATGCCGCATGTGTCGACCGAGCAGTTCATCGAAGCGTGCAAGGAAGTGGTCCGCGCCAACGAGCGTTTCATCCCGCCTTACGGCACCGGCGGCGCGCTGTACCTGCGCCCGTTCGTGATCGGCGTGGGTGACAACATCGGCGTGCGTACCGCACCCGAGTTCATCTTCTCGATCTTCTGCATCCCGGTCGGCGCTTACTTCAAAGGTGGCCTGACCCCGCACAACTTCCTGATCTCCAGCTACGACCGTGCCGCCCCACAAGGCACCGGCGCAGCCAAGGTCGGTGGCAACTACGCCGCCAGCCTGATGCCTGGTTCCCAGGCCAAGAAGGCGCATTTTGCCGACTGCATCTACCTGGACCCGATGACCCACACCAAAATCGAAGAAGTCGGTTCGGCCAACTTCTTCGGGATCACCCACGACAACAAGTTCGTCACCCCGAACTCGCCGTCGGTGCTGCCGGGCATCACCCGTCTGTCGTTGATCGAACTGGCCAAGACACGTCTGGGCCTGGAAGTGGTTGAAGGTGACGTGTTCATCGACAAGCTGTCCGACTTCAAGGAAGCCGGCGCTTGCGGTACGGCTGCCGTGATCACCCCGATCGGCGGTATCAGCTACAACGACCACCTGCACGTGTTCCACAGCGAAACCGAGGTCGGCCCGGTCACCCAGAAGCTCTACAAAGAGCTGACTGGCGTGCAAACCGGTGAGATCGAAGCGCCAGCAGGCTGGATCGTCAAGGTTTGACCTGACATCTGCTGCAACCAAGCCCCCCGTCGTCTTGGCGATGGGGGGCTTTTTTATGAGCCAGACATTCCATTCGCCTCAGAACTGTAGGAGCCGGCTTGCTGGCGATGGTCGTTAACGATAACGCTTACTGACTGGTTCACCGCGGTGCACTGGAGTCCATCGCCAGCAAGCCGGCTCCTACAGGTTCTGTGTTTCCCGAGAATCCGTGTCAGGAACTCCGTTTGCCAGTGTGAGGCGCTTGCCCACCCTGCCCTTGATGCCGCGGACCTGACCGGCCTGGGTGATCAATCCCGGAATCAGCTCGCCTACGGGCAGACTTTGCTTCAGGTCAAACCGGGCGCCGATTTCCTTGCGGCCCAACGCGGTCAACGTCAGCGCCCGGCTGTCCAGATCCTGCGTCACCCATTTGCGCTTGATCGCCGTTTGCAGCAACGCCGCGCCCAACGAACCACCCAGATGCGGGCGGCGCATGCTCCAGTCCAGGCACGGGCAGGCAAACCGTCGGCGCTGCGTGGTCAGGTCGTTGACTTCAATGCCCAGCCCTTCGAACAACGCCTCGCCGCTGTCACTCAGCCGATAAGCCTGCTCATCGGTTTCCAGCAACCAGCCTTTTTCCAGCAGCCGGTCATGCAGCAACACCGCCAGCGTGCCGGCCATGTGGTCGTAGCACGTGCGGGCAAATTGCAGGCGGTCCGGAGTGCGAGGGTTGAACGTCGGCGCGGTGTTCTGGCCGATCACCATCAACGCTTCCAGCGCCTGGGCCACGCGTTTGTCCGCGAGGCTGTAATAGCGATGACGCCCTTGAACATGCAGACGCAGCAGCGCCAGGTCCTTGAGTTTGGCCAGATGCGCGCTGGCAGTGGAAGCGCTGACTTCGGCAATCGCCGCCAACTCGGTGCTGGTGCGGGCGTGGCCGTCCATCAAAGAACACAACATTTTGGTCCGGGCCGGTTCGGCAATGGCCGCCGCCACCTGTGAAACACCGAGGTCGTGTGGTTCTGCGTTCATATTTCGCTCCCGGACGAATCAAGCCCCTTTCGGACTGGAGATAGTAGCAACACTTTTCCCACCACGAACAAGGCTGCGACCCATGGACCCGATCATCGCTGCGACTCATGCCGATCCTTATCCTTATTACGCGCAACTGCGCGCTCAAGGCGGACTGGTTTTTCACCAGGGACTGAAACTGTGGGTGGCCAGTAGCGCCAAAGCCGTGGCGGCGGTGCTGGCGCATCCTGACTGTCACGTTCGGCCGACTCACGAGCCAGTGCCCAAGGCCATTGCCAGTGGCATGGCCGGCAAGGTCTTCAGTCAGTTGATGCGGATGAACGAGGGCGAACGCCAGCGTTGCCCAAGATCGGCGATCCAGCCGGAGGTGGCGCTTATTGACGGGGAGGAAGTCAACGCGCTGGTCGGCGCGCGGCTGCTCAGCCCCGACGCCGAAGGGCTGCACAAGGCAATGTTTCTTGGCCCGGTGTGCGTAGTGGCGGTGTTGCTGGGGTTTTCGCCCGCACAGGCTCGGGTGATCAGCGAGCTGACCGGGGATTTCGTCGCGTGCCTGTCGCCCCTCAGCGCTCAGGCACACCTGGACGCTGCCCATGCGGCGGCGGAACAGTTGCGTGGTTATTTCATTGAGCTGCTGGACGACCCGGACAATCAAAGCGCCCTGCTTGCCGGTATCCGCCAGCGGTTTTCGGCAACCTCCGACGACAGCGAAGCCCTGATTGCCAACCTCATCGGCCTGTTCTCCCAAACCTATGAAGCCACCGCCGGGCTGATCGGCAATGCGTTACTGGCGTTGATTCGACATCCGCAGTGGCTGAACGATTCGATCAACATTGACGACCTGCTGGCCGAAGTCCAGCGCTTCGATCCGCCGGTACAGAACACCCGTCGCTTCGTCGCCGCATCCTGTGAAATCGAGGGTATGAACTTCAATGCGGGCGATGTGATCCTGGTGATGCTGGCGTCGGCCAATCGCGATCCGCAGTTCAATGAGCAGCCTGATGCATTCATGCTCGAACGCCCGCAGCGACGCAGTTTTACCTTCGGTGCCGGTCGTCATCAATGCCCGGGGCAGGTACTGGCCATGAGTATCGCCAGCGCCACGCTGAGGCAGATTCTGGCCTTGAAACCCGCGCTGGAGCACTTGACCTGGCGCTACCGCCCTTCCCTGAATGGCCGAATCCCGCTGTTCTCGTGAAGAGCACGCCGGCGCATTTGTTACATCAGGTTAAGGGTGTAATGACTGGCAATGCGTTTATCGCGAGTGACTTTCTCCCTAGAGTCACTCTGATAAACGTCAGCGAGGCGCCATCGATGCAAACCCAACTGGACAAAGCCCTGAGCGCTTTTGCGCGAGCAGACCTTCTGCAAGGCCCCACGCCCATTCAACGAGCCGAACGCCTCGAACAGCTGTTGGGCCTGGGCGCGCGGGGAATTCGCCTGTTTCTCAAGCGCGACGATCACATGTTGCTGGGTGGTGGCGGCAACAAACTGCGCAAACTCGAATTCCATATCGGCGCGGCGCAGCAGGCCGGCATTGATACGGTCATTACCGTCGGCGGCGTGCAGTCCAACCATGCGCGCCTGACCGCCGCAGCCTGCGCACGTTTAGGCATCGCCTGCGAATTGATCCTGACCCGCTCGGTCCCCAAGGCTGATGTGGATTACGAACTCAACGGCAATGTGCTGCTCGACCAATTGTTTGGCGCGCAACTGCAAGTGCTGGCGGGAGGCACTGACTCGCTCGCCCGGGCCGAGGCTCGCGCGGCGCAACTTCGGGACGCGGGACACAAGGTGCTGGTGATTCCCATGGGCGGCTCAACGCCCCTCGGCAGTCTCGGTTATGCACGTTGCGCCGCAGAAATCACGCAGCAGGAGACGGCACTCGGCCTGGTCTTCAATCAGGTCGTGGTGCCCAACGGCAGCGCCGGCACCCACGCCGGGCTCGCGGCCGGCTTCCAGTTGCTGGACCGAGGGGCCTCGATGGTCAAGTCGTACTCAGTGTTGTCGGATCGGGAATCGTCAGCGACCAGAACCCTGAAATTGACCCAGGATACGCTGGCATTACTCGGCGGCAATACCAGCGTACGACCCGAAGAGATCGTCGTTGACGGCAGTCAGTTGGGCGAAGGTTACGGCCTGCCTACCGAAGCCATGCAAGACGCCGTACGCCTGATGGCTCGCGCCGAAGGCTTGTTGATCGACCCGGTTTACTCCGGCAAGGCGTTTGCTGGCCTGGTGGCGGATCTCAAGCAAGAACGTTTTCGCGCCGGGGACAACGTGTTGTTTGTGATGACGGGCGGGACACCGGGGTTGTATGCGTACCGGGAGACGTTTCAGGGTTAGTCATGCCAGATTGACCGCGTTATCGTTCATCGCCAGCAAGCCGGCTCCTACAGGGATTGCGTACTTGCCGGCGATGGCGGCATGACAAACAACACACCTCCCCCTGACGCGCCAATCAATCATCCCGCGTCAAAACTTCCAGCAATTCAATCTCGAAAATCAGGTTCGAGTTCGGCGGGATCGCCCCCATCGTGCGCTCGCCATAGCCCAGATGCGCCGGCACCAGCAATTTGCGCTTGCCACCGACCTGCATCCCCATGATCCCCTGATCCCAGCCCTTGATCACACGTCCGGTACCGATCACGCACTGGAAAGGTTTGCCCCGGCTGTAGGAAGAATCGAACTCGCTACCGTCTTCCAGCCAGCCACGATACTGGGTGGTGATCAGTGCACCTTTGACGGCAGCTTTGCCGTCGCCCGCTTCAAGATCGATTACCTGCAGTTCATCATTCATCATGTTCACTCTATTGTTCATTCGCCCAATTGGACGTAACGGCGCCGTTTTCCCAGAAACGTGCGCGATTGGCAACCCATACGGCCTGTTTCTGTCACTAGGCGTGAACTAAGATATGCAGCACCTACCCTAGGAATCAAAACGCCATGACGGCAACCTCTGCATGATTCATGTCTGGACCGGCGCAGCCATTTGCGCGTTGCTGCTTGCCCTGATTATTGCGCTGATCTGTCGCGAGCGTTCGCTGCGAAAGCAGCTCGACGAGTATCGCGTGCTCATCACCCACCTGTCCGAACGACAAAACATCCATCAGGACAGCGACGCCGAACGCTTCAAGCGCAGCCAGTATTTCGCCCGCATCGGCACCTGGGACTGGGATGTCGACACCGATCGGCTCTACTGGTCGGATGCGATTTACGGCATGTTCGGCTTCAAGATCGGCGAAGTGACGCCCTCCTACGCCTTGTTTTGCGCCTGCGTGCATCCCGACGACCGGGTCAGGGTCCGGGCCGGTGAGCTGCGTTGCCTGGAAACCGGCGAGAACCATGACGAGGAATACCGGGTCATCTGGCCCGACGGCACCATCCGCTGGTTGCGCGAGACCGGCAACGTGGTGAAAAACAACCACGATGAAACGATCAAGATGATGGGCGTGGTCCGCGACATCACCGAGGAAAAAGCCTCCGCCAGTTACCTGCAGCACCTGGCCCATTTCGACCCGTTGACCGGCCTGCCCAACCGGCTGGTGCTCGAAGAACGCCTGTCCGAGGCACTGGAACAAGCCCGAATCACCGCCACCCGAGTAGCACTGGTGTTCGTCGACCTTAACGGTTTCAAGGCGATCAACGACCGCTACGGCCATGCCGCCGGCGACCGCGTACTCGTCACCACCGCCACGCGCCTGAAGCGAATCCTGCGCTCAACCGACACCGTCGCCCGCATCGGTGGCGACGAATTCGTGGTCATCCTCCAGGGCCTGCCGCAAGGCGGCAGTTTGCAAGACGAAGCCCGCAACATCTGCCAGAAAATCTTCGTCGAACTCTCACCACCCGTGACCATCGGCAACGACCAGCGCCACATCGGCACCAGCCTGGGCGTCGCGGTGTTCCCCGATCATGCGCCGAGCATGGACCGGTTGATTCATATTGCAGACCTGGCGATGTATGAAGCCAAGCGCAGCGGAAATAATCAGTATCGGTTGGGCACCGAGCCCCCGGTGCGGGTTCACAGCGAATAGGGTTTGACGCGCCACTGGCCGACATGAAGCTGCACGATCAACCTGACTTGGCCGAAAGCAGTCAAGCCTTGGGTTTTCCGTTAACATCCTGCGCAAAATCTCCTTCCGTGAACAAGGACATCACACCATGAGCACTAACAGCATCGTCTTGCTGGTCATTTTGGCCGTTCTGGTTCTAGGCATTCTGTACGTCATCGGGCTCTTCAATAGCCTGGTCGCCCGCCGCAATGAAATAGCAAATGCCTTCGCGCAGGTTGAGGTGCAACTCAAGCGCCGTTATGACCTGATCCCCAATCTGGTAGCAACTGCCAAAGGTTATCTGACCCATGAGCGCGAGACGCTCGAGGCCGTCATCGCCGCCCGCAACAACGCACTGGCCGGGCTCAAGGCCGCCCAGGCTCAACCGGGCGACGCGCGAAATATGGCTCAACTGAGTCTGGCCGATGGTGTACTCAGCAGCGCCATGGGGCGACTGAATGTCACCCTGGAAGCCTACCCGGAACTCCAGGCTTTGCAGGCCATGCAGCAACTCAGTGAAGAAATCAGCAGCACTGAAAACAAAGTGACTTTCGCCCGCCAAGTGTTCAACGACGCGGTGCTGACCTACAACAATCTCAAACAAAGCTTCCCCGCCGTGCTACTGGCCGCTCGCTTCGGCCATGCCGCCGATGCCACCCCGCTGGAATTCCCCGATACCGCGTCTATTCAACAAGCACCTCAGGTTTCCTTCTAAAACGCTTTGCCCACGGATGGTCCGATGAATTTTTTTGAGCAACAGCGCCAGGCCAGACACCGAACGGCGCTGCTCGTCCTATTGATGATCCTGTCGGTGCTAAGCCTGATCACCATAACCTGCCTCGCATTCAGTCTTGACCATGCGAATGACGGCAGCCGCAGATTGACCATCAACTGGCAAGCCGTCGGGGTTGTGGCGCCGTTAATCATCGGCGTTGTTCTGCTGGGCAGTCTGGTCAAGTACGCAGAGCTCCGGGCCGGCGGAAAGGTCATCGCAGAAAAACTGGGCGGACGTCAGCTCAATCACGGCGGGCGAACGCTCGAAGAGCAACGCCTGATCAACATCGTCGAGGAAATGGCGCTTGCCTCAGGCATCGCTGTGCCGACGGTTTATCTGTTACCGGATGAGGGCATCAACGCCTTCGCGGCCGGGTTTACCCCCGAAGATGCAGTGATCGGCGTGACGCAGGGTGCGATATCGCTGCTCACGCGAGAAGAGCTGCAAGGCGTGATTGCCCATGAGTTCAGCCATATCTACAACGGGGACATGCGTCTCAACATGCACATGCTGGCAATCATTAGCGGACTGCTGGTGCTCGGACTGGCGGGCAGCCTGATATTGGTCAAAGCGAGTCAGAGCAACCACCGTGACCAACGACTGAAACTGGCGGGTGTACTGATCGGCATTTTTTTGTGTATAGCCGGATTCGCCGGGAGTTTTTTTGGCAGTCTGATCAAGGCCGCCGTCAGCCGGCAACGTGAATTTCTGGCCGATGCCACGGCGGTGCAGTACACCCGAAATCCGCAAAGTATTGCCGGCGCACTGAAAAAGATTGGCGGTCATGCACAAGGTTCGCACATCAAGGCCGCCAGGGCGGGTGAGTTCAGTCACCTGTATTTCAATACTGGCGTGTCGTCGGCAATGGATCGTTTATTTGCAACCCATCCTGATTTGAGTGAACGAATCCGGCGGATCGATGCGCAATGGGACGGCACTTTTCCTCACGTTGAAATCCCTCGTTCTCAACTAAAAAGGACCTGAATAAACATTGGGGTTTTCTGTTCATCGGCTTTGTTGCAGGTGAAATACGCAACAACGCGCCATCCATACAATCATTGCAGGCCTGGCTTGCGCCCGTCGTCTCAGCCTTTATCCTTGTACCCCCCGCCGTACCGAGTTCTGGAGTTTCCCCATGCCCCATGAAGGCAACCTGTTGCAAGCCGCTGTCGTGTTCCTGTTCGCGGCGGTGCTCACCGTTCCTTTAGCCAAGCGCCTGCAACTCGGGGCGGTGCTGGGTTATCTGTTTGCCGGGGTGATCATCGGGCCGTCGGTACTGGGGCTGATCGGCAACCCGCAAAGCGTCAGTCATATTTCCGAGCTCGGCGTGGTGTTGCTGCTGTTTATCATCGGCCTGGAGCTGTCGCCGCGACGCTTGTGGGTGATGCGCAAATCGGTGTTTGGCGTCGGTCTGGCGCAGGTGCTGCTGACCGGATCGGTGATTGGCGTGGTGGCGCTGTTCGTGTTTGGCCAGCCGTTGAACAGTGCGATTGTGTTGGGGCTGGGCCTGGCACTGTCCTCCACGGCCTTCGGCCTGCAAAGCCTGGCCGAACGCAAGGAATTGACCAGCCCCCATGGGCGTCTGGCATTCGCGATTCTGCTGTTCCAGGACATCGCAGCGATCCCGCTGATCGCCATGGTGCCGTTGCTGGCGGGCGGCGATCACACCACCACCGCGACCGAGGATTTGAACCACGGCTTGCGCGTTTTGGGCAGCATCGCCGTGGTGGTGATCGGCGGACGGTATCTGCTGCGACCGGTATTCCGTGTGGTCGCCCGCACCGGTCTGCCGGAGGTTTCCACCGCCACCGCGTTGCTGGTGGTGATCGGCACGGCGTGGCTGATGGATCTGGTCGGCGTATCGATGGCACTGGGCGCGTTCCTCGCCGGTTTGCTGCTGGCGGATTCCGAATACCGCCACGAACTGGAAGCGCAGATCGAACCGTTCAAGGGCCTGCTGCTGGGGCTGTTTTTCATCAGCGTCGGCATGGGCGCGAATCTCAGCCTGCTGCTCAGCGCACCGATCACGGTGCTGGGCCTGACCCTGCTGCTGATCGCCATCAAGTTGCCGCTGCTGTTTGTCGTGGGGCGACTGGCTGGCGGTTTGGGCAAGGTCAGTGCGATTCGCCTCGGCATCGTACTGGCGGCGGGCGGTGAGTTTGCGTTTGTGGTGTTCAAGATCGGCCGCGACCAGGGTTTGTTCGAACCGCGTCTGTACGATCTGCTGGTGCTGACCATCACCCTGTCCATGGCGGTGACGCCGTTGTTGTTGCTGATCTGCGCGCGACTGGTCAGCCCCAAGGTGCAGCCGGTGGTGGTGCCGGAGAAATTCCGCGAGATCGATACCGACGAACCGCGTGTGGTGATTGCCGGCATGGGCCGGATGGGGCAGATCGTCGCCCGTATCCTGCGCGCGCAGAACATCAAGTTCGTCGCCCTCGACACCTCGGTGGAAACCATCGAACTATCGCGCAGCTTTGGCGGCGTGCCGGTGTTCTACGGCGACCCGATGCGCCCGGAAATCCTCAGCGCGGCCAAGGTCGAGCAGGCGGAATACTTCATCATCGCTACCGACGACCCGGACACCAACATCAAGACCGCCGAGGTGGTGCACCGGCTGTATCCGCACATCAAGATCATCGCCCGCGCCCGTAACCGTCAGCATGTGCACCGTTTGGTGGACCTGGGGGCCGAGGCGATTCGGGAAACCTATTATTCGAGCCTGGAAATGAGCCGGCGCACCCTGGTGGGATTGGGCCTTACCCAGGCGCAGGCGGATGCGCGGATCAAGCGTTTCCAGCATCACGACGAGCAAGTGCTGGAAGCGCAGCATGCGGTGTACGACGATGCGGCGAAGGTGTTGCAGACCGCGCAGGAAGCCAGGGCGGAACTGGCGAAGCTGTTTGAGTCGGATCAGCTGGAAGAGCAATCCGCAAAGGGTTGAGGTGAATGTGAGGGCCCCATCGCGAGCAGGCTCACTCCCACAGTTGACCGCGTAATTCAGGCCGACACGGTCAACTGTGGGAATGAGACCGGCTTGCCGGCGATGAGGCCCTCAAACTCAGCGAATAATCACCCGCCGATCCGCGTCAGGAACACCCGCGTCACCCGCCGCTCCTCAACCGCCATCACCGTCATGCGCCAGCCTTCCCACTCATGGCTGTCGCCAATCATCGGCAGACGATCCAGCAAGCTCATCACCAGCCCCGCCAAGGTCTGATAGTCCTCGGTCGGCTCTACGGCGAACCCGGTCCGCTGGCGAACCCGCATCAGGTTCAACGCACCATTGACCCTGAACCCGCCCGGCTCTTCCACCACGTCCGGCCCCTCGATTTCGCTGGCGTCGGGCAACTCGCCGGCAATCGATTCGAGAATGTCGGTCATGGTCAGCACGCCCACGAAGTCACCGAACTCATTGACCACAAAGGCGATGTGCGTCGAGGCCTGGCGCATCTGTTCCAGGGCATTGAGGATCGAATAACTGTCCAGCAGGTTGATGGTCTTGCGCGCCAGATGCTCAAGGTCCGGCTCGTTGCCGGCCAGGTATTCCTTGAGCAATTCCTTCTTGTGCACGAAGCCCAGCGGCTCATCCACCGCACCGTCGCGTATCAACGGCAGGCGCGAGTAGGACGAATGCATCAGCCGTGTACGAATGGCTTCTGCGTCGTCGGACAGGTCGATGTGATCGACGTCGGCGCGGACCGTCATCAACGTGCGAATCGGGCGCTCGGCCAGTTGCAGCACGCCGCTGATCATCACCCGCTCGCGACGGTCGAACAGCTCTTCGCTTGGCGCCTCGCCGTTGTCGAGCATGTCGGCAATCTCTTCGCCGACCTCTTCCACCGCCAGTTTGCGACCACCCAGCAAACGCAAGACCGCGTGGGCTGTGCGCTCGCGCATCGGTCGCAGGCCCTGCATGGACTTTTTGCGACGCGCCCGGGCGATCTGGTTGAACAGCTCGATCAGGATCGAGAAACCAATGGCCGCGTACAGGTAGCCCTTCGGAATATGGAAGCCCAGGCCTTCAGCGGTCAGCGCGAAGCCGATCATCATCAGGAAGCCCAGGCACAGCATGATCACCGTCGGGTGTGCGTTGACGAAACGGGTAAGCGGCTTGCTGGCGACAATCATCAGGCCGATGGAGATGATCACCGCGATCATCATGACCGCCAGCTCATCAACCATGCCCACGGCGGTAATCACCGCGTCGAGGGAGAACACCGCGTCGAGCACCACGATCTGCGCGACGATCGGCCAGAACAGCGCGTAAGCCGTGTTGGACGAGCGCTGGCCGACATGACCTTCAAGTCGCTCGTGCAATTCCATCGTCGCTTTGAACAACAGGAACACACCACCGAACAACATGATCAGGTCACGGCCGGAGAAACTGTGCTCGAACACCTCGAACAGCGGCTGGGTCAGGGTCACCAGCCAGGAAATACTCGCCAGCAGGCCCAGACGCATCAGCAAGGCCAGGGACAAACCGATGATTCGCGCACGGTCACGCTGCTCGGGTGGCAGTTTGTCCGCCAGGATCGCGATAAACACCAGGTTGTCGATGCCGAGCACCAGCTCCAGCACGATCAACGTCAACAGGCCCAGCCACGCGGTGGGGTCAGCTATCCATTCCATAAAAACGTCTCGATCTCTTCAGTGAATTCAGAATGCCGGGCACGGCAAGGCGCGGCGCAAAGGCCGTGGAGCTGCAATGACAAGGGTGTTCGGAAGGCGAAAGACCGGGTGTTTCGCGTGTATCAGGCGCGCACGATGGCGCCGAGAGGAAGGATAACCGGGGGGCTCCGAGAGGGTGTTCATGCAAGTCCTGAAAGGAAAAAGGCCTTGGAGCGTACAGGTGAAAGCGACTTTTCCTACAGCCAGAAATCATTACAAAATCTGTAACCAGCAGCAGATTCTGTGTTTTTGAAGCCGCCTTCGTCGGAATGCCGCCCAGACCAAGCCCGCTCCCACACTTGACCGTGTTCTATCAAATAATGGAGATCAAATGTGGGAGCGGGCTTGCTCGCGAAGCTTTTGCTCTTAGCGATGTTTGACCTGCTCGATATACCTGACAACCGCCGCCGATTTCTCAAACCGCCGATACACCAACGACAACCACGAGCTCGCCTCACACCCTTTGATCGACCGGTAAACCACACCGGGCAACCCGACGTGCCCGACCACCGACTCCGGCACCACCGCCACGCCCTGCCCCAGCGACACCAGCGCCAGCACCGCCACCAGCCCGCCGGGTTGTGCCCCGAGTTTCGGCGCAAACCCACCCTCGGCGGCGACTTGCAAGCTGCCGCTGATCTGCTCCGGCAGGATGAACGTCTCGCCCTGCAAATGCTCCGGGCCGATCTCGCTCAAACGGCACAGCCACGACTCGCTCGACAGCGCCAGCACAAAACCTTCCGCGTCGAGGCGAATGGCTTCCAGCCCCTCGGGCAACGTCATGGGCGAACGCACATAACCGATATCGAACCGGCCTTCGAGGACCATCGCCGGCAAGCTCGCCATCGGGCTTTCGCGCACGTTGAGGCTGACGTCCGGGCATTCGCGGCTGAACGCCTGCACCTGCTTTTGCAGCAGGCCCGAGTACACCGCAGAGGCCACGTAACCCAGCTCGATATGACCGATATCCCCTCGCCCGGCGCGCTGGGCGTTGCGTTGGGCGTACTCGAATTGCCGCACCGTCGCCTCGGCTTCAATCAGCAGTGCGGCGCCAGCTTCGGTCAGGCTGACTTCGCGGGTCTGGCGCACGAACAGTCGCGTGCCGAGCTCGTTCTCCATGTCCTGGATCTGTCGAGTCAGGGTCGGCGGTGCGATACCGAGTTGTTCGGCGGCACGCGTGAAGTTGCCTTGCCGGGCAACGGCCAGAAAGTAGCGGAAATGCCGTATGTCCATGGGCGCATTAGCTCAAAGGTAATGAAATGCCGATTTTCGGCTAACGAAGCGCACAAGCGGTCGCGATAAGCTCATTCGGCAATCACAGTAGAGAGCCCACAGCATGTACGTCAAACCCCTTTTCGCCGTTACAGAAAGCTGCCTTGTGCAAAAGGCAATCAGGTCATGAGCCGCGTCAATCCGCGCCTCACATTGCTGACCGCTTCCGGCGTGTGTTCGTTGATCGTCCTCGATACCAACATCGTCGCCGTCACCCTGCCGACGATCGCCCGGGACCTGGGCGCCAATTTTGCCGATATCGAATGGGTGGTCAGCGCCTACATGCTCGCCTTCGCCGCCCTATTGCTGCCGGCAGGCAGCATCGCCGACCGCTTCGGCCGGCAGAAAACCCTGCTCTGTGGCCTGGGCATTTTCATTCTGGCGTCCATCGGTTGCGGCGCTGCGCCCAACGCGTTGTTCCTCGACATCGCACGGGCGATCAAGGGGGTCGGCGCGGCGTTGCTGCTGACCTCGGCCCTGGCCTCTATCGGCCATACGTTTCACGATGAGGTGGAACGGGCCAAGGCCTGGGCGTTCTGGGGCGCGTGCATGGGCGTGGCGATGACAGCCGCGCCGACCGTCGGCGGTTTGATCACTGAATTCATTGGCTGGCGCTGGATCTTCTACCTCAATTTACCGGTGGGCCTGTTCCTGATGGTCATGGTCTGGCGTGCGGTGCCGGAGTCCCGCGACCCTCAATCCGCGCGCCTCGATCCGTGGGGCAGCCTGGCGTTCAGTGGCAGTTTGCTGTGCCTGATCTGGGGCCTGATCGAAGCCAACCGGATCGGCTGGAACAACCCGATCACTTACGCCCGACTGATCGGCGGCGCGCTGTTACTGGGGTTGTTCGTCGTGATCGAGCGGATGCAGCGGCGGCCGATGGTCGACCTGCAATTGTTCAAACATCCACGCTTCATCGGCGCGCTGCTGGGGATGTTTGCCTACGCCGGCTGCGCGCAGGTGATGATGACGTTGCTGCCGTTTTATCTGCAAAACGGTCTGGGTTTTTCGGCCATCGCCTCAGGGCTGGGCATGTTGCCGTTTGCCCTGACCATGTTGATTTGCCCGCGTATCGGCGTGCGCCTGGCCAGTCGATTTGCCCCGGCCACGTTGATGGCGACCGGTTTGACCCTGGTCGGCAGCGGCAATCTGCTCAGTGCCTGGGCGGTGAGCAGCGGCGGTTACCTGCCTTTTGCCCTGGCGATTGCCGTCACCGGCGCGGGGGCCGGGCTGCTCAATGGCGACACGCAGAAAAACATCATGGCCTGCGTGCCCAGGGAGCGCACCGGGATGGCCTCGGGCATGAGCACCACCATGCGTTTCAGTGCGATCGTGCTGGCCATCGGCGTGTACGGCGCGTTGCTGTCCAGCCATGCCGAACAGTTGTTGCGCGCAGATTTGTCGGCACAAGGCGCGCAATGGCTCGCCCAGACCCAAGGCATCGCGTCGCGGGTGGTGGCCGGTGACATGCCGGCAGCGCTGGACCTGTTGCCGCAAGCCGCGCGCAGCGTGGTCGAACCGTTGGCCCGACAGGCGTTCGTCGGCGGCTTCAGTCTCTTGTTGTTGGTCGCCGGATTACTCGCATTGCTGGGGGCGTTGGTGGTGGGCACGCTGATGCGCAATCCGATTCCCGCCCCATCGGCTGCCGCCATCAGCGCGAGGGCTTGAACGACGCCAGAGCCAATTCACCAATTTTCATCCCGGCCTCGTTTTCCTGCTTGACATTAAAGTGAGCTTTAAGCTTAGCCTCTGTACTCCACTGATGAGGAGTCAAGCATGTCGCCCTTCCAAGCGTTGAATTTGCCCAACGGCCAGACAATCGGCAATCGCATTGCCAAAGCGGCGATGGAAGAGAACCTTGCCGACACCGGGCAGGCGCCGTCCGATGCACTGTTTCGCTTGTACCAGGCCTGGGCCGGGGGCGAAACCGGGTTGTTGCTGACGGGCAATGTGATGATCGACCGCCGCGCCATGACCGGCCCCGGTGGCGTGGTGCTGGAAGATGATCGCGACATGGAACGCTTTCGCCAATGGGCAACGATTGGCCGCTCCGGTGGCGCGCAATTCTGGGTGCAGCTCAATCATCCGGGGCGCCAGACCATGGCCAACCTCGGCCAGCAAGCGTGGGCGCCCTCGGCGGTGGCGCTGGATCTTGGTTCATTTTCCAAGATGTTTGCCGAACCCAAACCGATGTCCGAAGACGATATCGCCGAGGTAATCACGCGCTTCGCCACCAGCGCTGCCCTCGCCGAAAAGGCCGGTTTCACCGGCGTGCAGATTCATGCGGCACACGGTTACCTGATCAGCCAGTTCCTGTCGCCATTGACCAATCGCCGCACCGACCGCTGGGGCGGATCCCTGGAGAATCGCGCACGCTTGTTGCTCGACGTGATCAGCGCCGTTCGCCAGGCCGTATCACCGAAATTCTGCGTCTCGGTAAAACTCAACTCGGCCGACTTCCAGCGCGGTGGCTTCGACGCCGACGATGCTCGCCAAGTGATCCAGTGGCTCAACGATCAGCCGATCGATTTGCTTGAGTTGTCGGGCGGCAGCTACGAAGCACCGGCCATGCAGGGCGAGGCACGCGATGGCCGGACCCTGGCGCGGGAAGCGTACTTTCTGGAAATGGCCGGTGAACTGGCGAGCGTGGCGCGCATGCCGGTAATGGTGACCGGCGGGATTCGGCGTTTGGCGATCGTCGAACAAGTACTCGACAGCGGCATCGCCATGGCCGGCATCGGCACCGCGCTGGCCCTCGAACCGCAGCTGGTCAAACACTGGCGCGAAGGCCGGAACAGCCATCCGCAACTGCCGCCGATCCAGTGGAAACGCAAACCGTTGGCCGCGCTGGCGAGCATGGCCGTGGTGAAATTCCAGCTCCAGCGCCTGAGCCGTGGCCGCAAGCCCCGGCCTGAGGTGTCGGCAGTCTGGGCGCTGATCCTTGACCGTTTGTACATTGGGCGGCGTACGCGGCAGTACCGACAGGCGATGGGGAAGTAATCAGGGGGAAGTTCAAAGTTCCACTGACGCGGGGAGACCGTGTCGCCCCCATCGCCGGCAAGCCGGTCTCGCTCCCACATTTGGTCGGTGGCGTACACAAATCCCATGTGGGAGCGAGCCTGCTCGCGATGGGGCCATTGGATACACTGATTTACCGTCCGGAGAATCGCAATCTGGACAGCTGCCGCAAATCCCCCGCCAGGTAGTAATCATCAGTCCAGCTGTCATCCACCTTCAACGGCTGCACCTGTTTGAGCGCAAGTTTCTTGGCGAAGTAGCGAAAGCGGTAATGCTCGTAGAACCGCAGCAACTCCAAACCATAACGATCAGCCAGATCGGTATCGCCGCGCACGATCAGGTAGTTTTCGTCGTTGCCGTTGCTGGCCGCAGCGCTGAGGTTGTGGCTGCCGCTGATGATCGTCGGCGCGTCGCTGGTGAAGTCGGTGACCACGGCTTTGGTGTGCACCAACAAGTTGCCCTTCTGGCCCTTCATATTCTCTCGAAGCCAGCCCTCCAGCCCGGTGTTGAGCAGCGCAGTCGCGGCAAATTCGGCGCTGCGATCAGCGTGAAAACCGGTGATGCGGCTGGCGGTGTTTTGCAGGCCGTAACGCAAAATGTCGTCGTGGGGCTGGCCGAGCAGCGCGTTGAGAATGTCATCGGGCAAGGCGAACGCGGTGACAAACAGCACGTCCTTTTTCGCGGCGTTGATGATCTCGACAAACGCCCGCAAATCACCCTGCCCTGAACGCGGTGAGAACCCAGCGAACAACGGCTGCTGCGGGTCTATCGGGTTGTGTTGCGTGATCCATTGCCGGGTGGCGCCGACGTCGTCCGGTGCCGCCCAGACTTGCTCGAAGGTCTGCAGATAGCTGGCGCTGATGCGCGCGTCGTCCAGCACATGCACCACGTTGGCCTGTCGATAAACGCCATTGGGCGTGAAGTTGGTGCTGCCGCACAGCACCGCTTCAGGCTGAAGCTGCCCGGCGGCATCGACCTGGCTCAGCACCATGAATTTGTTGTGGAAGATGTTATGGGTGACACGCCCGCGCTTGTTCGCCGCCGGGATTTTTTCCAGGCTGGCCTGGTTGATGACGGTGTCGTCATCGTCGGGTTGTGCGTGATACAGCACGCGAACCTTCACACCCCGTTCGAACGCCGCGTTGACGGCATCGACGATCACCTGCAACTCGTACTCGTAAATGGCAATGTCCAGCGCCCACTGACCATCCAGCGCCCGTTCGATAAACCCCAGCAAGCGCCCGAGCAAACCGTTTTCCAGCCACTGGCGCGGCGCATCGGGCCAGGCCTCGATGGGCAGGTTCTTGTTGGCGCTGATCAACGCGTCGAGGTCGGGAAACTTGCGCTGGAATGCCTGGCTGGCGGCCACCGCGCGGTTGAAAATCACACTCTGATTGTGTGGCAGGCCGTTGTCGGACGTGACGGTCACTTCGAGAAATTCGCCCAGCTGCGGTGCATCTGCGCTGCCATAGGCGAGGTGGATTCGGTAATGGATCGTCATCCCCGGATTGACCGCGTAATCGGCCCAGCGAAATTTCTGCAACGGCGCGAGGTCGCTCGGGGTGGCGTGAAACTGCGGGAACGTATGAGCCTTGCCGGGGAACGTCAGGCTATTGAACAGGAACAACCAGGGCTTGCTGCCTTGCTGTTTTTCGATGGCGAAACCCAGCAGGCCCTTGCGGCGGGATTCGGCCAGGTCCATGGCCAGCAGCACGCCGTTGGTGCCGGCGTAGGCTTTGACGCGGAAATCGTCCTGACTGTTTGTGGCTAGAACACGCATGCTTCACTCCTGTGAATGGCTTGCCTGGATAGCATAGGGCAGCGCTGCAGATTAACCGGATTATCCGGAACCGAGGTGATGCCTTCGCGGGCAAGCCTCGCTCCTACAGGTTACGCATTGTCCCTGTAGGAGCGAGGCTTGCCCGCGAAGAGGCCACCACAGACACTGCAAACTCAGCCTGAAACCAGCTCATCGATATGCCGATAATCCGTTTGCAGCTCCGCTGCCAACTGCCGCGCGCGCCCAAGCCGGATCGGTCCACGCTCGATGTCGATCAGCAGCCCCGGACACTCCAGCGCCGGCAACCCCGACCACTCCTTCAACCGCCCATCGGTCACCAGCAACAACCGTTGCTGTTCCGCCGGAAAGCGTTTTTGCCGGACCGCGAGCCATCGCCCCGCTTCGCCCAGTGCCGCCAGCAACGGCGTACCGCCGCCCGCGCCAAGGCCATCGAGCCAGTGGCGCAACCCGCTGGAAGCTTTCAATCCTTGCACTTGCCACTTCGGCGCATGGCCGCTGGCCGTCAGCAACGCCAGGTGCGCACGCTGGCGATAAGCGTCGTCGAACAACTGCGCCAACAGCCCCTTGGCGTCGCTCAAGGCCTGGTGGCGGCGCGTCGAGGCCGAGGCGTCGACGATCACCAGCCACAGTTCATGGGGCGAACGGGTGCGCAATTGAAACAGCACATCCTGGCGTTGGCGCGGGCGGCCGTTGAGCAAGGTGCCGGGCCAATTGATCGAGCCGCTGCGGGCGGCATGACGCTTACCCTGCTTGCCGTGGTCCAGCCGTCCGGCGCGGGGCCTGGCATTCGCCCCCGCGTCAGATCGAGGGCGAATGCCTAGGGCTTTTTTGGCCAGCTCGGCACTTCACGTCGAGCGCCGACCGGCAGCGCCTGCGCGGGCATTTCGCCCCATTGGCCCTGGCCTTCGCTCGGGCTGGATGGTTGCGGCGCGGATTGCTGGGCCTGCTGCGGCGCAGGTGGCGACTGTTCGCGACGACGATGGCGCAAGGCGAACTCGGCAACGGCATCGATATCTTCCTCGGCAATGGCGCTCGCCCCCCGCCACGCCGCATGGGCACGGGCAGCACGCAGCCAGACCAGGTCGGCGCGCAGGCCATCGACACCGGCGGCAAAACAGCGCTCGGTAATCTGTGCCAGCGCCTCATCGTCCAGGGGGATGCTCGCCAGTGTGCTGCGCGCTGTCTGGCAACGCTCACGCAAAGACTGCTGCTGGCTTTCCCACTCGGCGCAAAAGCGTTGCGGATCGCTGTCGAAATCCAGCCGCCGACGGATGATCTGCCCACGCTGGGCGGGTGCGGTATGACCGCTAAGGGCGACGTTCAGGCCAAACCGGTCGAGCAGTTGCGGACGCAACTCGCCCTCTTCCGGATTCATGGTGCCGATCAACACGAATTTCGCCGAATGCCGATGGGAAATGCCGTCACGCTCGATCAGGTTGGTGCCGCTGGCGGCGACGTCGAGCAGCAAGTCCACCAGGTGATCGGGCAGCAGATTGACTTCATCGACGTAGAGCACGCCGCCGTCAGCCTTGGCCAGTACGCCGGGCGAAAACTGCGCACGACCTTCGCTCAGGGCGGCATCAAGGTCGAGGGTGCCGACCAGGCGTTCTTCAGTGGCACCCAGCGGCAAGGTGACGAATTGACCGCTGGCGAGCAGGTCCGCGAGGCCACGGGCCAGGGTGGACTTGGCCATGCCGCGTGGACCTTCGATCAGCACGCCGCCGATTTTCGGGTCGATGGCGGTGAGGTACAAAGCGAGCTTGAGATCGTCGGCGCCGACCACGGCGGATAAGGGGAAATGCGGGGTGTCGGTCATGTCGGGGTTTCTCAGTGTGGTCGGTGGTGTCTTTTCGTACGTCTTCGCGGGCGAGCCTCGCTCCTACAGATTGGCGTAAATCTGTAGGAGCGAGGCTTGCCCGCGATCGAGGACGAAGTCCTCGCAGCGATTTCTGATCTAACTGTCTTCTTCGATGTCCAGCAGCAGGTTTTCCAGTGCTTCTTTATAGGCACCGGGTTCCTGCCACATCCCCCGCTGCTGCGCTTCCAGCATGCGCTCGGTCATGTCGCGCAACGCATGAGGATTGTGCTCGCGGACAAAATCCCGGGTCGCCGGGTCCAGCAAATAGGCATCGGCCAGCAACGCGTATTGGTGATCGTCGATCAACTGCGTCGTCGCGTCGAAGGCGAACAGGTTATCGACCGTCGCCGCCAGTTCAAACGCACCTTTGTAGCCGTGGCGCTTCACGCCGTCGATCCACTTCGGATTGGCCGCCCGCGAGCGGATCACCCGGTTCAGTTCTTCCTTCAGCGTACGGATTTTCGGCAAGTCCGGCTGGCTGTGGTCACCATGGTAACTGGCCGCCGCTGCACCGCTGAGGCTTTCCACGGCCGCGAGCATACCGCCCTGGAACTGGTAATAGTCGTTGGAATCGAGCAAATCATGCTCGCGGTTGTCCTGATTTTGCAGCACGGCCTGAACCTGGCTCAGGCGCTGGGCGAACTGCTCGCGGGCCGTGGTGCCTTCGTCGGCACCGCCGTAAGCGTAGCCGCCCCAGTTCAGGTAAACCTCGGCCAGGTCCTCGCGGCTCTGCCACAAACGACCATCGATTGCCCCTTGCACGCCAGCACCGTAAGCACCGGGTTTGGCGCCGAAGATGCGCCAACCGGCCTGCCGTTTGGCCGCTTCTTCATCAAGGCCCGATTGCAGCAACGCTTCGCGTTCGGCGCGGACCTTGGCCGCCAATGGATTGAGATCGTCCGGTTCATCCAGCGCAGCGACTGCCTGCACTGCCGCATCGAACAGGCGGATCAGATTGGCAAAGGCATCACGGAAGAACCCGGACACGCGCAAGGTCACGTCCACGCGTGGGCGGTCGAGCAGGCTCAGCGGCAGAATTTCGAAGTCATCGACCCGCTGACTGCCCGTCGCCCAGACCGGGCGCACACCCATCAGCGCCATGGCTTGCGCGATGTCGTCGCCGCCGGTGCGCATGGTCGCGGTGCCCCAGACCGACAGGCCGAGCTGACGCAAGTGATCGCCGTGGTCCTGCAAGTGCCGTTCGAGAATCAGGTTCGCCGATTGAAAACCGATGCGCCACGCGGTGGTGGTCGGCAGGTTGCGCACGTCCACCGAATAGAAATTGCGTCCGGTCGGCAGCACGTCCAGCCGCCCGCGACTCGGCGCGCCGCTGGGGCCGGCGGGGACGAAACGACCGCTGAGGGCGTCGAGCAAGCCGCGCATTTCCGCCGGGCCGCAGGCGTCGAGCCGTGGCGCAACCACTTCGCGCAGGTTGTCGAGGATGGCGCTCACATCAGACCAACACTGTCCCTGTGGGAGCGGGCTTGCTCGCGAAAGCGGTGTGTCAGGTAAATCAATGTCGACTGACACACTGCTTTCGCGAGCAAGCCCGCTCCCACAGGGTCCGGGTATAACTTCAGATTGATTTAGCGTCTGCGAGATCAGTTGAGCGGCGAACAGTTCGAGGCGTTCGCGGGTATCGCCTGCCGTGCGCCAGACTTCATCGTCGAGCGATTGCAGCTCAATCGGTCGCGGCCCAACCCAAGGCTCAGCCAACGCGCAATCCAGCGGATCAAAGCCCAACCCAAACGCCTTGGCCAACGCCCGCAACAAACTCGACTGCGCGCCACGGCCATCGCCCCGTGGAATCCGCAACAAAGCCAACAACGTGTCGATGCGCAGACGCCCCGTCGGCGATTCGCCGAAGATGTGCAACCCATCGCGGATCTGCGACTCCTTCAGATCGCACAAATACGTGTCCAGACGCGGCAGCCAGATCGCTGCATCGGCGTCGCTGTCGAGCTTCTCGTCCAGTTGCAGTTCACGGTCGATGTGCGTGTCGCGCACCAATTGCAGAATGTCGCGCTGCAATTCACGGGCGCGGCGCGGGTCAAGCAATTGCGCTTCGTAATACTCGTCGGCGAGCAGTTCGAGGTTGCGCAGCGGGCCGTAGGTTTCGGCGCGGGTCAGCGGCGGCATCAGGTGATCGATGATCACCGCTTGCGTGCGGCGCTTGGCCTGGGCGCCCTCGCCCGGGTCGTTGACGATGAACGGATAGATGTTCGGCAGCGGCCCAAGCAGCGCATCCGGCCAGCAATGCTCGGACAGTCCGACGCCTTTGCCCGGCAGCCATTCGAGGTTGCCGTGCTTGCCGACGTGGATCACGCCGTGGGCGCCGTAGGTGTTGCGCAACCAGAAATAGAACGCCAGATAACCGTGGGGCGGTACCAGGTCCGGGTCGTGATAGACCGCGCTCGGGTCCACCTGATAACCGCGCGCCGGTTGAATGCCGACGAAGGTCAGGCCGAAACGCAGGCCGGCGATCATCATTCGCCCGCCACGGAACATCGGATCGTTTTGCGCGGTGCCCCAACGTTCCAGCACTGCCTGACGATTAGCCTCGGGCAAGGCGTTGAACATCAGGTTGTAATCATCCATCGCCAGGCTTTGCTGGCACGGACGCTGGTCGAGGGTGTCGAGGTCATTGCTGACGCCGCCGAGCAATTGCTGGATCAGTTCGGTGCCGCTGCCCGGCAGTTCGGCCGGCAGCGGGTAACCTTCTTGATGCAGCGCACGCAGAATATTCAGTGCAGCGGCCGGTGTGTCGAGGCCCACGCCGTTGCCGATGCGCCCGTCGCGGGTCGGGTAGTTGGCGAGGATCAGGGCAATGCGTTTTTCGCTGTTCGGCACCCGCGCCAGATCGATCCAGCGCCGCGCCAGTTCGGCGACAAAGTCCATGCGTTCCGGTTGTGCTCGATAACACACCACGTCGGACTGACTGCGCTCACTGCGCCACGCCAGGTCCTTGAAGCTGATCGGGCGACTGATGATCCGCCCGTCCAGCTCCGGCAGCGCGATGTGCATCGCCAGATCACGCGGGCCAAGGCCTTGCTCGCTGGCACGCCAACCGGGTTCGTTGTCCTGGGCGCAGATGGCCTGGATCACCGGGATGTTGCGTCGAAACGGTCGCAAGTGCGGTGCTTCGGGGCTGGATTGGGCGAAGCCGGTGGTGTTGAGAATCACCGAGGCTTCGACGTCATCCAGCCAATCCTCGACCACCGAGAGGCAGCCGGGCTCTTTGAGACTGGCCACGGCAATCGGCAAGGGATTCAACCCCGCCGCTTGCAAACGCTGGCAGAAAACATCAATGAAAGCGGTGTTCGCCGCCTGCAAATGCGAGCGGTAAAACAGCACCGCCGCCACCGGTTGACCGGCCTGCCAGTCGGCTTGCCAATCCTGCAGTGCAGCGGGACTTTTTTGTGGATGGTAAATCGCTGTGCGCGGCAGGGTTTGCGGTTCGGCCCACGCGTAGTCGCGCTCCAGCCAAAGAGTGGCGAGGCAGCGAAACAGATCGAGCGCGTTGGCCATGCCGCCCTGACGCAAGTAATGCCAAAGCCGGTCGCGGTCTTCGGCAACGACGGTGCTCAGGTCGCTGAGTTCCGGGTCGGGGCGATCATCGCCGGGCACCAGAATCAGCTGCACGCCGCGCTGGGAGAGCTCGACCAACCGCTCGACGCCGTAACGCCAATACGCAATGCCGCCGTGCAGCGAGATCAGAATCACCTTGGCGTGGCGCAGCACTTCGTCGACATACAAATCGACCGAGGCGTGGTTCTGCACCTGCATCGGGTTGGCCAGACGCACGCTCGGGTAATCGTCCGGCAACTGTTGCGCGGCTTCGGCGAGCAGCGCGAGGCTGGAATCGCCGCTGCACAGGATCACCAGCTCGGCAGGGGTTTGTCCAAGGTCGGCAATGTTGTCATCCGAGACGAAACCGCCGGGCTGGGTCCTGAGCAGATGCATGGGTTAAACGCTGAGCGCGGCGCGCAGTTGCGCTTCGAGTTGCGCGGCGTCGAGCGCCTGGCCGATCAGCACCAGACGCGTGGTGCGCGCTTCGTCGGCGCCCCACTGACGGTCGAAATGCTTGTCGAAACGCGTGCCCACGCCCTGGATCAACAGGCGCATCGGCTTGTTCGGGATCGCCGCGAAACCCTTGACCCGCAGGATGCCGTGCTTGACCACCAATTGCGTCAGCGCGTCCATCAGCAGGCTTTCGTCGGCTTGTGGCAGTTCGATGGAAATGGAGTCGAACGCGTCGTGATCGTGGTCGTCATGGTCATCGCCGTCGTGGTGATGATCGTGGTGGCTATGACGGCTGTCGATGTGTTCTTCGGAGCCGGCGCCGAGGCCGATCAGCACGTCCAGTGGCAGGCGACCGCTGCTGGCTTCGATGACTTTGACGGCGGGCGGCAGTTCTTCGGCGACTTCCAGGCGTACGCGGGCCAGGTCTTCGGCGCTGATCAGGTCGGCCTTGTTGAGAATCACCAGGTCGGCGCTGGCCAGTTGGTCGGCGAACAACTCGTGCAGCGGCGATTCGTGGTCCAGGTTCGGGTCGAGTTTGCGCTGGGCATCCACTTGGTCCGGGAACGCGGCGAACGTGCCGGCTGCCACGGCCGGGCTGTCGACCACGGTGATCACCGCGTCAACGGTGCAGGCGCTGCGGATTTCCGGCCACTGGAAGGCCTGGACCAAAGGTTTTGGCAGGGCCAGGCCCGACGTTTCGATCAGAATGTGATCGAGGTCGCCGCGACGGGCCACCAGTTCACGCATCACCGGGAAGAATTCTTCCTGAACGGTGCAGCACAGGCAGCCGTTGGCCAGTTCGTAGACGCGGCCGTTGGCTTCTTCTTCGGTGCAACCGATGGAGCACTGCTTGAGGATTTCGCCGTCGATGCCCAGTTCGCCGAACTCGTTGACGATCACCGCGATGCGGCGACCCTGCGCGTTATCGAGCATGTGCCGCAGCAAGGTGGTTTTGCCCGAGCCGAGGAAGCCGGTAACGATGGTGACGGGGAGTTTGGCCAGTGTTTTCATCGGATGCCCTTTGGCAAGGTGGCGGGCATGCGGGACGACGACCGCAGCGACAGGCGCGCGGAAGAGTTCGCCACCGGATCACCCCGCCCGGTTGTAGTGAGAATTCGTGTCGAGGCAGGTCTCCTGGCTGACGGTGTGCCTGTCGCGAGACTGGCGTTGGCTGCGCCTTCCCGCGAACCCGTTGGACAGGTTTGCAGTGGCGTGGCAGCGAACATCACCGTTCACAGTTGCGGGGGCAGCCGCGGCATCGACCGCGTTCCCTTCTTAGCTCCGGCAAACGCCGAAGAACCTCGAATGCGCAAGGCTACGCATGGTGTGGGGGCGGGTCAATGTCTTGTGGTAGCCGCACGGGCCCCTTCGCGGGCAAGCCTCGCTCCTACCAAGAACACCGCCGCCCCGTAGGAGCGAGGCTTGCCCGCGAAGAATCCACCTCGGTTCCGAGTTGAGAACCCTTGCCAATTGACGCCCAACCCCCGCCCATGCTCTCCTACACACCTTGTTACGGGTGCCCTTCACAGGGTGAAACGGGAAACCGGTGATTCATGTGCTTTACTCAAAGCCATGTCAGTCCGGTGCTGCCCCCGCAACGGTAAGCGAGCGAAGCGTCAGATCCACTGTGCCAGCAGTTCGGCATGGGAAGGTGACGCTTGCAGGTTTCGGCTGACGCCAAAACCCCTCGTGAGCCCGGAGACCGGCCCGCAACACAAAGTGACGATTACGTTCACTGAATAACAAACCCGCGGTGGGCGGGCGCTGTTTGAATCTCTGCGAGCCCGATTCGCAGGGGTCTTCCATGCGCTCTATTCACCCGCTGACAGACCAGAGGGAAGCGCCATGTCGATCATCAGCAGCACCGGCCACACAACCGCCAGCACCACCACGACCACCCTGGCTCAACGCCTGACCGCCGCCGTCTGCGCGTCGATCTTTGGCGCGTGCCTGGTGTATTTCGCCGGTTTCTCGCACATCGAAGCGGTGCACAACGCTGCGCACGATACCCGTCACAGCTCCGCCTTCCCGTGCCATTGAGACCTGTCGACATGATCAAGCGTATTGCGCAAACCGCAGGTTTCACAGGGCTGCTGGCCGCCCTGTTGCTGACCCTGCTGCAAAGCTTCTGGGTCGCTCCGCTGATTCTGCAGGCCGAGACTTACGAAAAATCCGAGCCGGCCGCTGTTGAAGTTCATGAACACGCCGCCGGTGCCGCCGCTCACACCCACGATGCAGAAGCCTGGGAGCCGGAAGACGGCTGGCAGCGCGTGCTGTCGACAACTGGCGGCAACCTGGTAGTGGCTGTCGGTTTTGCCCTGATGCTCGCGGGCCTCTACACGCTGCGCTCGCCGACCAAAACCTCGCAGGGCTTGCTCTGGGGCCTGGCCGGTTACGCGACGTTTGTACTGGCACCGACCCTCGGCCTGCCACCGGAACTGCCGGGCACGGCAGCAGCTGACCTGGCACAACGGCAAATCTGGTGGATCGGCACTGCAGCGTCCACCGCCGTCGGCATCGCGCTGATCGCTTTCAGCCGCCACTGGCTGATGAAGCTCCTGGGCGTGGCGATTCTCGCCGTCCCTCACGTGATCGGTGCACCACAACCGGAAGTGCACTCGATGCTCGCGCCGCAAGCCCTGGAAACGCAATTCAAAATCGCTTCGCAGCTGACCAACCTCGGATTCTGGCTGGCCCTGGGCCTGATCAGCGCCTGGTTGTTCCGCCGCAAAAGCGATGGTCAATACCACGCATGAGCGACACCAGCACAGCGCCGACGTTAGTGGTCGGCCTGGGCTGCCAGCGCGGCTGCCCCGTCAGCACGCTTCGGGCGTTACTCGATCAGGCATTACAGGCGCATCAAATCGGACTTCAGCAGATCACGGCGTTGGCCAGCATCGACCTGAAGCGCGACGAACCGGGCCTGATCGAGCTTGCCGCACAACTCGAATTGCCGCTGACGTACTTCAGCAGTGAAGAGTTGGCCGGTTATCAACCGCAACTCAGCCACCGTTCGGAAATCGCTTTTGAGCGCACCGGCTGCTACGGCGTAGCAGAAAGCGCCGCCCTCGCCCTTGCCGAACAACTGGCCCAGGCGCCGGCAAAACTGCTGATTTCCCGACAAAAATATGCCCAGGCGACCCTGGCATTGGCCTGCGCTGCGCAAAATCCCCGATAATCCTCGCCTTCGATCATGAGCAATCTTCATCTGAAGCCTTGCCCAGCCCCTTTTTTGACAGGAAACGACGATGACCGTCTATTTCATTGGCGCAGGTCCCGGCGACCCGGAACTGATCACCGTCAAAGGCCAGCGGCTGATTCGCAGCTGCCCGGTAATCATCTACGCCGGCTCATTGGTGCCCGCCGCCGTATTGGAAGGCCACAACGCCGAACAGGTGGTCAACAGCGCAGAACTGCACCTGGAACAGATCATCGAGCTGATCAAAACCGCCCATGCAAACGGCCAGGATGTGGCGCGGGTGCATTCCGGCGATCCGAGCCTGTATGGCGCGATTGGCGAGCAGATTCGTTACCTGCGCGAACTCGATATTGCGTTTGAAATCATTCCCGGTGTTACCGCGACGGCGGCGTGTGCAGCGCTGTTGGGTGCGGAGCTGACGCTGCCGGACGTCTCACAGAGCGTGATCCTGACTCGCTATGCCGACAAGACCGCAATGCCGGCCGGTGAAGAGCTGGGCAGCCTGGCGCAGCATGGGGCGACCATGGCCATTCATTTGGGGGTGAATCACCTGGAGAAAATCCTGGTTGAATTGCTGCCGCATTACGGCGCGGACTGCCCGATTGCGGTGATTCACCGGGCAACCTGGCCGGATCAGGATTGGGTGGTGGGGACGATTGCGGATATTGCCGCGAAGGTTGAGGCGAAGGGGTTTCGGCGCACGGCGTTGATTCTGGTGGGTCGGGTGTTGGGCAGTGATCAGTTCAGTGAGTCGTCGCTGTATCGTGCCGGGCATGCACATTTGTATCGACCATAGCGGGCTTGCTCGCGAAGGCGTCCTTGAATTTCACCCATAAAAAAACGGCGCTCACGGGGCGCCGTTTTTCATGTCGCAGCGAACACCTTAGTAGTAGGCGTTTTCTTTCTGCGTGTGGTCAGTCACGTCACGAACACCCTTGAGCTCGGGAATGCGCTCGAGCAAGGTGCGCTCGATGCCTTCACGCAGGGTGACGTCTGCCTGGCCGCAGCCCTGGCAACCGCCGCCGAACTTCAACACGGCGATGCCATCATCGACCACATCGATCAGGCTGACCTGACCGCCGTGGCTCGCGAGCCCCGGGTTGATCTCGGTTTGCAGGTAGTAGTTGATGCGCTCGTTGATCGGGCTGTCGGCGTTGACCATCGGGACTTTGGCGTTTGGCGCCTTGATGGTCAGTTGGCCGCCCATGCGGTCGGTGGCGTAGTCGACAACCGCATCATCCAGGAAAGCTTCGCTGAACGAGTCGATGTAAGCAGTGAAGCTTTTCAGCCCCAGCGCAGTGTCTTCGGGTTTTTCTTCGCCCGGCTTGCAATAAGCAATGCAGGTTTCGGCGTACTGGGTGCCAGGCTGGGTGATGAAGACGCGGATGCCGATGCCCGGGGTGTTCTGCTTGGAGAGCAGATCAGCCAGGTAATCGTGGGCGGCGTCGGTAATGGTAATAGCGGTCATGGAAACTCCTCGCAGGCTTGGGCGCAGTTTACGCCAATCATCGCGCCGCACAAAGTCCTAGTATTTTTGTCGGGAAAGCGCCAGCGCTCCAGGGCCCGGTGATTCGCCGTCAATCCGGGCTTTAAGCCACCAATAGCTGCATTTCGCCACCCATTCAAAATTTGCCCACAACCTCAAACCAATGGTCACGGCGCACACGGCTGGCACTCCACCCCCCTGTAGGAGCCGGCTTGCTGGCGATGGCGGCGTCACATTCAACATCAATGTGATTTCAAGGACGCTATCGCCAGCAAGCCGGCTCCTACAGGGGGGGCGGCGCCCATAGAGACCGGCACCGGCCCGCTGTCAAAAGATCAAAGATTCTCGTAGCGGTTCATGTCCAGCACGCCCTCTTCCACCGGGTCGGTTTCGTGGACGTACCGGCTCAGGTCATGGAAGTAGAACCAGAATTGCGGATGACTGCGGCGAATCCCCCAGCGTTCGACGATTTTCTCGAAGCGATTGGCGTCCTTGGCGTTTTCCATCGCCTCGACAAAGGCCGGCACCTGATCGGCGGGAATGTTGAACATGAAGTTCGGATAGCTGCTGAGCACACCCGGAAAGATCGTGAGCGTGTCGAGCCCCGGCTGATAACGCAGAGACTCACCGAGCAGGAATGCGACGTTGCTGTGCGCGCGGTTGCGCAACAGGCTATAAACCTCGCGTTTGCCGCTCGCGGCTTCGATACGCAACATCGTCGCTTCCGGCAGTTGATCAATGACCTTCAGCCCGGCGGCGGGCCGTGAGGTCAGGCGACTCAAGGCCTGCTCGGCGCTCTGCAAATCCGGGTCGATGTTCGGCCGCGAGCAATAGGCCCCGTCGCAACGGTTGATCGGATCGGGCTTGGCATTGAGCTCGCCGTAACGGGCCAGCAGTTGCATGGAAAAGTCGCGTTTCGGGTCTTTTTCGTCGAGGTTCAGTGCCGTCGGCTTGTCGTTGTCGATGGCCTCGTAATCCAGCCACATCTTGAATTTGCCGCTGCTCTGGTACCAGTCGTCGAGATAGTCGTCGCGTGAATCAGCGGGCATCAGGCGCAGGAAATTCTGCTCGGCGCCATTACGGATCAAGTCGAAATACAGGCGCGTCTGCGCTTGATGGGAAACGTTGCCGTACACGTCGAAGTTGACCGCCAACTGATAATACGTGCGCTCCAGCAACGGGAAATCGAACAGCCACATCGTTTGCGGCACATCGCCGATCAGGCCCTTGTTCACCGAGGCGCTGTCGAAATGCCGGAAGATTGTCAGCAGCGCATTGTCGTTGCCGGCCCACAAAGTCGACCAGCTCGGCGCGGGCGCGTCGGCGTAGTTGTCGCGGCGCAGCACTTCGTACTCGTTACGTTTGTCGCGATAGTCATGCCACAGGCTCAGCACGCTGCCGACATCGTCGTTCTGCCCCGGCATGGCCAGCAACGGCGTGGCCTGGCCGCGGTAGATCGGGTCGATGATGTAGAGATCGTGTTCCGGCGCCTGGAACAGCGCCCAGAAGTTGTCGCGAATCACATCCGTGGCGATCTGCCCACGGCACACCGGCCCGCGGATAAACGTGCGCACGAAATATTCGGCGTTATCGAGCATGAACTGATAGCGCGCCTGCGCCGGAATCGCCTCGAACGTGGCAAACGGATTGGCCCGGCGCTCCGGACCGTAGCCCGGCAAGGCATTGGCCTGCCAGTTGCCGTTGTAGAACAGGCTTTTGACCCGCGCCATCTTCGCCGCGCTCAGCGGGTAGGTGATGTGGGTCTTCTGCACGATCACGCCCTGCACCGGCCACAAGCGGTAATACACCTGCGTGCCCGGATCGTCATTCGGGCGGCGGGTGTTGATCAGGTCAATCGGCTGGCCGGTCGGCGTGCGCGAACGCACCCACTGGAAGAAATGCCCCGGTTCACCGTCCTTGAAGTAAATGTGGGCAAGGAACCAGTGCTCGAACAACCAGCGCCCCACCAGGCTCTGCCGGGCGCCCGGCGAGTTGAGCAGGTTTTCCCACTGCACCACCTGCAAGGCTTCTTTCGCCGAAGGCACCAGGCCTTGTTCATCGATCGGCGCACCCGAGGCCAGCCAGCGTTGCAGCGTCTGGTACTGCTGATCGGTCAGGCCGGTGACCGCCAGCGGCATGCCTTCCTTCGGATGAGCGCCCGCGTAACCGTCGAACTCGGCCGGCATCGCGCACATGTTTTCACGATTGAGGCCCAGGACGATGTCTTCCGGCAATTTGGCATTGGGCGTCAAAGGCGTTTTGTGACCCAGTTCCAGCATCCGCGCCATCAACGCGGCCTGGCTGCCCTGGGCGTCAAGTACCGGATAGAAGCCTTTTTGCTGCCAGGCGTGCTTGCCGAAGGCGTCATAAAACAACCGGGTCGGCGCGGCCGCCTGGCTGCGGTCGCCGTCGTAAACCGGGACTTTCGACGCACCGCGCGCCGCGCCTTCGCCGCTGCCCAGGTTGAGCTGACAGGCGGCGTCATTGCAGGCATGGCAGGCCACGCACTTTTCGGTGAAGATCGGTTGGATGTCGCGGGTGTAGGAAATGGCAGCGGAAGGCGCCAGGCCCTGCGCCACGGCGCCCCAGCTTAAAAACAGCAGCACGCTGCTGATGACGACGCGATACGACATGTCCCTGTTCCCGATCCTTGAAAAAACGCAGCGATTCTACCGGGACAGCGCGCCGACCAACATGAGCGATATTCATGCAATTCCCCGACATGCTCTAAAACCGCACAGGTTTGCTATGATTCCGCCCCTTCGTCATGGTCTTTCCGAGTAGTCCCAATGTCCGATCGCAGTGTTCGCCTTCAAGCCCTCAAGCACGCCCTCAAAGAGCGCATTCTGATTCTCGATGGCGGCATGGGCACGATGATCCAGAGCTACAAGCTCGAAGAACAGGATTACCGTGGCAAACGCTTTGCCGACTGGCCAAGCGATGTCAAAGGCAACAACGACCTGTTGGTGCTGACGCGCCCGGACGTGATCGGTGGCATCGAAAAAGCCTACCTGGATGCCGGCGCTGACATTCTGGAAACCAACACCTTCAACGCCACGCGGATTTCCATGGCCGACTACGGCATGGAAGAACTGGCCTACGAACTGAACGTAGAAGGCGCTCGCCTGGCCCGCAAGATCGCCGATGCGAAGACCCTCGAGAACCCGGACAAGCCGCGCTTCGTCGCCGGCGTGCTCGGTCCGACCAGCCGCACCTGCTCGCTGTCCCCGGACGTGAACAACCCCGGCTATCGCAACGTGACCTTCGATGAACTGGTGGAAAACTACACCGAGGCCACCAAAGGCCTGATCGAAGGCGGCGCCGACCTGATCCTGATCGAAACCATTTTCGACACCCTGAACGCCAAAGCCGCGATCTTCGCCGTGCAAGGGGTGTTCGAAGAGTTGGGCATCGAGCTGCCGATCATGATTTCCGGCACCATCACCGACGCCTCCGGCCGTACCCTGTCGGGCCAGACCACCGAAGCGTTCTGGAACTCCGTGGCCCACGCCAAACCGATTTCGGTCGGCCTGAACTGCGCCCTCGGCGCCAGCGAACTGCGCCCGTACCTGGAAGAGCTGTCGAACAAGGCCGGCACCCACGTTTCGGCGCACCCGAACGCCGGCCTGCCGAACGAATTCGGCGAGTACGACGAACTGCCGTCGCAAACCGCCAAGGTCATCGAAGAATTCGCCCAAAGCGGCTTCCTCAACATCGTCGGCGGTTGCTGCGGCACCACGCCGGGCCATATCGAAGCCATCGCCAAAGCCGTGGCCGGTTATGCACCGCGTGAAATCCCGGACATTCCCAAGGCTTGCCGCCTCTCCGGCCTGGAGCCGTTCACCATCGATCGCAGTTCGTTGTTCGTCAACGTCGGCGAGCGCACCAACATCACCGGTTCGGCCAAGTTCGCCCGCCTGATCCGTGAAGACAACTACACCGAAGCCCTGGAAGTCGCCCTGCAGCAGGTCGAAGCCGGCGCCCAGGTGATCGACATCAACATGGACGAAGGGATGCTCGATTCGAAGAAGGCCATGGTGACCTTCCTCAATCTGATTGCCGGCGAACCGGACATCTCCCGCGTACCGATCATGATCGACTCCTCGAAGTGGGAAGTGATCGAAGCCGGCCTGAAATGCATCCAGGGCAAGGGCATCGTCAACTCGATCAGCATGAAAGAAGGCGTCGAGCAGTTCATCCATCACGCCAAGCTGTGCAAGCGCTATGGCGCTGCAGTCGTCGTGATGGCCTTCGACGAAGCTGGCCAGGCCGACACCGAAGCGCGCAAGAAAGAAATCTGCAAACGCTCCTACGACATTCTGGTCAACGAAGTCGGCTTCCCGCCGGAAGACATCATCTTCGACCCGAACATCTTTGCCGTGGCCACCGGTATTGAAGAACACAACAACTACGCTGTGGACTTCATCAACGCCTGTGCCTACATCCGCGACGAACTGCCGTACGCCCTGACCTCGGGCGGCGTGTCGAACGTGTCGTTCTCGTTCCGTGGCAACAACCCGGTGCGTGAGGCGATTCACTCGGTGTTCCTGCTGTACGCGATCCGCAACGGCCTGACCATGGGTATCGTCAACGCCGGCCAACTGGAGATCTACGACCAGATCCCGGTGGAATTGCGCGACGCCGTCGAAGACGTGATCCTCAACCGCACCCCGGAAGGCACCGACGCCCTCCTCGCCATCGCCGACAAGTACAAGGGCGACGGCAGCGTCAAGGAAGCCGAGACCGAAGAATGGCGCGGCTGGGAGGTCAACAAACGTCTTGAGCACGCACTGGTCAAGGGCATCACCACGCACATCGTCGAAGACACCGAAGAATCGCGCCAGTCGTTCGCCCGCCCGATCGAGGTGATCGAAGGCCCGCTGATGTCCGGCATGAACATCGTCGGCGACCTGTTCGGTGCCGGTAAAATGTTCCTGCCGCAGGTGGTGAAATCCGCTCGCGTGATGAAGCAGGCCGTAGCCCACTTGATCCCGTTCATCGAACTGGAAAAAGGTGACAAGCCGGAAGCCAAGGGCAAGATCCTGATGGCCACGGTGAAAGGCGACGTGCACGACATCGGCAAGAACATCGTCGGCGTGGTACTCGGCTGCAACGGCTACGACATCGTCGACCTCGGCGTGATGGTGCCGGCCGAGAAGATCCTGCAAGTGGCCAAGGAGCAGAAGTGCGACATCATCGGCCTGTCCGGCCTGATCACGCCGTCGCTGGATGAAATGGTCCACGTCGCCCGCGAGATGCAGCGTCAGGACTTCCACCTGCCGTTGATGATCGGCGGCGCGACCACCTCCAAGGCACACACGGCGGTGAAGATCGAGCCCAAGTACAGCAACGACGCAGTGATCTACGTGACCGACGCTTCCCGCGCCGTGGGCGTGGCGACGCAGTTGCTGTCCAAGGAATTGAAAGCCGGTTTCGTCGAGAAGACCCGCCTGGAATACATCGACGTTCGCGAACGCACTGCCAACCGCAGCGCCCGCACCGAACGCCTGAGCTATCCGGCGGCCATCGCCAAGAAGCCGCAGTTCGACTGGAGCACCTACGCACCGGTCAAACCGACGTTCACCGGCTCCAAAGTGCTGGACAACATCGACCTCAAAGTCCTGGCCGAATACATCGACTGGACGCCGTTCTTCATCTCCTGGGACCTGGCCGGCAAGTTCCCGCGCATCCTCACGGATGAAGTGGTCGGTGAAGCCGCCACCGCGCTGTACGCCGATGCCCAGGAAATGCTCGCCAAGCTGATCGACGAGAAACTGATCAGCGCCCGCGCAGTGTTCGGCTTCTGGCCAGCCAACCAGGTGCGTGACGACGACATCGAAGTCTACGGCGATGACGGCAAGCCATTGGCCAAGCTGCATCATCTGCGTCAGCAGATCATCAAGACCGACGGCAAGCCGAACTTCTCCCTGGCCGACTTCGTTGCACCGAAGGACAGCGAAATCACCGACTACGTGGGTGGTTTCATCACCACCGCCGGCATCGGCGCCGAAGAAGTGGCCAAGGCGTATCAGGACGCCGGCGACGATTACAACTCGATCATGGTCAAGGCCCTGACCGATCGTCTGGCCGAGGCCTGCGCCGAATGGCTGCACCAGCAGGTTCGTAAGGATTACTGGGGTTATGCCAAGGACGAGACGCTGGACAACGAGGCGCTGATCAAAGAGCAATACACCGGCATCCGCCCTGCCCCGGGCTACCCGGCGTGCCCCGATCACACCGAGAAGGCCGCGCTGTTTGCGCTGCTCGACCCCGAAGCCGCCGAAATGCGTGCCGGCCGCAGCGGCGTGTTCCTCACCGAACACTACGCGATGTTCCCGGCGGCGGCGGTCAGCGGCTGGTACTTCGCTCACCCGCAGGCGCAGTACTTCGCAGTGGGCAAGATCGACAAGGATCAGGTGCAGAGCTACACGTCGCGTAAAGGTCAGGAGTTGAGCGTGACCGAACGCTGGCTGGCGCCGAACCTGGGTTACGACAACTAACCACTCTTCGCGCTGAGCATCGCCTCTGTAGGAGCGAGGCTTGCCCGCGAAGAACGATGACGCGGTTTTCCTGTAGGACTGCGGTGGCTTCTTCGCGGGCAAGCCTCGCTCCTACAGGATCCGGTTGGAATGTCTATGCTTACGATTCACACACAAGTGACGAGGGGTTTATGGACGATCCAGTCGACAACAAACCGCCAACCTTCTGGCAAATGCTGCACAGCGTCATGGCGGCGGCGTTCGGGGTGCAAAGCGGAAAGAACCGTGCGCGGGACTTCACCCACGGCAAGCCGAGTCATTTCGTGATTCTGGGGATTCTGTTCACGGCGGTGTTTGCGTTGACGCTCTACGGCATCGTGCAACTGGTGATCACGCTGGCCGGGGTTTAGCGCATCAGGGTTTGCAAGCTGAACGGGTAACGATAGGACACAGGCCGGCCCTTGGCCGACATTCGGCGGAAGTTCACGCCGTAGTCCGGCGATTCACCCATGGCCAGCATTCGCCTGGCGGTTGCCCTGTCGACCAGTTGCAGCAGCGGAATCTGGCGGTCACGGCCGCCGTACTGGCTGATGTCCACGCCCCGATCAAGGTCGTGCACCTGCACCAGCGCCCAACCACCCAAAGTGAAATGCCCGCCCAACAATACGCTCAACTTTCCATCGACCTTTGCCTGCAACGCGGCCGTCGAGGTATTGACCGCGCTGAACAATGCGTCCTTTCCGGGCACACCGCCCGTCTCCGAGTACGCCTGCATGGCGCCAAACGCCATTTCGTCATTGGCTGACCACACCAGCGAGACTTTCGGGTAGCGCCGGAACAGCAACTTTGCCTGTTCATATGCACGTTCGCGGGTCCAACCGCTGTAAACCAGTTGCCGCAAACGCACTTGCGGGTGCTCGGCCAGCGCTCGCATCATGCCTTGCTCACGCAGTTGCGCCGACGGCGTGATCTTCAGGCCGGAGAACGCCAGCAACTCAATCACCTGGCCGGGCGCCACGGGCGGATGCTGGCGAATCAGCTCCTTGGCCATCAGGTAACCGCCCTCCTCGTCGTTGGGCACCAGGCTGCCCAGTCGATCAGGGCGTTCACCCAACAGGCTCATTTGGTTGGCCGTCAGCGACGCGTTGACCATAAACAGCTTCACGCCGCTGCCTTGCGCCAGACGCAACACTTGCGGGGCAATGTACTGTTCGTTGGCGAAGATCAGATAGTCCGGACGATCGGGACCTTGCAGTGCACGGCGCGCTTGCGCCAGCGTGAGTTCCGGCATGCGCCGGGAATAGAGAATCCGCAGGTCGATACCCAGGTCCGTGGCGGCCGCCTGCATGAATTGCGAATAGCTGACCCAGAAGGCTTCGTCAGTTTCCCCGGGATTCAGGAACAACACCGATTCCGCACGCACAGCAGGGCCGTAAACCGTGCCGAGCAGCAACAGGAAGGTGTAGAAAAACTTCGACATTGATCGTCCGAGCCCCCGGAAATTCGCCGCGCATTATAGCCAGCGAACACCCGTAAAACGGCGTTTATTGCAGTTTTTGTCCGACAATTGTCGGGACCGGGCCCGGACGGGGTCGGTTATTGATGGCTGACCCAGAATACCGCTGTCCCCACGACCAGAATGATCAGAAACAGAATGGCCCAAGCATCGACCGTACTGTCAGGCTTTGAAGCTTTGGTAGGGTTGCTCATTGCATCGCCTCTTGTCGGTTTTATCGGTGATTGCATAAAGACTCGACCACAGTTAAGACGATGATTGCCCACACCACAAATACGGGTTTAGTAGTAACGATTCTCGTTAGTCGATTTGGTTCTTTACATATACTCAAACATCACTTTTGCGCATAACTCCAAACTGGTATCTTGCCCCGGCTCCGTTGGGAGTGCGCGGCCGTGCGCGCAGAATTGCCGAGGCAGTATCGGAGACTTTCCAGGCGAAAAACGCAACTGGATCCGACCGGCCCAAGCCTGAGAACAGGACTTATATGTACGTATACGACGAGTACGATCAGCGGATCATCGAGGACCGCGTCAAGCAGTTCCGTGATCAGACCCGACGCTATCTGGCAGGCGAGCTGAGCGAAGAAGAATTCCGCCCTCTGCGTCTGCAAAACGGGCTTTACATCCAACGCTTCGCGCCGATGTTGCGAGTGGCGGTGCCTTACGGCCAGCTGACTTCGCGCCAGACGCGAATGATGGCGAAGATTGCCCGCGACTATGACAAGGGCTACGCCCACATCAGCACCCGCCAGAACGTGCAGTTCAACTGGCCGGCGCTGGAAGACATCCCGGACATCCTTGCCGAACTGGCGACCGTGCAGATGCACGCGATCCAGACCAGCGGCAACTGCCTGCGCAACGTCACCACCGACCAGTTTGCCGGTGTCGCTGCCGACGAGCTGATCGATCCGCGCCCATGGTGCGAGATCGTCCGCCAGTGGACCACGTTCCACCCGGAATTCGCTTACCTGCCGCGCAAGTTCAAGATCGCCATCAACGGTTCGACTTCCGACCGTGCGGCCATCGAAGTCCACGACATCGGCCTTGAGCCGGTGCACAACGCCGCTGGCGAACTGGGTTTCCGTGTGCTGGTCGGTGGCGGCCTCGGTCGTACGCCGGTGGTCGGGGCGTTCATCAATGAATTCCTGCCGTGGCAAGACCTGTTGAGCTACCTCGACGCCATCCTGCGCGTGTACAACCGCTATGGCCGTCGTGACAACAAGTACAAGGCTCGGATCAAGATTCTGGTCAAGGCCCTGACGCCTGAAGTCTTCGCGCAGAAAGTCGACGCGGAAATGGAACACCTTCGCGGTGGCCAGACCACGCTGACCGAAGCCGAAGTGCATCGCGTCGCCAAACACTTCGTCGACCCGGACTACAAGGCGCTGGACAACCAGACTGCCGAACTGGCCGAACTCGACAAGCAACACCCGGGCTTCGCCCGCTGGCGCACCCGCAACACCCTGGCGCACAAAAAGCCGGGCTATGTTGCCGTGACCCTGTCCCTGAAGCCGACCGGCGTTGCGCCGGGCGACATCACCGACAAGCAGCTCGACGCCGTGGCCGACCTGGCCGATCGCTACAGCTTCGGTCAACTCCGTACGTCCCACGAGCAGAACATCATTCTGGCCGACGTCGAACAGTCCCAACTGTTCGCCATGTGGGGCGAATTGCGCGAGCAAGGTTTCGCCACGCCGAACATCGGTTTGCTGACCGACATCATCTGCTGCCCTGGCGGCGATTTCTGCTCGTTGGCCAACGCCAAGTCGATCCCGATCGCCGAATCGATCCAGCGCCGTTTCGACGACCTGGATTACCTGTTCGACATCGGCGAACTGGACCTGAACATCTCCGGCTGCATGAACGCCTGTGGTCACCACCACGTCGGCCACATCGGTATTCTCGGGGTGGACAAGAAAGGCGAAGAGTTCTACCAGGTATCCCTCGGCGGCAGCGCCAGCCGTGATGCGAGCCTGGGCAAGATCCTCGGCCCGTCCTTTGCCCAGGACGCCATGCCAGACGTGATCGAGAAACTGATCGACGTGTACATCGAACAACGTACCGAAGACGAGCGTTTCATCGACACCTATCAGCGTATTGGCATCGACCTCTTCAAGGAACGCGTCTATGCAGCGAATAATTAAGAACAACGAAGTCGTCGACGAAACCTGGCACTTGCTGCCCAAGGATTTCAACATCGACGAGATCACCAACTGCGACGACTACATCGTCCCGTTGCAGCTGTGGCGCGAACACAGCCGCATGCTCCTGGCCCGCGACGGCGGCCTGGGCGTGTGGCTGGATGCCGACGAAGAAGCTGAAGAAATCGGTGAAGACGTGGCGAGTTTCCAGGTCATCGCCTTGAACTTCCCGGCCTTCACCGATGGCCGCAACTACTCCAACGCCCGCCTCCTGCGTGATCGTTACGGTTTCAAAGGCGAACTGCGGGCGATCGGCGATGTGCTGCGCGACCAGTTGTTCTACATGCATCGCTGCGGTTTCGACGCCTTTGCAGTGCGCGCCGATAAAGACCCGTACGAAGCCCTGGAAGGTCTCAAGGACTTCTCGGTGACCTATCAGGCCGCCACCGACGAACCGCTGCCGCTGTTCCGTCGCCGCTGACCACATAAAGCCCTGACCCCATGGGGTCAGGGCTTTATCAGCTCCACCAATCTGCTATCGCTCGATCGGAATCGGTTGCCCCAAGGCCACCCAGTCCCGGTATAGCTGCGCACGGTTTTCCAGCACCGCGAAAACTGCAAGAGGGTTGTCGAAAGCGCCCTCCGGCATAGGTGTATTCCTGCTCAATCGCCCCCACAACTGGTCCGAAGCGTCTGCTTCCGTCAACAGTCGCCATACCCGTGCCTGAAGGTCTGGATAGTTGACCTGGAAATCCGGGGTGAGCGTCAATGTGTTCATGGTCCCTAAAAACCGCCCGCCACCTGGCTTGAGCGCCAGTCGCTGCCAGATTTGCAGCCGGGCATCGCGCAACCCTGCTTCAGTCCCGTTCAACCAGGCCAACGGATTCCCATAGTCAGGCCCCGCCGCACTCAACCACAAGTTGATCCCCGTTTGCTCTCGATGTGTTTTCAGTCGTCGCAACGTGTCTTCATCGGTCAACGGGTTGTTCCACAGCAGCACCCGGTCCCTGGCGATGGCCTGGTTCAGCACCGCCTGGGGGACCCGCGTGATCTGGTTATCGCGCAAATCAAGGGAGGTCAGGTACGACTCAGGCATGATCCCGACCGGGCATCGACTTATTCCGGTATTCCTCAGGTTGAGCTGGCGCAGGTTGTTCAAGCCGAGCACCACAGGCGGTACACCCAACGGGTTGTCGCTCAGGTCGAGGCTTTGCAGACTGGTCAGGTCGGTCAGTTGCGAAGCGGCGCGCTCACTGAATACCAGTTGGGTGGCGCGCAGATTGAGTGAGGACAGGTGTCTCAGCCCGCAAAGGGAAGGAGGCAAGGCGCACCCCTCGTGGCCGTCCCCGGAGAAATGACGCAAGTCGACGTTTTCCAGATTCAACATCTCAAGATTCGGAAAGCTCTCGAGAAAGCCGTTCAGACTGCCCTCCTCGGTCAGATGGAAGCCTTGCATCGACAATTCGAGCACATCGTCCAGCCGGACACTCAGGGTGGGCAGTCGGTGATAGTTCTCGAAGGCAAGATCGAGCCTGATGCCGCGCAGTTGCTCGCCTGAGTACAGGCGATTTAGTGGTGGCCCGCGTTTTTGCCAGATGGCGACAAGCTCTACGGCGAGCTCTGTCCTGATCGCTCGCTCCTCATTAAAGCCCGTTTGCAGGACATGCGCATTGTGCACGGCGATTTGTGCATGGCTCATACCCGCAGCGGCTTCGTCGCCCATGCCCAGCAAGGGAAGTTCGATGTCGGCAATGTCTTGCGCGGCTTGATCGACCCAGTCAATCAACTCGGTGTTGAGTTGGTGCAACTGCAGATTCAGCCCGTCGATGTGCGCCTGTACGGATACACCCGCGCGCTGTATGACCTGATCCGCGTCCGCGTCGGTGAAGTCCGGGTAAATGTCTTTGATCTGTAACCGGGTGGCCTGCAGTTTCATGGCGTCACCCTGAGGCGTCGTCGGGTAGCCTCCACCGCGCAGCCCCTGCCGTTCGAAGGTCAACCCGGAGTCGAGCCTTTGCAAGCCAAGCAGGGTTTCGGTTCGGGACAATGCATGATCGCTGAGGTTGAGCCGCAACTCGCTGGCTGGATCCAGCGACGTGAGATGCAACACTGAGCGCTCCTCCTCCGACAGCACGCTGAGGATCGCGTCGTAGAAATCCGTTTGCCTGCCTTGCCGCAGATAACGGTCTCCCACCTTGATGACGTTTCGGGAATGCGGGGTATCGAGGGGACCGCAACGGTCAAGAACCCGGCCAGTGGACGAACCGTCGAGGACCTCGATCCGTAAATCCTGAGGCCAGCCGGGCAGGTTTTTCAGGGAGTGCAATGCCAGCCTGTCCGAATCGACGTTCACCACCGAGCGCAGATAAAAGCCTTCATAGGCACGATTGAGCCGCACATGCTGTTGGTATTGCCGCGCCTTGCTGTCCAGACGTGCGAAAACCTGCCTGGCCTCGGCCATCTCGGGCGCTCTTTGGAGATCCACGCCATAGCGGTCGAGCATTTGTTCGATTGCGCTTGTTGGCAGGTCCGGGTATTGGTCCTGGAACAACCGGACCCATTCAAGCTCTGAACGTTGAAGTTCAGCGTAACGTTGGCCGAATAGAGCTGGGTCCCCGGCCGGCCCGAGATCCTGATCGATCCTGAAGCGATTGATGGTGTCAGCCAACAAGGGCGTCGGCGAGCGGCCAGTCTGGATCAACCGCAGCATGTCGTCGTCAATTGTGCTGACCTTGCCGATCTGCGCCAGCACTTCATCGCTGAACGACGCCACAGAGGGGCCAATTGCGCGCATGAGCTCGACGCGGGTCGCCGGCACCACGTTCGAAGGGCCTGGCGTTGGAGCAACGGCCACTTCCGGCACGGGCCTTGCGCCTTCCTCTGCTGAATCGACGATGACTGCGTCACCTTTTTGCGCCACCTCCGCGACGATCGGCAAGGCATTGAGCAAGCCAAAAACAGTGCGCGTCACGCCCTCTGAGCGTTCGCTGGATGTCTTGCCATTGACCACCTGATCAATGCCGTAGCCCGCATCGATAAGCCCGGCCAACGCCAAGATCCCCTCGCCTCCCGGAACGAACAACGCCAAGGGCCCAAAGCGGTTGACCCACTGCACAAGCGGCTCAACGACCGCGCTTAGATTGTCACGATTGACCTGGGCATCGTCACGGATGCTTTTGATGCTGGCCCGGGCGGCCTGCTTCATCGTCAGCACGCACTGGGCAAACGGGTCGGTGTCAGATGCCGGATCGTCGTAGCCAATGTACTCGTCCGGGTTCCAGTAGCCGTCGTTGTTGAAAAAACCGGCATTGTTCGTCAGCCAGTGTTTTGCCGGATACAACGCCATGCCATCCAGCGCCGTCAGAACACCGGCATGAAACGTACCGTCTTCGCGGTCATCTTCAGCAAAGTGGGCGGCCAATGCCTGCCTGGTCTCACTCACCCGGCCTTGAGCGACAATCCATTGGTGCAGTTGAACGGCATCGACGAATTCGTGCAGCGGAGAAGAGTTGCCGGGAATGTACAACAGCACTCTGGGGCTTGCTGTGTCACGAAAGGCCCAGATTTCGGTCGAGGTATAACGGTAGAGCTTTAGCCGGCCGATCCTGACCGAGGAAGGCGTGTGAGTCGGTGCTTGCAGCTGCCCGGTGGTGAGTGTTTCCCATGGCTGATCCGCTGGCAAACCCGCCGCTTGCATCGCCAGTTCCAGGCCTTTTGGCGACAGGCGCTGTTCGTGAAACTGCAACCAGGCGGCCATGACGAACGCCGCTTTGACCGACGTCCTCAGTGCGTAAGGTTCGGCTGCAACAAGCACGTCGTCGGCTGGCCAGGCCTGACCGAGATACGCTTCGTACAAGTCCTTCAGTTCCAGTTCCCAGACCCATTTCTTGTAATCGGCGGGCCTCAGGTTGATCTGTGTTGAAGGCCCGTAAACTTGCGGTGTGGTTTGGCGATAGATGCCTTCATACGTCTGGTGATTGCCGCTGCCGTGATCGGCGAACTCATCGACGTTTCTCACAATGCGTACGGCAGGCCCGATATCCGGCGGCGTGTACAGGCCGAACACGGTTTCAGCGAAACGCCCGTCACCCACAGACTGATAGTTGGATAACAACGTTTGCAGCAGCGATTGTGAGCTCGCCACTTGCCCTTGCTCAGTACCATCAATGGCAGGATGGCCCTTGTAGTTGTAATCAAGCGTAAACAACAAGGCTGTCTGCGGATCAATACCCTGGCCCCATTTCTCCTTGATCAGGTGTTCGCCAAACTGGCCGGGGGTTTGGGGCAGCGCGATATCCAGCGCGGCTTTCAGTTCGTCTCGCATTCGTGCAGAGGGCGCAGGATGCGGGCCGGCAGCGTTGTTATGAGGGAGCTCTTTCATGGTGCATTCCATTGCAATCATTTCAGGAACACCACCCTACCCAACCCGGGCTGCCGAAAAAGCCGGACCGATTGACAGTGACGATAGGAAATTTCGCTGCATGCGCACGGAAAGCGCGGCCTTGCGAGAGGCAAAAAAAACCGTGGAGGCTATCCACGGTTTCATTTTTCAGACGACGGTGTTTTGAAAAATCACCAGAAGCGTTGCTGGGTCAACCGACTCCACCAGCTCAGCAATACGCGGTCGACCGAACCGCTGGCCGCCATGCCGATGCGCTCTTGCAGGCTTTTGCGTTCAGCGTAGTGCAGGTGATAAAGCTCTGATTTCTTCGCGCGCTCGGCGAGGTATTCATCGCTGGTCTTGAGCTCGTCCACCAATTGCTTGTCCAGCGCCGCGATGCCGAGCCAGATTTCGCCGGTCGCCACTTCGTCGATGGCCAGTTGCGGGCGATAGCGGGAAACGAAGTTCTTGAACAGCTGGTGAGTGATGTCCAGGTCTTCCTGGAACTTCTCACGGCCCTTCTCGGTATTTTCGCCAAACACGGTGAGGGTGCGTTTGTACTCGCCGGCGGTCAGGACTTCAAAGTCGATGTCGTGCTTTTTCAGCAGGCGATTGACGTTGGGCAACTGCGCCACCACGCCGATCGAGCCGAGAATTGCGAACGGCGCGCTGATGATCTTCTCGCCGATGCACGCCATCATGTAACCGCCACTGGCCGCGACCTTGTCGATACACACGGTCAAAGGCACGCCCGCATCGCGGATGCGCGCCAGTTGCGAGGATGCCAGGCCGTAGCTGTGAACCATGCCGCCACCGCTTTCCAGACGCAGCACCACTTCATCCTTTGGCGTGGCCAGGGTCAGCAGCGCGGTGATCTCGTGACGCAGGCTTTCAGTGGCCGATGCCTTGATGTCACCGTCGAAATCCAGCACGAACACCCGCGGTTTTGCTTCGGGTTTCTTCTTTTGCTTTTTCTCGGATTTAGCCTCGACCTTGCGCAAGGCCTTGAGCTGGTCCTTGTCGAGCAAGGTCTGCTCCAGGCGTTCGCGCAGCCCTTTGTAGAAATCATTGAGTTTGCTGACTTGCAACTGGCCGGCCGACTTGCGTCGACCTTTGCTGCGCAATGCCGCGAAACTGGCCAGGACCACCAGAATGGCGATCACCAGTGTCACGGTTTTAGCCAGGAAACTGGCGTACTCGGACAGAAAATCCACAGTCACTCCTTCAATACAATGCGCAGCATAAACGCGCGCGGGATACCATCAGCATACCCATGCGCCGGCTTGGCGACCAGCCGTGAAACCTCTGGCAACAGGCCTGTAACGGGCATTTCAAACAAGCGTATGTTTTTTCATTGACAGCTCACCGCCATCCTCATAACCTCGCCGAACCTTCAACGTACCGGGATGACGCGGACGTGGGCACTATCTATTTGATTCGACATGGCCAGGCCTCCTTTGGTGCAGACGACTATGACGTCCTGTCGCCGACCGGTATTCGCCAGGCAGAAGTCCTCGGCCGGCACCTCGCCGAACTGGGTATCAGCTTCGACCGCTGCCTGTCGGGCGACCTGCGCCGTCAGCAGCATACGGCCAACAGCGCGCTGGAACAGTTCGCGGCCGTGGGCCTGCCGGTGCCGACCGTGGAAATCGATTCCGCGTTCAACGAATTCGACGCCGACGCGGTCATCCGCGCGCTGTTGCCGGCCATGCTCGACGATGAGCCCGAAGCGCTGGACATCCTGCGCAATGCCGCGCAAAACCGCGCCGAGTTCCAGCGTATTTTCGCGCTGATCATAGAGCGCTGGCTGGCCGGTACGTATGACACGCCGGGCCTGGAAAGCTGGCTGGGCTTTGTCGAGCGGGTGCAGGCCGGCCTGCATCGCATCCTCGAAAGCGCCGACAACACCCAGAAAATCGCCGTGTTCACCTCCGGTGGCACCATCACTGCCCTGCTCCACCTCATTACGCAAATGCCCGCCAGGCAGGCCTTTGAACTGAACTGGCAAATCGTCAACACCTCGCTCAACCAACTGAAATTCCGTGGTCGCGAGGTGGCACTGGCTTCTTTCAACAGTCATGCGCACCTGCAACTGTTGAAAGCACCGGAACTCATCACGTTTCGCTGAGTCCGGACTATTGTGACCCTGGCTGTAATCACCCAGCTCTAATTACCCAAGAAAGGATCGAACCATGACCTCCGTAGCTGATGCCGTACAAGCAATGAAAGCCAAGTTCAACCCAGCCGCTGCTGCCGGCCTGGACCTGGTTTTCGGTTTCCGCATCGACGACACCAAGAACTTCTCGCTGATCGTCAAGAACAGCACCTGCGAACTGCAAGAAGGCGAAAACCCGGACGCCCAGGTCACTCTGGTGATGGACGGCGAAACCCTGGAAGGCATCGTTGACGGTTCGACCGACGGCATGCAAGCGTTCATGGGCGGCAAACTGCGCGCTGAAGGCGACATGATGCTGGCGATGAAACTGTCCGAGCTGTTCCCAAGCTAAGACGGCGGTTCCCGCGCTCGGGAGCCTCTCTGGTTGCATACGAATCCCGCCCCTTGTGGCGGGATTCGTCGTTTTTCACCTTTGGAAAACGGCTGTCGGTGAATTTGCGGTCTATATTCCTTCTGGCCGCATGCGTCAGACATCGGCTGTTCTGTCCCCTTTTTCTTCTATGAAAGAACCGAGCGGAGAACACTGCATGAGCCCACCTGACGAGCACGACGGTTTCAACCGTCGACGTGTACTGCAAGGCCTTACGGCAGGTGCCGTCGGCGCCTGGATCAGCCCGCTAATCGCAGGGAGTAAAACCATGCCAGATGCCCCGGCCGACCTCATTCTGTACAACGGACGCCTGCACACCGTCGATCGCAAGAAACCCCAGGCCAGCGCCGTCGCGATCAAAGACGGACGCTTCGTGGTGGTCGGCAGCGACGCTCAGGCCATGGCCCTGCAAGGTCCCGGCACGCAAATCATTGATCTGCACGGTCGCACGGTGATTCCCGGCCTCAATGACTCGCACCTGCACTTGATCCGTGGCGGCTTGAATTACAACCTTGAGTTGCGCTGGGAAGGCGTGCCGTCCTTGGTCGATGCCTTGCGGATGCTCAAGGATCAGGCCGACCGCACACCCACGCCGCAATGGGTACGGGTGGTCGGCGGCTGGAACGAATTCCAGTTCGCCGAAAAGCGCCTGCCAACGATTGATGAACTGAACAAAGCCGCGCCGGATACGCCGGTGTTCGTGCTGCACCTCTACGACCGCGCCCTGCTCAACCGCGCCGCGTTGAAAGTGGTCGGCTACACCCGCGACACGCCGAACCCGCCGGGCGGTGAAATCCAGCGAGATGCCAACGGTGACCCGACCGGCATGCTGATCGCGCGCCCTAACGCGATGATTCTGTATTCGACCCTGGCCAAGGGCCCGAAACTGCCGCTGGAGTACCAGGTCAACTCGACCCGACAATTCATGCGCGAACTCAATCGCCTCGGCGTCACCAGCGCCATCGACGCCGGCGGTGGTTATCAGAATTATCCGGACGACTATCAGGTGATCCAGCAACTGGCCAAAGACCAACAGCTGACGGTGCGGATCGCCTATAACCTGTTCACGCAGAAACCCAAGGAAGAGCTGACCGACTTCAAAAACTGGACCGGCACGTCGCATTACGGCCAGGGCGACGATTTCCTGCGGCACAACGGTGCCGGGGAAATGCTGGTGTTTTCAGCGGCGGATTTCGAAGACTTCCTGGAACCACGCCCGGACCTGCCGCAAACCATGGAGCAGGAACTGGAGCCAGTGGTCCGGCACCTAGTGGAACAGCGTTGGCCATTCCGCCTGCACGCTACGTACAACGAATCCATCAGCCGCATGCTCGACGTGTTCGAGAAGGTCAATCGCGACATCCCGTTCGACGGTTTGCCATGGTTTTTCGACCACGCCGAAACCATCACCCCGCAGAACATCGAGCGCGTCAAAGCCTTGGGCGGCGGCATTGCGATTCAGGACCGCATGGCCTTTCAAGGCGAGTACTTCGTCGACCGCTACGGCGCCAAGGCTGCCGAACACACACCACCCATCGCGCGCATGCTCGCCGAAGGTGTACCGGTTGGTGCCGGCACCGACGCCACGCGGGTGTCGAGCTACAACCCCTGGACTTCGATGTATTGGCTCGTCAGCGGCCGCACCGTCGGTGGTCTGGAGTTGTATCCGCAAGGCTTGAGCCGCGACACGGCGCTGGAATTGTTCACCCACGGCAGCGCCTGGTTCTCTTCCGAGCAGGGCAAGAAAGGCCAGATCAAGGTCGGGCAACTGGCGGACCTGATTGCGCTGTCGGCGGACTATTTCCACATCGAGGACGAAGCGGTCAAATGGATCGAGTCGGTGCTGACGATTGTCGACGGCAAGATTGTCTATGGCACCGCCGAGTTCGAGAAACTCGGGCCGCCGCCTGTACCGGTGGTGCCGGAATGGTCACCGGTGGTGAACGTTCCGGGCCATTGGAAACCGTTGGCGCCGATGACGGCGCAGGTTCATCAGTGTGTCGGGGCTTGCGCCGTGCATGCCCATAGCCATGAGCGGGCGCGATTGTCTTCGGCACCGGTGAGTGATTTTCAGGGATTTTGGGGGGCGTTTGGTTGTTCGTGTTTTGCGTTTTGAATTGAACGGTGGAGAGCCTGGCCTGAGATTGACGTTGCTCCCACAGGGTTAACTTTGGACCCTGTAGGAGCTGGCTTGCCAGCGATGGCTGCGTATCAGGTGACGAGTTTTTTGTTGGTGTACATATCCGTTTCTGCGGTTGCTGCTGCTATTGGTTCCGCCCTTACGGCGGGTTACTTGGAAAAGCGCCAAGTAACCAAGCGCCCGCGCCCCTGACGTACGGTGGCTCGCTAAGGCTCGCCATACCCTCGCTCCGGTCCTGCTCCGTGGGCCCGCCGCCATCGGCCATCCATGGCCGGGGGCGGCTAACCCGGCATCCATGCCGGGTTGCCCACTGCGCAGAACCTCCACTCGGCCTTCCGACGGGGCAGATCAAGATCAAAAACCAAAGCAAAAGCGAGGCGGCCTGCCAGCCGACCTGGCTGTTCAGTCGTATACGCGCTCCCGCACGGTGGTGGTCCCACTAATTTTGAATGTTTGCACATCCCCTGTAGGAGCCGGCTTGCTGGCGATAGCGTCCGTCCAATCAATAAACAGGTGACTGACCCACCGCCATCGCCAGCAAGCCGGCTCCTACAGGGTTGTGCGTTTGCTTTCGCTTTTCACCACTCATCAGGCCGAGCGTTAGCTCGCCTTCCGCTTTTGATCTGAGCGCCCCCTCGAGAGGCCGAGCGCAGGTTCTGCGCAGTGGGCAACACGGCATGGATGCCGGGTTAGCCGCCCCCGGCCAGGGATGGCCGATGGCGGCGGGCCCACGGAGCAGGACCGGAGCGAGGGCATGCCGAGCCATAGCGAGGCACCGAACGAAAGGGGCAAGAGCCCTTTGGTTACTTTGGGGCTTTTCCAAAGTGACTCGCCGTAAGGGCGAAACCAATAGCCGCCGTTACCCCAACAACGGATATACACCCAATCAAAAAATGAGCCCCCCACAGTATCCGTTTACAATGCCAGCACCTCCCGCACCGGCCGCCCCATGGACATCGACCTCGCCCGCACCTTTCTGGAAATCGTCCGCCACGGCAGCCTCGCCGCGGCCGCTGAAAAACTCCACGTCACCCAGACCGCGATCACCGCACGCGTGCAGAAACTCGAAAGCCAACTGGGCAGCACACTGTTCGTGCGCAACCGCGCCGGCGCCCGTCTGACTCCGAACGGCGAAGCATTTGTGGTGTACGCCAATCAACTGGTCGAAACCTGGGACGCCGCGCGCCGGGACTTGCCACTGCCTGAGGGTTATCACGACGTATTGCACATCGGTGGCGAAGTCAGCCTGTGCAACCCGCTGATGCTCAGTTGGGCCGGCGAGCTGCGGGAGAAGATTCCCAGCCACGCGCTGCGCATGGAGATCCGCGACGGCGAAAACCTGCTGCGCCAACTGGAACTGGGGGTGTTGGACGCGGCGCTGGTCTACCAACCGGAGTATTGGCCGCGCCTGCAAGTCGAACAGGTGCTGGAGGAAAAACTGGTCCTCGTACGGTTTCCCGGTAAACCCGATCCCTATGTCTACATCGACTGGGGCCCGGATTTCCGCCGCCAGCACGATGCGGCTCTACCGGAAAAAGCCAAGGCCGCCCTGAGCTTCAACCTCGGCCCACTGGGCTTGCAATACATCCTTGAAAACGGAGGCAGTGGCTATTTCCGTACCCGCGTGGTGCAGAGTTATCTGGAAAGCGGCGTACTGGAACAGGTGCCCAAGGCCCCGGAATTCAGCTACCCGACTTATCTGGTCTATTCCCGCGACCGCGACTCGGCACCCCTGCAACGGGCCTTCGACCTGCTGCGTCAAGTCATCCAGTCCGATGAAGACTGGTCGCAACGCTGGAACCCGCTGACCTGAGTCCGCTTTTCACCGGATCATGGCGTTTGTGTCCTCAAGCTTCGGTCCGCCTTACACGGCGGGATCGTCTAATCTGCTGGGACAACAATAACCACAGGTGACCGCAGTGAGGCAGACCACCGAGGCTTTTCGCAACCGCTATCGCGCAGACATTCATCCCCTCTACAACCCCTGGTTGCACGGCGCCTTTGTGCTGCTGTTCGGTTTGCTGGCCATCGGGTTGTTCTGGAGCACCGTGCATCAGGTGCAACCGCTGGAATGGCTGGCGGTGCCGCTGACGTTATTGTTCTTCAACTTTGGCGTGTACATGGTGCATCGCCACCTGGGGCATCACAAACAGAGCTTCGCGCGGATGTTCTATGCCCGTCACGCCGGTGACCATCACAGCTTCTTTGCGCCCGGGCACATGACCTACGACAGTGCCCGTGACTGGCGGGTAATCCTGTTTCCGGCGTGGCTGATCGTGCTGCACACGCTCGTCATTACCCTGCCCGTCTGGTGGCTGCTTGAGCAGTTCGATGCCAACGTCGCCGGGCTTTTCGGTGGCTGCCTGGTCCTTGGTTACCTGACTTATGAAGTGTTTCATGCCTGCGAGCACCTGCCGCCCGAGAACCCGGTCACACGCTTGCCGTGGATCCGCCAGATGCGTCGTCTGCATGAACTGCATCACCGTCGCGAGTTGATGCAGGAACGCAACTTCAACATCGTTTTTCCGCTGATGGACTACCTGTTCGGCACGCTCTATTGGGAGCCCGAGCCGACCTACCTGACGAGAGCGCCCATGACCAGCATGCAGCATCAGATCAACATTGCCGGCAACCCGATTGACGTGCTCGCCTACGCCAGCACCGTGACCCGTTGGCCCGAATGGCACCCGTCGTCGCTCAAGGTCGATGGCCCGGGCGGCTCGCTGCATGCCGGGGCGCGGTTCGAGGAAGACATCCGCGCCGGCGGGCGCGAGGGGCATCTGAGCTGGGTGGTCGACGAGTACCTGCCCGGTCGCCGCTGGATCGCGCGGGCTCATGGTGACAACGGACTGTCGCTGGTGGTGACTTACGAATGCACGGCCGAGGGCGATGGCACGCGGTTTGTCCGTACCCTGGACTATCAGTTCAGCGGCCTGGCAATGCGCATCGCCAATCAACTGCTGCTCAAGCGGCGCATTGACCGTGAATCGGCAGCATCGATGCAGGCCTTGCGCGAGATGGCGCACAAACACCTGACCACCGCAGGAGCCAACGCGTGAGTCGAACCGTCAAGTTTCGTCATGTCGTGTTGTTGGTGATCGTGGCCATCGCAGCCTTTCTGCTGCTGATGCCGACCAAGGTGCAACCGGTGGCCTGGACTCCGCCGCCGGCACCGTCCCTCACCAGCGGCCCCTACGCCGACAATCAACGCCTCAAAGGTGTGGAGCGTGTCGGCGCGGCGGATATCGACGGGCCGGAAGCGTTGCTGCTGGAGAACAATGCGCTCATTACGGGCCTGCATGACGGCCGTCTGATCCGCACCAGCCTCGACGGCGAAGCCACCAAGGTGCTGGCCGATACCGGCGGCCGACCGCTGGGCCTGGCGCGTCACCCCAATGGTTTGCTGGTGATCGCCGACGGGATCAAGGGCTTGCTGTCGCTGGACGCCCAGGGTCGCTTGATTCCATTGACCACAGAGGCCAACAGCGTGCCCTTCGGCTTCACTGATGACGTGGTCATCGACAAGTCGGGGCACTACGCCTATTTCAGCGATGCTTCCAGCCGCTTCGGCTATGGCAGCGATGGCGACGCGATCATCGAGCATGGCGGCGACGGTCGCTTGCTGCGTTATGACTTCCAGACCGGTAAAACCACGGTCCTGCTGGATAAGCTGGAATTCGCCAACGGCGTAACGCTGGGCCCGGACGATGCCTTTGTGCTGGTGAACGAGACCGGCGCCTATCGCATCAGCCGTTACTGGCTGAGCGGACCCAAGGCAGGCACCCACGATCTGTTTATCGACAATTTGCCGGGCTTGCCGGACAACCTGGCGTTCAATGGCCGGGACCGTTTCTGGGTGGCGCTGTATGCACCGCGCAACGCCCTGCTCGATGCCACGGCGCCGCATCCCTTCGTGCGCAAGATGATTGTGCGGGCGATGACGGTCCTGCCCAAACCCATAGAGAAACGCGGGTTTGTCCTGGGGCTGGATCTGGAGGGAAAAGTGATCGCCAATCTGCAGGATGGCAGCAGCGGCAACTACTCACCGATCACCACGGTGCGTGAATATGGGGAGTGGTTGTATTTCGGCTCGTTGAAGGCCAGGCACATGGTGCGATTACCGCTCGCCACCGCGTTGTCGAACTGACCTGTAGGAGCTGGCTTGCCAGCGATGGCGTCATCGGGGCCACCATCGCTTCGCCAGCAAGCCAGCTCCTACAGGTTCGGTGTCGTTCAAAAGTTAACGGGGATCCATTTCGCTATGGGGTTCTGCGTTGTCGGTTTCCTTTCGGGAGCGACACGTCAGGACGGGACCTGAAGCTGTTGGACGATCTTCTCCTTGACCTGAAAGCGCTTCTCCTTGAGCTTCTTCACTGAGTCATCGCTGGACTTGGCCTGCTCTGCCTTCACCACTTCGGCATCCGCCTGCGAATACTTGTTGATCAGTGAATCCAGTAACGGATCCTTGGTGCGTTTTTGCTGGATATCTTCCTTTGAAAGTTTCAAATCCTGATAAAGGTCGTGTGGCACCGGCATGGAACACCTCCGTTTGTTGATCGGTGGCAAACGCGATCGATTGCGTTCACCAACTATCAGAATGGCCTCGGTTGGCGGGTTCTGTCGACCGCCTATCAGACCAGCGGTGTCCGTTCGTCGTCCTGGCGCTAGGTATTGAGGGTTCTGGCGAGGAACGGCGCGGTCCGGCTTTTTTTGCTGCTGGCGACTTTCTGCGGCGGGCCCGCCACCACAATCTTGCCGCCCTGATCCCCTGCACCCGGCCCGATGTCGATCACCCAGTCACTTTGGGCCACCACGCGCATTTCATGTTCGACGACGATCACCGTGTGCCCCGCCGTCACCAGCGTGTTCAACTGTTCGAGCAAGCGATCGACATCCCGCGGGTGCAACCCGGTGGTGGGTTCGTCAAGCACGTAAAGCGTTGCCCCGCGCTGGTTGCGTTGCAGTTCGGTGGCCAGTTTGATGCGCTGGGCTTCGCCGCCCGACAACTCGGTCGCCGGTTGGCCGAGCCGCAGGTAACCCAGGCCGATATCGCGCAGCACTTCCAGTGAGCGGCGAATACTCGATTGCTCAGCAAACACCTCGACCGCTTCATCTACCGTCAATTGCAATACCTGCGCAATGCTCAATCCCTGCCAGGTAATCGCCAGCGTCTCGGGGTTGTAACGGGCGCCGTGGCAAGTCGGGCATGGTGCGTAGACGCTGGGCATGAACAGCAATTCGACGCTGACAAAACCCTCGCCTTCGCAGGTCGGGCAGCGACCCTTGGCGACGTTGAAGGAGAACTGACCGGCGTCGTAGCCCTTGGCTTGCGCCTCGGGCGTGGCGGCGTAGAGTTTGCGCACGTTGTCGAACAGCCCGGTGTAAGTCGCCAGGTTAGAGCGCGGCGTGCGGCCGATCGGTTTCTGATCGACTTGCACCAGCCGCTTGATCGACTCCAGCCCTGCGCTGACCTGACCGCCACTGACTTGCGGTGCATCGTCCTCAAGGCTCAACTCTTCTGCCTCGCTGTCACTGGCGGCGCGCCCGAGATGCGCGCCCACCAGTTCCAGCAACGCCTGACTGACCAGGCTTGATTTACCGGAACCCGACACGCCGGTCACCGAGGTGAAACAACCCAGCGGAAACTCGACACTGAGGTTATTCAGGTTGTTGCGAGTGATGCCTTCCAGCCGTAGCCAATCGGCCGGCTTGCGGCTGGCTCGCGGCAGCCTGACCTGATCGGCAAACAGGTAAGCGCGGGTCTGCGAGTGCGTCACGTCGGCCAGGCCCTGCGGTGGACCGCTGTACAGAATCCGGCCGCCATGCTCGCCCGCCGCCGGCCCGACATCGATCAGCCAGTCGGCGCGGCGCATAGTTTCCAGATCATGCTCGACCACAAACAGCGTGTTGCCCGCCGCTTTCAAACGTTGCAGGGCTTCGAACAGCGCCTCGCCATCCGCCGGGTGCAGACCGGCCGACGGTTCGTCCAGCACGTAAATCACCCCGAACAACTGCGAACCCAATTGCGTCGCCAGGCGCAGGCGCTGCAATTCGCCGGACGACAACGTCGGCGTGCTGCGCTCCAGTGCCAGGTAACCGAGCCCCAGGTCCGTCAACGTGCTGACCCGCTCCAGCAAATCCTGGGCGATGCGTTGCGCGGCCAGGCGTTTTTCCACCGACAGGTTCGGCGTGTGGCGCACATCCGGTGCATGGGCGTGACCACTGGCGCCGTGGGCCACTCGCTGCTCACGGGCCTCGCGGGTCTGCTCGTGGGTCAAGACCTCGCCCGCCTCATCGGCCTGGTCGAGGTAACTGTGCGCCGCCACTGGTTTCAATACGTCGGCCACTTGCAGCAACGGCATTTGCGCCAACTCGCCGATGTCGTAACCGGCAAAGGTCACCGACAACGCCTCGCGTTTCAGGCGCTTGCCGTCGCACAGCGGGCAAGGGCTGCCGAGCATGAATTGCGAGACGCGCTTCTTCATCAGCGCACTTTGCGAGTGGGTGAACGTGTGCAGGATGTAGCGCCGGGCACCGGTGAAGGTGCCCTGGTAACTCGGCTCCATGTTGCGCTTGAGCGCGACTTTGGTTTCTTCGGGTGTGAGCCCGGCATACACCGGAACGGTCGGGGTTTCTTCGGTGAAAAGAATCCAGTCGCGCAGCTTTTTCGGCAGGTCGCGCCAGGGTTTATCGACGTCGTAGCCCATGGTCACGAGGATGTCCCGCAGGTTCTGTCCTTGCCACGCCGTGGGCCAGGAAGCGACCGCGCGCTGGCGAATGGTCAGGCTCGGGTCCGGGACCATCAGCGCTTCGGTGACTTCATAGACCCGGCCCAAACCATGACATTCAGGGCAGGCGCCCTGGGGCGTGTTCGGTGAAAAGTCTTCGGCGTAGAGCATCGGTTGCCCCGGCGGATAGCTGCCGGCGCGCGAATACAGCATGCGGATCAGGCTCGACAACGTGGTCACGCTGCCCACCGAAGACCGCGTGCTCGGCGTGCCCCGTTGTTGTTGCAAGGCGACCGCTGGCGGCAGGCCTTCGATGGAGTCGACATCCGGCACACCGACCTGGTCGATCAGACGCCGCGCATACGGCGCCACGGATTCGAAATAACGGCGTTGCGCTTCGGCGTACAGGGTCGAAAACGCCAGGGATGACTTGCCGGAACCGGAGACGCCGGTGAACACCACCAGCGCATCACGGGGGATATCGACGTCGATGTTCTTGAGGTTGTGTTCACGGGCCCCGCGTACCCTGACCATGCCGGAAGGAGGATTGGAGGTGCGCTTTGAAGTCATCAGGTGGCCTTGATCAAAAAGTTCGAAGGATTAACGCATTGCCAGGAATTTACGCAGATCCAAACTGTAGGAGCCGGCTTGCTGGCGATGGCGATTTCAAGTACGCCATCGCCAGCAAACGGAACGCCGCCCGGCCGCTCCTACAATTGGATCGGGGTTCAGCCGTTGAGGACGGTGCGGACCATTCGGGTCAGCGCCTCGGGACCATAGGGTTTGCTCAGCAAAAAGGTATCGGGGCTGAGCTGGTGATTGCGCGAAATAATGTCACGAGTGTGGCCGGACGTGAACAGTACGGCCACCGGTGGCGTTTGCACTTTGGCCCAGGCGGCAAGGTCCGAGCTTTTGATCAGGCCGGGCATGACCACGTCGGTGAAAATCAGCTGAACCACCACGCCTTCGAGCAACATCTGCATGGCGGCATCACCGTTGGCGGCGGTCAGGACCTGATAGCCCTCCTCGCTCAATAATTCCACCGCCGAAGCGCGCACCGCTTCATTGTCCTCGACCACCAAAATGGTTTCATGCCCACCGCGTTGCTGCGTGTCATGGGTCGCTGTTTCACTGAGCAACGGGCGCAGGCTGCGCGGAAAATACAGCTGCACCCGAGTGCCCTGTCCTTCGACGCTGGACATCTCGATGTGCCCGTCACTCTGTTTGACGAAGCCGAACACCATGCTCAACCCCAACCCCGTACCCTGACCATCGGCCTTGGTGGTGAAAAACGGTTCAAACGCTTGCGCGAGCACTTGCGGTGGCATACCAAGGCCGGTATCCGCCACGGCGACGCGCACGTAATCGCCAGGCGAAATACCTTTGCCCGCGCAAAACTTGCGGTCGAGGGTAACGTTCTCGGCGCTCAATTCAATGGTGCCTTCGCCCGCCATGGCGTCACGGGCATTGATCGCGAGATTGAGAATGGCGTTTTCCAGTTGGTTTCGATCGACGTTGATGTGCCAGGACGCTTGAGGCAACCGCACATCGATCTGGATGGTTTCACCCAACGCCCGTTGCAGCAGCTCGCCCAGGCCTTCGAAGATATGTCGTGGATCGCAGACCGCTGGCGACAGCGGCTGACGGCGGGCGAAAGCGAGCAACTGCGAAGACAGTTTCGCGCCACGCTCCACCGCTGCAATCGACGCAGAGACTCGACGCTGCACGTTGGCATTGTCCGGTTCATGCCGCGCCAGCAGGTGCAGGTTGCCGGCGATCACTTGCAGCAGGTTATTGAAGTCATGGGCCACGCCCCCCGTGAGACCGCCGATGGCTTCGAGCTTCTGCGACTGACGCAGTTGCTCTTCCGCCGCCAGCCGCGCTTCGACTTCGTCGGCGACGCGCTGCTCCAGGTTTCGGGTGAATTTGAGCAGGGATTCTTCGGCGGTCTTGCGTTCGTGGATGTCGATCAACACGCCGGGAAAGCGGAACGGCTCACCCTGCTCATCGAATTCGCAGCAACCGCTGGCCTGCACCCACAGGTAACTGCCGTCGGGACGCAGGACCCGATATTCGGCGTTGAAAGGCTCACCGGTGGTGATGGATTGATTGACTTGCTCATTGACCCAACTGCGGTCGTCGGGATGAATCCGCGCTTCGGCGAACTCCGTTGGCAGGTTGCCCAGGTCATGCTCGGCCGGGAAGGAAAAGGTCCGGGCAAAGCGTTCATCGCCGGAGAGCCGATTGCCTTTGATGTCCCAGACGAACGAGCCGAGCAAGGCACCGGCGTTCAACGCCAGCCGCACCCGTTCATTGTCGGCGTGGTAGGCGTCTTCGGCCTCCTGGCGCCGGCGTTCGGAAATCACATGCTCCGTGGTTTCGACCACCATCGCCATGACCCCGGCCGGCGTCCCCTCGTCATTCGCCACCGGGCTGTAATAGAGGTCCAGCCAGACGTTTTCGGGGACGCCGTCGCGCAACAGCACCAGCTCTTTGTTGCGATAGGACAACGTGCCGCCCGCCAGGCAAGTGTCGACTACGTGACGATTGAATTCGGCGACTTCCGGCCAGCCCAGCTCCACCGGAGAGCCCAACAGATAAGGATGTCGGCCACCGGCGAACGACGAGTACGCATCGTTATAGATCATGTAGCCGGGGCGGCCCCAGAGCATCACCATCGGCAGCGGCGACGCGAGCAGCAATTGCACCGCGCTGCACAGGCTGGCGGGCCAGGTCTCCAGGCTTCCCAGTTCAGTGCGACGCCAGTCGAACGCACGGATGCGTCCGGCCATTTCACCGTTCCATCCAGCACACCCGTGGCTATCGTCTAGAAACTGCATCGACTGGCTCTGTGTCCTGTTATTGGCGCCCGTTTGTTTCGAGCACTGCGGATGCCAATGGTTTCATAGAGGTTAGCTGATTCTGACGGCAATCTTTGCCCACCACAGATCCCTGTGGGAGCGAGCCTGCTCGCGAATGCTATTTGACATTCAACAATGATGTCGGCTGACACGACGCCATCGCGAGCAAGCCGGTCTCGCTCCCACAAGGTGCAACTTCAGATTCAGGTTTTGTGGCTACACCTCGATCAGGTGTTTGAGCGGGTGATACCCCGTCTTCAACGTGGCGGCGACGTCCAGGATCGCCTTCTCGATGCCGTTCAAATGGATGCATGTCAGTTCGATGGCGGCGCTCTGGTTGCCGGCCTCGATGTACTCGATCAAGCGCAGGTGCTCATCGTCGCGGCAGGCTTCGTGACTGTCGTCGTCCAGCGCGGCGGCGTACAGCGAGGCGCGGGAGATCAGTTTGCGGAACCAGTCCAGCAACACCGGGTTGTTCAGGCTTTGCGCGAGTTTGATGTGGAACTCGCCGAGCAGATGGATCAGCCGTTCATGGTCGCCATTGCGGTGCGCTTCATCCTCGAGCAACAGGTGATCGCGCAGGTCCCGGGTCACGGCGGTGTCACGACGCCGGCAGAGCTCGGTGACGATGCCGATCTCGATCAGGCGTCGCGTTTCAAACAGCGAACGGATCTCTTCATCGCTGGGCAACGACACCGATGCACCCTTATTGGGCTCGGTCGTCACCAATCCATCCGCCTCCAATTGCTTGAGCGCGGCACGAACCGACGTTCGGCTGACATTAAAAAGTTCGGCCAGCGAAGTCTCTCCAAGCTTCATGCCAGGACGCAGCGAACGCTTGCTGATCGCCTCGTAAACCCCTTGGTAGACGCGGTCGACCGTGGTCTCGAGTTTCTTCTCGGTCATCTCAACACTCCTTTAGCGCTAAACAACCGGCCCCAGGCGATGAGCAGCCTTTGAAAAAGGGGGTTGCACGAGCAGATTAATCCGGTTATTTGTAGATTGCATCCAGATATTGCATACAATAATTAGAGGATTGCACCATTATGGGTCAACCAATAGCTATCGAAGTGCGTAACGTCTCCAAGCGGTATTCCGACGATCCGGGGCTGGCTCCAGCCCTCGACAACGTGTCAGTCGACATTGCCGACAACGAATTCTTCACCCTGCTCGGCCCGTCCGGCTGTGGCAAAACTACCCTGCTGCGCACCATCGCCGGTTTCGAACACGTCAGCGATGGCGAGATCCGTCTCGCCGGCGAACCGGTCAACGACCTGCCGCCGTTCAAGCGCCGGGTCAATACCGTCTTCCAGAGCTATGCGCTGTTTCCGCACATGAGCGTCGCGCAGAATATCGCCTTCGGGCTCGAGATGCAGGGCCTTGATCACAAGGTTATTCCTCGGCGTGTCGATGAGATGCTGGCGCTGGTGCAAATGCAACACCTGGCCAGGCGCAAACCCGCCGAGTTGTCCGGTGGCCAGCAACAACGCGTGGCTCTGGCGCGCGCCCTGGCGCCAAAACCGAAAGTGTTGTTGCTCGACGAACCCCTGTCGGCGCTCGACCTCAAGCTGCGTAAAGAGATGCAGGTCGAACTCAAGCGCGTGCAGAAGGAAGCCGGGATCACCTTCATTTTCGTCACCCACGATCAGGAAGAAGCCCTGACCCTGTCTGACCGCATTGCCGTGATGTCCGCCGGCAAGATCCTGCAGATCGGCACCCCCAACGATATTTACGAACGGCCGCAGCATCAGTTCGTCGCCCAGTTCATCGGCGACATCAATTTCCTGCCCGGTCATCTCAAGCGCGGCCAGCAGAACGAAAAGCTCTTCGTGCCCAGCGGCATGCCGGTGGAGATCCCCTGCCCGGCCCAGGGTTTCGACGGCAACAACGTGCAACTGGCGTTCCGCCCGGAGCGCTCGCAACTGGTCGACGTCGGGCAGCCTCATCACCTGCGCGGCGTGATCGAAGCGGTGTTGTATGTCGGCACCGCGACGCTTTATCAGTGCCGATTGAACAATGACATCAAGGTCATGCTGCGCGAGAACAACGAAGGCCTGAACCGTGGCCGAGCGGTGGGTGATCGTGTCGCGGTCAATCTGCCGCCTCACGCCTGCTTGTTGATGGAGGCCTGAGATGAGCGTCAGCAGCACTTCCCCCGCTCTCAACCGCGCGCTGTTGCTCAGCCCGGTGGTTCTGACTTTGCTGGCACTGATCGCCATTCCGCTGGGCATCATGGGCTACATCAGCCTGTTGCCGCGCAACGTCTACGGCGGCGTCGACTGGCAAGCCAACTGGCAATTGCAAAGCTACGTGCAGCTGTTTTTCCAGGAAGGATTCGACGGTGAACTGGAGCTGAACTGGGTCTACGCCCAAGCCTTGTTGCGCTCGGTGTTCCAGGCCGGCGGCACGACGTTGTTGTGTTTCCTGTTCGGCTTCCCGGTGGCGTTGTGGATGTCGAGCCTGACCCCGCGCCGGCGCAACCTCATGGTCTTGCTGATCACCATTCCGTTCTGGACCAACCTGCTGATCCGCAACTACGCGTGGCTGATCATCCTGCGCGAACACGGTTGGGTCGCGCAGAGCCTCAACACGCTGTTCCCGCAGGCGGGCGGCATCACCCTGCTCTACAACGACTTCGCCGTCAGCGTCGGGCTGGTTTATAGCTTCCTGCCGTTCATGATTTTGCCGATCTATTCGACCCTGGAAAAACTCGACTGGCGCCTGGTGGAAGCGGCCTACGACCTGGGCGCCAACCGCTGGCACGCGCTGAAGCGAATCATCCTGCCGCTGTCGATGCCCGGTGTGATTGCCGGCGCGCTGCTGGTGTTCGTGCCGAGCCTCGGCGCCTTCATCACCCCGGCGATTCTCGGCGGCGGCAAGACGCTGATGATCGGCAACCTGATCCAGCAACAGTTCGGCACCGCGCGCAACTGGCCGCTGGGCAGTTCGCTGTCGTTCCTGTTGCTGGGGATTCTGCTGCTGTCGCTGGTGGGTTACGCCCTCTATAGCCGCAGCGCCGCCAAAACTCTACGTCGGGGAGCCACCGCATGATCGCCCTGCACCTGAAAAAACTGCCGCTGACCCGCGAAGTCAGCCTGCTGATCCTCGCGTACCTGTACGTACCGATCTTCGTGCTGATCGCCTACAGCTTCAACGCCAACCGCTCGGCGACGGTGTGGACCGAGTTTTCGTTCGCCTGGTACGGGCGGATTCTGGCCAACCCGTCGATCCAGACCGCAGCGCTGAACTCGATCATCGTCGCCAGCATCGCCACGGTCTGCGCCACGGCCATTGCGCTGCTCGCGGCGCTGGCGACTTACCGGCCGTTCTACGGGCAGAAAATGGTCGAGGGCGGGATCAACCTGCCGCTGATCCTGCCGGAGATCGTCACCGCTGTTGCCACGCTGCTGCTGTTCATGGCGCTGGGGATCAAGCTCGGTTTGTTGACGGTGATTGTCGCGCACATCGGCTTCTGCATTCCCTTCGCGTACCTGCCAATTCGTGCACGGCTCAATGATCTCGACAAAAGCCTGCTGGAGGCGGCGAACGATTTGTATGCCAACCCGTGGCAGGTGTTTCGCCGGGTGACGTTGCCGTTGCTGTGGCCGGCGGTGCTGTCCGGTTCGGTGCTGGCGTTCGTGGTCAGCCTCGACGATTTCATCATGACGTTCTTTGTCGCCGGGCCGGGTTCGACGACCTTGCCGGTGTACATCTTCTCGGCGATCAAGGCCGGCGTGACGCCGGAGATCAACGCGATCTCGACCCTGATGCTGGTGATTTCCATCGTGCTGGTGGTGCTGGCCTTCTGGCTGGGACAGCGCGGCAAAAACCAATAAATCCTGGAGCGCACAAAAACATGAAAATGAAAAACATGTGTTTCGCCGTCACCGGTCTGGCCCTGAGTTGCTTCACGGCGTTCGGCGCACAGGCCGCCGAGCCCAAGGAGTTGTTCTTCTACAACTGGACCGATTACTACCCGGTGGACCTGCTGGCCAAATTCGAAAAGGAGACCGGCATCAAGGTCACCATGGACGGCTACGACAGCAACGAAACCCTGCTCGCCAAGTTGCAGGCCGGTGGTGCGGCGTATGACGTGATCGTGCCGTCGCAGTCGATCATGCGCACGCTGATCAATCAGAACCTGCTGCTGGAAATCGACGCATCGGCCCTGCCCAATTTCCAGCACGTCAAACCGGCGTTCCGCGACCCGAGCTTCGACCCTGGCCGCAAGTTCTCGGCGCCGTACCTGTGGGGCACCACCGGGTTTTCCTATGACAGCGCACGCGTGCCGGGCGGCAAACTGGACGATTCGTGGAAGGAATTCTTCGAGCCACGCAAGGAACTGCAAGGCCAGCTCGCCGCACTCGACACCTCCAGCAGCGTGATCAACGCCGCCAGCCACTATCTCAACGTCGACGAATGCAGCGAAAACCCACAGGACGCCAAGCGCATTCTGGAACTGCTGCAAAAGCAGAAACCGTTCCTGAAGATGTACAGCTCGGACAACACCGTCGACCGCATGGCCTCCGGTGAAGTGATCATGATGCAAAACTGGAACGGCTCCACCGCCCGGGCCACGTTGCAGAAGAGCAGCATCAAGTACGTGTATCCGCGCGAAGGCCTTGCGATGTTCCAGGACAACTTCGCCGTACCGAAAAGCGCGCCGCACCCCGGCAACGCGAAGATCTTCATCGACTGGATGATGAAACCGGAAAACGCCGCCGCCGTGTCCAATGCGATCGCCTATGCCAACGGCATTCAGAGCGACAAATTGATCGACGCCAAATGGCGGGTGATGGACGCGATCAACATGCCCGACGAGTTCGCCTCGCGCCTGCGCCCTGAGAAAGAGTGCAGCAACAAGGCGCGTGAGCTGCAGGACCGGATCTGGTCGAAGCTCAAGGGCTGATTGCTCGGCTTGAGACCGAGTTGCGGCCTTCGCGGGCAAGCCTCGCTCCTACAAGAGCAGCGCAGGACCTGTAGGAGCGAGGCTTGCCCGCGAAGAGGCCCGCCCAAACACCACAAAACTCGAGGTTTGAAATGAATCACCCCCGCTGGCTGCGCAACGTGCGGCCCTACGGTTCCACCGCTGAAGACCTGCTGATCGAAAACGGCCTGTTCAAACAACGCCGCCCGGCATCGTCCGCGCCACTGAATGCCACCGACATCGACGGCCAGAACCAGCTCCTCACCCCGGCCCTGGTGGAAAGCCACGTCCACCTCGACAAAACCCTCTGGGGCCAACCCTGGCGCCCGAACAGCGCCGGCCCGACGCTCAAGGACTACATCGCCAACGAGCGCCGCGTGCTGCGTGAAGTTCAGAGCCCCATCGCCGAGCGTGCCGGTGCCCTGCTGGAAAACTGCATCGCCCGTGGTTCGCTGACCATGCGTTGCCACGTCGACATCGACCCGGATTTCGGCCTGCGTCATGTCGAAGCCATGCAACAACTGCGCGAACGCTACCGCGACCTGATCGACCTGCAACTGGTGGTATTCCCGCAAACCGGCCTGATCAGCCGCCCCGGCACCGCCGAGCTGATGCGCGAGGCCATGGCCCTGGGCGTGGAAAACGTCGGGGGGCTCGACCCGTGCGGCATCGACAACGACCCCGTCGCCCAACTGGATTTCGTGTTCAAACTGGCCAGTGAATTCGACCGTGGTGTCGATATTCACCTGCACGACAAAGGTGAACTGGGCCTGTGGCAAATCGCGCTGATCGCCGATTACACCGAGCATTTCGGGCGCCATGGCCGAGTGATGATCAGCCACGCCTATTGCCTCGGGATGTTGCCTTGGAGCCAGGTCAAACCCGTGGCCGAGCGCTTGGCGGCGTTGGGCATTTCGTTGATGAGTTCGGCACCGGCCGATTGTGCGGTGCCGCCGTTCCTGGCGTTGCGCGAGGCCGGGGTGAACGTGTGCCTGGGTTCGGACGGCATCCGCGACGCCTGGTCGCCCATGGGCAACGGCGACATGCTGGAACGGGCGATGCTGCTGGCGTTCCGTTTCGACTTGAACAAGGACGAGGAACTGGCGGCGGCGTTTGCAGCGGCGACGGTGAATGGTGCGCTGGCGTTGGGCTGCGAGGATTATGGCGTGGAGCTCGGTCAACCGGCGGACTTCCTGTTGATGCCGGTGCAGACGCTGGGTGAAGCCGTGGTGTCGCGGCCGCTGCGACAGGTCTATCGGCGCGGCGAGCTGATTGCCGCGGGTGGTCGACTGCTGGAAAGCCGGTTGTGAAGCGCATCGCCCTGAAAAGCAGCTGCGTGGTCGGTTTCGACGGCACGCAGCATGTGCTGTGGCGCGACGGCGAAGTGGTGTTCGAGGGCTCACGTATTGTGTTTGTCGGGCGTGGTTATTCGGGGCCGGTGGATCAGTGGATCGATTACGGCAACGCGCTGATCGGTCCCGGCTTCATCGATCTGGATGCACTCGGCGACCTCGATTCCACGGTGCTGACGCTGGACAACTGCGAAGAACGCGACATGGGGCGGATGTGGTCCGAGGACTATCTGGCGGCAGGTCCACGGGAGAGTTACAGCGCGGATGAAGAGGTTTTCAAATACCGCTACGCCTTCACGCAACTGATCCGCAACGGCATCACCACCGCCATGCCGATCACCTCGATGTATTACCGCGAGTGGGCCGAGACCTACGACGAATTTTCTGCGGTGGCTGGCGTGGCGGCCGAGCTGGGACTGCGGACTTACCTCGGGCCCTGCTACATGAGTGGCATGAGTTATTGGCGCGCCGATGGCAGCCTCGGGCATCACTGGGATGAAGCGCGGGGCCTGGCCGGGCTCGACGCTGCGGCCCGTTTTTTCCAGGATTTCGACGGTGCACATGACGGTTTGATTCGCGGCGCGCTGCTGCCGGATCGCATCCAGACCTGCACCCCGGCGCTGTTGCAACGCACTGCCGCACTGAGTCGCGAGCTGAATGCGCCGATGCGCTTGCATTGCTGTCAGGGCCTCGGCGAAGTGGCGATGGTCGACCAGTTGCGGGGCGTTTCGCCGCTGGCCTGGCTGGAGCAGTTGAACCTGCTGACCCCGCGCAGCCTGCTGCCCCACGGCATTTACACCCAAGGTGATGCAGACCTGCAACGGCTGGTGGATGGCGGCGCGAGCCTGGTGCATTGCCCGGTGGTGTTTGCCCGGGACGGCGAGGCGCTGAACTCGTTCGGACGCTATCGGGCCAAGGGCATCAACTTTGCGCTGGGCACCGACACCTGGCCGGCGGACCTGCTGGAGAACATGCGTCAGGGGTTGAACATCGCTCGCTTGATGGAGGGCGGCGGTTCGCTGACCAGCGCCCTGGATTTTTACAACGCGGCCACACTCGGGGGCGCCAAGGCTTTGGGGCGTGACGACATCGGTCGTCTGGCACCGGGAGCCAAGGCCGACATCACGGTGTTCAACCTTCGCGGTCTGCACCTCGGGCCGCTATTCGACCCCTTGAAAAACCTGGTGCTCGCCGGACGCGGTGATGACTGCATCGCCAGCTACATCGACGGCCGCTGCGTGATGCAGGACGGGCAGGTTCAAGGCGTCGACTACCCCGCCCTGCAACGCCAGGCCCAACGACAATTCGAAACACTGATGCGCAGCCACAGCGACCGGGCCTTCGGCCGACCGGACTGGAAAAGCCTGTTCAAACCGGCCATCCCGTTCGCCGATGACTACAGCGCACAAGCGCCGCTGAGTGCGATTGATCCCCTTCCTTAGAGATTTCTGCCCATGCAAAGCTTCGACTTCAGCACCCTCAGTGCGCGGGACAAATACAAGATTCTGATCGGCAGCGTGGTGCCTCGGCCCATCGCGCTGGTCACCACGATTGATGGCGAAGGACGGATCAACGCCGCGCCGTTCAGCTTCTTCAATGCGCTGTCCGCCGACCCGCCGATCCTCGCACTGGGCGTGGAAAACTATGGGGACCAGAGCCCCAAGGACACCACGCGCAATATCCAGCTCAATCAGGAATTCACCGTCAATATCGTCAGTGATGCGCTGGTGGAAGCGATGAATGTCTGCGCCGTGCCTTTCGCTCCTGGTTTCGACGAACTGACCGCCGCCGGACTCACTGCGATTCCCGGCACCACAGTCAAATGCCCGCGGATCGGCGAGGCGCCCGTGGCGCTGGAATGCCGACGGATGATGGCGCTGTCCATCGGGCAGTCGCGGGAGATTATTTTTGGTGAAGTGCTGATGGCGCATGTGCGGGATGAACTGATCGACCCGAAAACCCTGTACATCGATCAATTGGGGCTCGATGCGATCGGGCGAATGGGTGGGCATGGGTACGCGCGTACGCGGGATTATTTCGATTTGCCGACCCGGTCGTTGCAGGCGTGGACGGATGCGCCGGGCGGTGGCGAACGGTTTTGGCCAGAGGCTAAATAATCAGAAAGTCACCACAACCTGTAGGAGCCGGCTTGCTGGCGATGGCGCCATCATGGCCACCACCGCTTCGCCAGCAAGCCGGCTCCTACAGGTTCGGTGTTGTGCAGAAAATTAACGGCATGATCCTTCAATGGAAATCCCGGCTGCGTACGTTGATGCCATCCAGTAGCGGACTCAGGTCGCTCAAGCGTCCGGCAATCAAATGCCGCACCTCGCCTTCCTTCTCCCAGCGCCCGTCGACCTTGAGCAACTGCGAGCCGACCAACACCTGCCGTTGCCGATCAGCCAGGTCACGCCAGACCACCACGTTGACGTTGCCGAACTCGTCTTCAAGGGTGACGAAAGTCACGCCACTGGCCGTGCCCGGACGCTGCCGACCGGTCACCAGCCCGGCGACGCTGACCGGGCGGCCATGCTCGACGTCCAGCAACTCCCGCGAACTGCGACAGCGCCGGGCTTTCAACTCACCCCGCAACAGGGCCAGTGGATGCGGGCCGAGGGTGGTGCCGAGACTGTTGTAATCCGCCAGCAGATCTTCGCCCACCGTGGGTTTGGGCAATGCCACCGCGTCCTCTTCCTGGCTCGGCAAACCGGCGAACAAGCCCAATTGCTTCTGCACCCCCGCCACTTCCCAGCGTGCTCGATGACGATCACCGGCCAGCCCACGCAACGCGCCGGCATCGGCCAGTTGCTCCTGCGCACGGGCATCGAGCCGCGCCCGTCCGCCGAGGTCGGCGATGTCGATAAACGCCCCCTTGGACCTCGCGGCTTCGATACGCCGCGCATCATCTTCGCGAAAGCCCTTGATCATCCGCAGCCCCATGCGAATCGCCGGCTGCGCACCGATGACGGGTTCGAGGCTGCAATCCCAGTCGCTGGCACGCACGTCCACCGGGCGGATCTGCAAATGATGCCGGCGCGCATCCTGCAGAATCTGGTCCGGGCTGTAGAAACCCATGGGCCAGCTGTTGATCAGCGCACAGGCGAAGGCCGCCGGTTCGTGGCATTTCAACCAGCAACTGGCATAGGTCAGCAAGGCAAAACTGGCGGCGTGGGACTCGGGAAATCCGTAGCTGCCGAAGCCTTTGATCTGCTCGAAAATCTGCGCGGCGAATTCGGGTGTGTAGCCGTTTTTCTTCATTCCGGCGGCCAGGCGATCCTTGTGTGGTTCCAGTCCGCCATGGCGTTTCCAGGCGGCCATGGAACGGCGTAATTGATCGGCTTCACCGGGGCTGTAGTCGGCAGCAACGATGGCGATCTGCATCACCTGCTCCTGGAACAGCGGTACGCCGAGCGTGCGCTTGAGTACCGCTTCCAATTCTGGAGACGGGTAAGTCTCGGGCTCCTGTTTGTTCCGCCGTCGCAGGTACGGATGCACCATGCCACCCTGGATCGGCCCCGGCCTGACGATCGCCACTTCGATCACCAGGTCATAAAACTTCCGGGGTTTAAGCCTCGGCAGCATCGACATCTGCGCCCGGGATTCGATCTGGAACACGCCGATGGTGTCCGCATGACCAATCATGTCGTAGGTTTGCGGGTCTTCGGACGGGATCGTCGCCAGGCTTAAATCAAGGTTGCGGTGCCGTCGCAGCAGATCAAAGCAGCGGCGGATGGCGCTGAGCATGCCCAGCGCAAGAATATCGACCTTGAGCAAACCGACCGCGTCCAGATCGTCCTTGTCCCACTGGATGATGGTGCGCTCGGCCATGGCGGCGTTTTCCACCGGCACCAGACTGTCCAGCGGCTGTTCGGAAATGACGAAGCCGCCCGGGTGCTGGGACAGGTGCCGGGGGAAACCGATCAGTTGCCCGGTCAGGCTCAGCACCCGGTGCAACACCGGGCTCTCGGGATCGAAACCGCCTTCACGCAGGCGCTCCACCGGTGGTGTTTTATCACTCCAGTGGCCGCAGCAATCGGCCAGGGCATTGATCTGGTCCGGCGGCAAACCCAACGCCTTGGCCACATCGCGTACCGCGCCGGCCGCGTGGTAGGTGCTGACCACCGCAGTCAGCGCCGCACGGGTCCGGCCATAACGCTGAAACACGTACTGCAAGACTTCTTCGCGTCGCTCGTGCTCGAAATCGACGTCGATGTCCGGCGGCTCGTTGCGCTCTTTGGAGAGAAAGCGCTCGAACAACAGCGTGGTGCGATCCGGATCGATTTCCGTGATTCCCAAGGCATAACACACCGCCGAGTTGGCGGCTGAACCACGGCCCTGACAGAGGATTTTTTGCTCACGAGCAAACCGGACGATGTCGTGAACCGTCAGGAAGTAACTTTCGTAGCCCAGTTCGGCAATCAGCTCCAGTTCCTTGTCGATCTGTTTGAGCACCTTGGCTTGCGGGCCTTTTGGCCAGCGCCATGTGATCCCCTCTTCGGTCAAATGACGCAACCAGGACGAGGCCGTCTGGCCTTCGGGCACCAGTTCGCGGGGATACTGATATCGCAACTGGCCAAGGTCGAAGGTGCAACGCCGGGCGATGGTCAAGGTTTCATCGAGCAATGCTTGCGGGTAGATCGATTGCAGCACGTCGAGGCTGCGCAGATGGCGCTCGCCGTTGGGGTGCAGGCGCAACCCGGCCTCGGCCACCGGCAGGTGATGACGGATTGCGGTCATGGTGTCCTGCAAGGCGCGCCGCCCGCGCGTGTGCATGTGCACATCGCCGCTGGCCACTGCCGGGATTCGCAGCTCCCTTGCCAACGTCATCAACGCACTCAATCGCCCGGTATCGTCCTGGCCGCGATGTAACTGGACCGCCAGCCACAGGCGTTCGGCGAAGGCTTGCTTCAGCCAGTGACCGGTTTGAAAATCATCCGGCGCATCCGGCACCCACAACGCCAACAGCCCCGGCAAAGGCTCGCTGAAATCCTCCCGCAGCACCTGATACCGGCCTTTCTGCGAACGACGCCGCGCCCGGGTAATCAGCCGGCACAGGTTTTGGTAGCCCTCAAGGCTCTCCACCAGCAGCACCAGTTTCGGACCGTTCTCGATGCGCACTTCGCTGCCGATGATCAGTGGCAGCTCCACGGATTTGGCCGCTTGCCAGGCGCGGACAATGCCCGCCAGCGTGCATTCGTCGGTGATCGCCAGCGCCTGATAGCCCAGTTTTTTCGCCCGCTGAAAAAGTTCGAGGGCGCTGGAGGCGCCACGCTGGAAACTGAAGTTCGACAGGCAGTGCAGCTCGGCATAATCAATGCTCATGCAAACCACCCCTGCAACCACAACGGGCCGTCCTCACCGACCGTACGATAGGCCCAGCCCTGTTGGCCGGAACGGGTTTCGATCAGGTAGTAGTCGCGGCGCACATCGGCGCCGTCCCACCAACCGGACTCGATGCGCTCCGGCCCCATGAGGATGCGCGTCGAACCTTCGTGTACCGCTTGCGGCTCCGTCAGCAACCAGCCCGGACGCTGCACGCCAGGCATCACCGCGCAGCGCTGGCTCTCGGCACTGGCCTGCCACGCGCACTCCGGCCGGTGATCGGCCTGGAACCGCAGGCCCTGCACCGCGTCATCCCCCAACCGCGCGCGCAAGCGTTCGCGCAGTTGTTCCCAGGGCAAGGACTGCTGCGGACGATCATCGAACAGCTCCTGATACTGCGGAACGAAGGCCGGCAAGTCTTCGGCGCGCAAACGAAAACCGCGCACCGGCGCCTCGACCTGAACCTGTTCCAGCCGCCCTCGGGCCAGTTCGAAGAGCATCGCCGGATCGCGCTCGGCGCTGAGCAGGCCGACCTTGATCACGCTGTCCGGCAAGCCGGCATGTTCCAGATGCAGGTCAAAACGCTGCACACCGCTGTCGCGGCCGCACAGGAACGCCGACAGATCGCCGGTCAGCCGACGTAACGGAAACAGCAGCGCCTGATGGGATTGCACGTCGAAATTGAGTTCGATGCGCACATCGAAGCGGTCCGGCGGCAGGTAGAACGCCAGCGCCAGCCGTCGTTCGCCAGACAGCGCGTCCAGGTGCTTGAGCACCTGAGCCTCGAAACGCCGTGCCAGACTCTGTCGCGGTAACGCCTGCACTTGGCTCAAGGTGCGCAACCCCATGCGCGACAATGCCGTGGCCACTGCCGGCTCCAGAGCGATCCGGTCGACAGGCAATTGTCCCAGATGATGCTGCAAGGCTTGAGCGTCCGGCACCACCAGACCGTCATACGCATTGGCCAATACCCGCGCCGCCACCGGGTTCGGCGCGGCAACAATCCGATGACGAAAGCCCAGTTCGCCGAGTTCGGTGCGCAAGCGCGCTTCGAATTGCGGCCAGTCGCCAAACAATCCCAGGCTGGACTCGATCTCAAACACCACCGCACGCGGGTAATGCACGCTGACCTGGGAGCTGAAGCGGTAGGCCCAGGCCGCGAGAAACTGCTGCCAGTGCTCGATCTCGGCCACGTCGTATTCCGCCGTGACAAAGTCTTTGCTCAAGGCCTGTGCGGCGGTCATCGACATGCCAGGGCGCAAGCCCAGCGCCCGCGCCGAAGCGTTGACCGCCTGCAACACCCGACGCTGCGCCGAACCGGTCAGCAGCGCCAGCGGCTCATCGGGATCGGGGCGCTGACGCAGTACCGCGTCCAGCGCCAATTGCGGGAAGAGAATGCACACCCAGCGCATGGCAACCTCAATGCCCCACAGGGAAGGCAATCGGCGCCGAGCGGGCTAACCCGCCCCGGCACTTGAGCACGCGCAATTGTGCAGGCCTGGCATCGATGGCGATGCGCAGCGCGGCCGGTGACGGGTTGATCGCTTCATGGATCGAGCGGTAGGCGAATGCCAGGGTCGAGCCGGTTTCCGCCGCCACCTGCAAGCGCCGCAAGGCGCGGTCATCCGCCTTGTGCGGCCAGCACAGCACTGCGCCGCAACTGCCCGAACGCAGGCATTGTTCCGCCGCCCACAGCGCATCGCGCTCGCTGGCCTGGATGATCGACAACTGGCGCAGATCAACCCCGGCGTTCTGCCAGGCTTGCGGATACGGCACGTACGGCGGCGCCACCAGCACGATGCGCTCACCGGCCGCCGACAACCGCGCCAGCGCCGGCCACACCAGTTGCAACTCGCCGACGCCCTGCCCGGCCAGGAGGATTTCGGTCAGCGCCGCTTCCGGCCAGCCGCCAGTGGGCAACGCCGCATCCAGCGCCACATGCCCGGTGGGTTGCGGGCTGACCGTTGGTGGCGCAGGCCGGCCCTTCCAGACCTGGCCGCCATTGAACAGCGTGTCCAGCGCAACGACGGCGCCCATCACCCTTGCCTCACCAGACCGCAGAACACCCCTTCGATGGCCAGGTCCTGATCGGCCTCGACGATGATCGGCTTATAGGCCGGGTTGCGCGGCAACAGGCGCACCGCATCGCCGACCCGCTCGAAACGCTTGATGGTGACTTCGCCGTCAAGCCGCGCCACGACGATCTGGCCATTGAGCGCTTCGGGATTGCGATGCACGCCCACCAGGTCGCCATCGAGGATGCCGTCCTCGATCATCGAGTCCCCCTGGACCCGCAGCATGTAATCCGGCACCCGGGAGAAGATCGACGGGTCGAGCAGCAAGCGGCTGTGCACCTCGGCATCGGCACCGATCGGCGCCCCCGCCGCCACCCGGCCGAGGACCGGAATGTCCAGCAGCTCGGGGCGCGCCGGTTGCCCGAGCAAACGAATGCCTCGGGCCTGATGCGGATTGACCTCGATAAAACCGGCTTCGGTCAGCGCCAGCACATGCTTGCGCGCCACGCTACGGGAGGCGAAACCAAAGGCCTCGCTGATTTCAGCGAGGCTCGGGGACTGACCGTGCTCCGCGATTCGATCACGGATAAACGTCAGGATGGCAGTACGGCGGGGAGTTAAAGTCGTCATGGAGTACATTTGTACTCTTTTGACTTTTTTATGGCAAGGCCCGCCAGTCAGCTCCCCTTTATCACGGGGCCCGGCATACCGCACATCCGGAGTCAGGCCCTACAACGTCCGCTGGCCATTGCCGATATCCTTGGCTTTCTCGATCCCCCACTCCATCGCGGCCTCCATGTCGAGAAAATGCAACGCCGGGTGATCATTCTCCTCAATGGCCGAGCCATCGGGTCGGTATACCCCGATGAACATTCCCAACGAACCGTCTCGCAGGATCTCGGCCTTGACCTTGATGCTGCAATCGTTCGACAGCGTTTCCGTATGAACCATGTGGCGCTCAGTCATCATCGCGTTCCTCCGGGTGATTGAATCCAGTAAAGGCGATCTGCAGTCCCTGTTTCAAGTTCGACCCATCCGCCAAAAGGCGTGATTTATGGGGCACAAGACAGCGGCGTAATGCCACCTATACTACAAGCCACCGCCCCCTCGGGGTCTGCAATCCCAACAATAAAAAGCAGAGGTGGAACATGGTCTGGCAGCAAATCTACGATCCGTTCGGCAACCCGGTCATTTCAACCATCATGGCAGCTGTGCCGGTCGTGGTGATGCTCGCAGCCCTGGCCTTTTTCCACATCAAGGCCCATCTGGCGGCCTTGCTCGCCCTCGCCTCGGCGCTGGTCATCGCGATTTTCGCCTTCGGCATGCCGGCGAACATGGCAGGCTCGGCCGCCCTTTACGGCGCCGCCAACGGCTTGCTGCCGATCGGCTGGATTGTGCTGAACATCATCTTCCTGCACCGACTGACCACCGAAAACGGCTCATTCAAAGTGCTGCAGGACTCGCTGGCGCGCATTACCGACGATCGCCGCCTGCAACTGCTGCTGATTGCCTTCTGCTTCGGCGCCTTCTTCGAAGGGGCTGCCGGTTTCGGCACACCCGTGGCGGTGACCGGCGCGATTCTGATTGGCCTGGGCTTCTCGCCGCTGGCGGCGTCGGGCCTGGCGTTGATCGCCAACACCGCGCCCGTGGCGTTCGGCGCTCTCGGCACGCCGATCATTACCCTGGCCAAAGTGACCGGCCTGGACGAAATGGAACTGTCGATGATGGTCGGCCGGCAATTGCCGTTTTTCTCGGTGATCGTGCCGTTCTGGTTGATCTGGGCCTTTGCCGGGTGGCGCAAGATGCTGGAAATCTGGCCGGCCATCCTGGTCGCCGGGGTCAGTTTCGCCGTACCGCAGTTCCTGGTCTCCAACTATCACGGGCCGATGCTGGTGGACGTGATCGCCGCGCTGATTTCCATGGCCTGCCTCACCGGTTTTCTCAAGGTGTGGAAACCCGCGACCGTGCACACCTCCGCCGCGCTGTCCGGGCGCGTCGACAACTCCAAAATAGCCGAAGAGCATGACGAGAAACCCATCGCCAGCGCGACCTTCGCCAGCGATGCCAAGCCTGCGGTCATGCGCGCGTGGATGCCGTGGATCATCCTCACGGTGTTCGTGTTCGCCTGGGGCACCCAAGGCTTCAAAAACCTGTTCGATACCCGCCCGGCGATTGATCCCGTGACCCACTCGGCCAAGCTCGACCCCCAAGGCAAACCGCTGCGCGAAGCGAACCCGATCTTTGCGCCGGTCGTCACCTTCGGCACGATCCACCAGCAAATCGAAAAGGTCCCACCGGTGGTGCCTGCGCCTAAAACCGAGGACGCGGTCTACAAGTTCACCTGGCTGACCAGCACCGGCAGCGGCATCTTGCTGGCGGCGATCTTTGGCGGGCTATTGATGGGTTACTCCATCCCGCAGTTGGTCAAACACTATCTGCGCACGATCTGGGTCGTGCGTTACTCGCTGATTACCATCGTCGCGATGCTCGCGCTCGGCTTCCTCACCCGTTATTCGGGGCTGGACGCGACCATGGGCCTGGCGTTCGCTGCGACGGGCATCTTTTACCCGATGTTTGGCACCTTGCTCGGCTGGCTCGGTGTGGCACTGACCGGTTCGGACACGGCGTCCAACGTGTTGTTCGGCGGGCTGCAGCGGGTGACGGCCGAGCAATTGGGGCTGAGTCCGGTGTTGATGGCTGCTGCCAACAGTTCCGGTGGGGTCATGGGCAAGATGGTCGATGCGCAGTCGATCGTGGTGGCTTCCACTGCTACGCGTTGGTATGGGCATGAGGGGGAAATTCTGCGTTATGTGTTCTTCCATTCCGTCATTCTGGCGATTCTGGTGGGGGGGTTGGTGACGTTGCAGGCTTATGTGGCACCGTTTAGTCATATGGTGGTGGGTGGGCATTGAGCGCTGGGGGCATATCCGTTTCTGCGGTGATGGCGGCTGGCGGTTTCGCTCTTACAGCGAGTCACTTGGAAGAGCCCCAAGTAACCAAGGGCTCTTGCCCCTGTCGTTCGGTGGCTCGCTAATGCTCGCCATGCCCTCGCTCCGGTCCTGCTCCGTGGGCCCGCCGCCATCGGCCATCCATGGCCGGGGGCGGCTACCGCGGCATCCTTGCCGCGGTGCCCACTGCGCAGAACCTCCACTCGGCCTCTCGAGGGGGCGTGTACCGCAAAAGCAAAAACGAGGCGGCCTGCCAGCCGACCTGGCTCTTCTGACGTGTGCACACTCCCGCACTGTGGCTGCCGCACTAATTTTCGATGTTTGCACATTCCCCTGTAGGAGCCGGCTTGCTGGCGATGGCGGAGGGTCAGACACCTGTTTGTTGACTGAACGGACGCCATCGCCAGCAAGCCGGCTCCTACAGTTGATCGTGTATGTTCCGAACACACATGCATTTCCCTTGTAGGAGCCAGCTTGCTGGCGATGGACGTCAACGATAACGAGGGCTGTCTGAATGAACGCGTTGCCCCGACGCTTTTCGCCGGCAAGCCGGCTCCTACAGGGAATCGCGTTTGCTTTTGATTTTCACCACTCATCAGGCCGAGCGTTAGCTCGCCTTCAGCTTTTGATCTGGCGGTACACGCCCCCTCGAGAGGCCGAGTGGAGGTTCTGCGCAGTGGGCAACCCGGCATGGATGCCGGGTTAGCCGCGCACGGCCAGGGATGGCCGATCGCGGCGGGCCCACGGAGCAGGACCGGAGCGAGGGCATGCCGAGCCACAGCGAGGCACCGAACGAAAGGGGCAAGAGCGCTTGGTTACTTGGCGCTTCTCCAAGTGACTCGCCGTAAGGGCGAAACCAATATCAGCCATCACCAAAATAACGGATATACACACAAAACCTGAGTAAACAGCCCGCTGCCCGGACACACACGATCGGAGTATCGTAAAACGACCATGAACATTCTCTACGATGAACGCGTTGACGGAGCGCTGCCCGACGTCAACAAGTCAGCACTGTTGCAAGCCCTGCAAACCCGTTTGCCGGCCCTGGAAGTGCTGCATCAGCAAGAAGAACTCAAGCCATACGAATGCGACGGACTCTCGGCCTATCGCACCACGCCCCTGCTGGTGGTCCTGCCACGCCATCTCGACGAAGTACAAGGCGTGCTCCGGCTCTGCCATGAAATGCACGTGCCGGTGGTCGCCCGTGGCGCCGGCACCGGTTTGTCCGGCGGCGCGTTACCGCTGGAAAAAGGCGTGCTGCTGGTCATGGCTCGCTTCAACAACATCCTGCACATCGACCCGGCCGCCCGCACCGCACGGGTCCAGCCCGGCGTACGCAACCTCGCTATTTCCCAGGCAGCAGCCCCCTTCGGCCTGTACTACGCGCCCGACCCTTCCTCACAGATCGCCTGTTCCATCGGCGGCAACGTCGCCGAAAACGCTGGCGGCGTGCATTGCCTGAAGTACGGCCTGACCGTGCACAACTTGCTCAAGGTCGACATCCTGACCGTGGACGGCGAGCACCTGACATTGGGCTCCGATGCCCTCGATTCACCCGGCTTCGACCTGCTGGCACTGTTCACCGGTTCCGAAGGCATGCTCGGGGTGATCACCGAGGTCACCGTCAAACTGTTGCCCAAACCGCAGTCCGCCAAGGTGCTGCTGGCGGCGTTCGACTCCGTCGAAAAAGCAGGACGAGCGGTAGGTGACATCATTGCCGCCGGCATCATTCCAGGCGGTCTGGAAATGATGGACAACCTGGCGATCCGTGCCGCTGAAGACTTCATCCACGCTGGCTACCCCGTGGACGCCGAAGCCATCCTGCTGTGCGAACTCGATGGCGTCGAAGCCGATGTCCACGATGACTGCGACCGCGTGCGCCAGGTGCTGGAACAGGCTGGCGCCACCGAAGTGCGCCAGGCCAGGGATGAAGCCGAACGCGTGCGTTTCTGGGCCGGACGCAAGAATGCCTTTCCGGCGGTGGGTCGGCTCTCGCCGGATTATTACTGCATGGACGGAACGATCCCGCGCCGCGAGTTGCCCGGCGTGCTGCGCGCCATTGCCGCGTTGTCCGCCGAGTATGGCTTGCGCGTCGCCAACGTTTTCCACGCCGGTGACGGCAACATGCACCCGTTGATTCTGTTCGACGCCAATCAAACGGGTGAGCTCGACCGCGCCGAAGCGCTGGGCGGCAAGATCCTCGAATTGTGCGTGAAAGTCGGCGGCAGCATCACCGGCGAACACGGCGTGGGCCGCGAGAAGATCAATCAGATGTGCGCGCAGTTCAACGCCGATGAGCTGACGCTGTTCCATGCCGTCAAAGCCGCGTTCGATCCCGGCGGTTTGCTCAACCCCGGCAAGAACATTCCGACGCTGCACCGCTGCGCCGAATTTGGCGCCATGCACGTGCACCTGGGTCAGTTGCCCTTCCCTGATCTGGAGCGATTCTGATGCGCAGCGAACTCGATATCGATGACAGCGGCGTGCTGCTGGAGCAGGTCAATCAAGCGCTGGAAAACGCCACGCCGCTGCGCATTCAGGGCTCCAACAGCAAGGCGTTTCTGGGGCGCATCGTTGCGGGCGAAGTACTCGACACGCGCAGCCACCGAGGCATCGTCAGCTACGACCCGACCGAGCTGGTGATCACCGCCCGCAGCGGCACACCCTTGTCCGAACTGGCGCACGTGCTGGATGAAGCACAGCAAATGCTGCCCTGCGAACCACCGTCCTTTGGCGACGATGCCACCGTCGGCGGGATGATCGCCAGTGGCCTGTCGGGACCGCGTCGTCCCTGGTCAGGCTCGGTGCGCGACTTCGTCCTCGGCACACGGGTCATCACGGGGCACGGCAAGCATTTGCGCTTTGGCGGCGAAGTGATGAAAAACGTCGCCGGTTACGACCTGTCGCGCCTGATGGCCGGCAGTTTCGGCTCCCTTGGGGTGATCACCGAAGTCTCGCTCAAGGTCCTGCCCAAACCACGGCAAACCCTGAGCATCAGCCTGGAAATGGACAGCGATCGTGCCTTGCTGCGTCTCGCGGAATGGGGCCAGCAGCCGTTGCCGATCAGTGCCGCGTGCCACGACGGGCAACGCCTGCACTTGCGGCTTGAGGGCGGCGAAGGCTCGGTGGCGGCGGCTCATGACCGTTTGGGCGGTGAGCTTCTGGACGCCTCGTATTGGGCGGATCTCAACGAGCACCGACTGAGTTTCTTCGACGAGGGCCAGCCACTGTGGCGCCTGTCCGTGCCGCACAACACGCCGCGGTTGTCCCTGCCCGGCCGGCAACTGCTCGACTGGGGCGGCGCCCAGCGCTGGCTCAAGTCTGACGCCGAAGCGGCGTTCATTCGCCAGGTCGTGGATGAGGTCGGCGGCCATGTGACCTGCTACAGCCATGGCCTGATCGACAGCCCGTTCCAGCCGTTGCCTGCCGCGTTGATGCGCTACCACCGCAGCCTCAAACAACAACTCGACCCACGGGGCATTTTCAACCCGGCACGCTTGTACGCGGAGCTTTGAACCATGCAGACAACCCTGAGCGAAACCGCCCGGCAGCTGCCCCGCGCCGAAGAAGCCGAAAGCATCCTGCGCACCTGTGTGCACTGCGGCTTCTGCAATGCCACCTGCCCGACCTATCAATTGCTCGGCGATGAACTCGATGGGCCACGGGGCCGCATCTACCTGATCAAACAGGTGCTGGAAGGCAATGAGGTCACGCAGAAAACCCAACAGCATCTGGACCGCTGCCTGTCGTGCCGCAATTGCGAAACCACCTGTCCTTCCGGAGTCGATTATCACAACTTGCTCGACATCGGCCGGGCGGTGGTCGATGCGGCGGTGCCGCGCTCCATCGACCAACGTCTGTTGCGTGAGGGATTGCGCGGCGTCGTCCTTAATCCGGGACTGTTCAAAGCGCTGATCAACAGCGGTCAGGTTTTTCGGGCACTGCTGCCCAACACCTTGCAGGCAAAGTTGCCTCGCCATGTTTATCTCCCCCGGCCACGCCCCACCACGCGCCATGCCCGTCAGGTGCTGATGCTCGAAGGCTGCGTACAGCCGAGCCTGTCGCCCAACACCAATGCGGCGGCGGCGCGGGTGCTGGATCGACTGGGTATCAGTGTTACTCCGTCCAGCGAAGCCGGATGTTGCGGCGCGGTGGAATATCACCTCGACGCTCAGGCAGCCGGCCTCGACCGCGCTCGCCACAATATCGATGCGTGGTGGCCGAGTATCGAGAAAGGTGCGGAAGCCATCGTGCAAACCGCCAGTGGCTGTGGCGCCTTCATCAAGGACTATGGCCATTTACTCGAACGCGATCCGGCCTACGCCGAGAAGGCAAAAAGAGTCAGCTCGCTGGCCAGGGACCTGGTGGAAGTGTTGCGCGACGAACCGCTGGAAACACTCGGCATCCACAGTGACCAGCGCCTGGCCTTCCATTGCCCCTGCACTTTGCAGCACGCGCAAAAGCTCGGCGGCGCGGTGGAAGCGCTCCTCGCTCGACTCGGTTTCAACCTCACACCTGTGCCCGACAGCCATTTGTGCTGCGGGTCGGCGGGCACTTATTCGATCACCCAACCCGAACTGTCCCGGCAACTGCGCGACAACAAACTGAATGCGCTGGAAAGTGGCCATCCTGAAGTTATCGTTACCGCCAATATCGGCTGTCAGTCGCATCTCGACGGCGCGGGCCGGACCCCGGTGCGGCACTGGATCGAACTGCTCGACGCGGCGCTGCCCTCATCGATCACCGGAGATTCCCCATGAAAAGCAAAGCCGTCCTGAGCCAGACCGAAGTCAGCCGGATCCTCGCGGCCGCACGCACCGAAGCACAAAATAACCAATGGGCCGTGACCATCGCGATCGTCGACGACGGCGGCCATCCCCTCGCCCTCGAACGCCTCGACGGCTGCGCGCCCATCAGCGCTTACATCGCCACCGAAAAGGCACGCACCTCGGCGTTGGGCCGGCGCGAATCCAAAGGTTATGAAGACATGGTCAACGGCGGGCGCTTCGCGTTTTTGTCGGCCCCCTTGCTGACATCCCTGGAAGGCGGCGTGCCGATCATCGTCGACGGTCAGGTGGTGGGTGCGGTTGGCGTGTCTGGCGTAAAAGCCGAGCAGGATGCGCAAGTGGCGAGCGCCGGGGCGCAATGCCTGAACTGAACCGTGCTCGATGAACGTAATCAGAAGAAACAAAAAAGAGACTTACGTCTCTTTTTTTATGCGCGGCTAGAATTGATAGTTGTCGCCGCTTTTTCGAACTGACAGAGCAACCGTCCACTTCAAAGGAAGCGCAAAGATGAATCGTCTTACTGCGAAAGACTTTGCCCCTGAGCTGCTCGAACTCTACGACTACTACGCCCACGGTATGATCAACCGGCGAGAGTTTCTCGACCGGGCGGCGTTATTCACCCTTGGCGGCCTGACCGCCAGTGCGCTCCTCGCCGCCCTGAGTCCCGACTATGCCTTGGCCGAACAAGTGGCGTTTACCGACCCGGACATCATCGCCGAGTACGTCAACTACCCCTCGCCCAAGGGCCACGGGCAGGTTCGGGCCTATCGGGTGCGTCCGGCAAAAGCCACCGGCAAAGTGGCGGCCGTGGTCGTCGTGCATGAAAACCGCGGGCTCAACCCCTACATCGAAGATGTTGCCCGACGCGTGGCCAAGGCCGGGTTCATCGCCCTTGCCCCCGATGGCCTGACGTCGGTGGGCGGCTATCCCGGCAACGACGACAAAGGCCGGGAGCTCCAGGCGACCGTTGATCCTGAAAAGCTCATGAATGACTTTTTCGCCGCGATCGAGTGGCTGATGAAACTCGATACGACCACCGGAAAAGTCGGCATCACCGGCTTCTGCTATGGCGGTGGCGTCGCCAACGCGGCTGCCGTGGCCTATCCCGAACTCGGGGCTGCCGTGTCCTTCTATGGCCGGCAACCAGACGCCAGGGATGTCCCCCGGATCAAGGCGCCGGTGATGCTTCACTTTGGCGAACTGGACACACGCATCAACGAAGGATGGCCCGCCTACGAGCAGGCATTAAAAGCAGCCGGCAAAACCTATGAAGCCTACATCTACCCCGGCGCCAACCACGGTTTCCATAACGATTCCACGCCTCGATTCGATGAGGCCGCAGCCAAACTTGCCTGGGAAAGGACGCTAAACTGGTTCCGGCGATACCTGTCTTAGCGCCGCAAGCAATAAGTGGTCTTGAATTTTTATTGCTGTTTCCAGGTTTTTAAAGAGTGCATCACACATGAATAACAATGATTTTCTGTCGCAACAGAAACCACCCTTCAGCATTGTCCTGGTCAACTACAAAACCATCGAAATAACCCGGATTTGCCTCGACCTGCTACATCAGCACCTGGGCGACAGCAACATTCCGGTCTGGGTGGTTGATAACGACTCGGCCGATGAAAGCACCGACTATCTGCGCACACTGGACTGGATCAACCTGATTGAGCGAAAAGCTCCCGAACCGGAACATGGTCATATCGCGCATGGCAAAGCACTCGACCTGGTGCTGGAACGGGTTGAGACCGACTTTCTGTTCCTGCTGCACACCGATACGTTTATTTTCGACAAAAATGTATTTTCAATGATGTTGAACAAGTGCATTAAAAACCCGAATGTCGTGGCCGTCGGGTGCACAGAACAACTTAACCGCGGCACCACCAGAACCCTTTGGCGCTTTAGCTCACGACTGGTAAAACATCACGTCAGACGCCTGAAACTGTCCTTGGGACTACGTTCCAGAGAGCCAAAGCCCTACAGGGAAGTTTATTTGAAAAGCTTCTGTACCTTATGGAACTGCAAGCTGATGAAGCAACACGGCATGCATTTCCTGATGGATGAGCGCGTACCCGGTTATACCCTCCAGGACCGTATGACCCAGTTGGGCTATGTTGTTGAGCTGTTGTCCCCGCGCAAGATATTCAGCTACCTCGACCATATTCAAGCGGGCACCGTCGCGGCCGCTGGCGGTTATGCGACAACGCACAGACGAACGAAGATGTACAACGACATCCTTAAACGTTTGAAAGGTGACAACAACCAGGTATCGGCAGCGCGTAACAAGTAGCGCGCCCCTCTTGCCGGAAGCACTCGCAGGTTGTTATGAACAGACAATTGGAGCGGTAATGACACCGATCACTCAGACACTCCCCATCGTCACCACCCCGGAGCTGGATTTTGACCAGAACGCTGCCAGCACTTTCGGTCACTCGCTAGCCAGTACTTATGCTCAAGCCACCCCCTTCCCACACATCGTCATTGACGATTTTTTACCGCAGGACCTGATTGCGAGCATCTGCGCGCATTTTCCCGTCGAGCCAACCAACAACGAAATGCTCTATGAGCGCGGCTATAAGGGTCAGCACAAACGGCAAGTCAGCCCCAACGAATGCGATCCCTACTTGAAGACGGTTTTCAACGCTTTCAACTCGGCGCCCATGTTGCAGTTTCTTGAAAAACTCACAGGTATCGAGGGTTTGATTCCCGATCCTTACTTTACCGGCGGCGGACTGCACGAAACGAAAAAGGGCGGTTTTCTGGGGGTACACTCGGACTTCCGGCTCAACAAAAAGTTGAATATCGAGCGCAGACTGAATGCCATTATTTACTTGAATCAGGATTGGCAAGAGGCGTACGGCGGCAACCTGGAACTATGGGACGTCGGGATGAAGACGTGCCTCAAGAAAGTCCTGCCGATCTACAACCGCTGTGTCATTTTCAACACCGACAAGGACAGCAATCATGGACACCCGGAGCCTCTGACGACGCCGGAACACATCACACGCCGGTCCATCGCGCTGTACTACTACACCGCAGCAACCGTGGTGGCTGATCCTGCGCAAAGAAACAAAACCCACTACAAACCAAGGCCCAAGGATCGCTTGAGCCTCAAGTACTACCTCAACAAACTCATCAAGAAAAAAAACTGACGGCACCTGCGGTTATCCGACCACATCGATCAACTGCTCGCGTTGTGCCCCCGTCAGCATCGGGCCGAAACCGGCACCGGCGTTGTCCGCCATGTAACGCGGGTTGCCGGTGCCGGGGATGACGCAGGTCACTGCCGAATGCGCCAGCAAATACTTGAGCGCCAATTGTGCCCAACTGGTGACGCCGACTTGCGAGGCCCAGCCGGGCAGCGGTTTGCCCTTCAAGCGGGCAAGCAAATCACCGCCGCCAAATGGCCGGTTGCAGATCACCGCCACGCCGCGTTCGCGACACAGCGGCAGGATGCGTTTCTCGACCCCGCGATCGTCCAGCGCATAGTTGATCTGCAAGAAATCCAGTGGCTCGGCTTTGAGCACCGCTTCCACTTCCTCATATGCCGACGCGGTGTAATGGGTGATGCCGATGTAGCGAATCCGCCCTTCTTCCTTCCACTTGCGCAATGTAGGCAAATGGGTTTTCCAGTCCAGCAGGTTATGAATCTGCATCAGGTCGATCCGGTCGGTCTGCAGCAGTTTGAAGGATTGTTCCATCTGCGCGATGCCTTCTTCGCGGCCACGGGTCCACACCTTGGTGGCCAGGAACGCTGGTGAACGCGGCTTGTGGATCGACAGCAGTTCGCCGATGGTCTGCTCGGCGCGGCCATACATGGGTGAGCTGTCGATCACCGTGCCGCCCTTTTCAAATAACGCGCTGAGAACGGCGGGCAGGTTTTTGTAGGCCGGATCGGCAGGTGCGACATCAAAGCCGCGATAGGTGCCCACGCCGACAAGGGGCAATGGCTCGTTGCTGGAAGGAATGGCGCGGGTCAGCATGTTCTTGCCTCCTGTTTCCTTCGACGGCGCGGTGGCTGCAAAGGCCGGATCGAAAGTGAGCACCGCCGAAGCACCGGCAGCCAGCGTGAGTATTCGTCGACGCGTGTATCCATCAGTGTGGCTCATGGTGGTGTCCTTCCACTCTTTTGCGCTTGTTGCGCGGCAAACGGCACGATTACCAGCGCCACGAGTCCTCTGTTAGCCAAGAGAATAGCTGCCGGCGGTAATTCGTCCTTGCTTGAAATACAACGAGGTCGCAAGTGCTGGTGGGCGGCAGCAATTGCTTGGGTGTATATCCATTATTTTTTGTGATGGCGGCTGGCGGTTTCGCCCTTACGGCGAGTCACTTGGAAAAGCCCCAAGTAACCAAGGGCTCTTGCCCCTTTCGTTCGGTGCCTCGCTAATGCTCGCCATGCCCTCGCTCCGGTCCTGCTCCGTGGGCCCGCCGCCATCGGCCATCCCTGGCCGGGGGCGGCTAACCCGGCATCCATGCCGGGTTGCCCACTGCGCAGAACCTGCGCTCGGCCTCTCGAGGGGGCGCTCAGATCAAAAGCTGAAGGCGAGCTAACGCTCGGCCTGATGAGTGGTGAAAAGCAAAAGCAAACACGATTCCCTGTAGGAGCGAGGCTTGCCCGCGAAAAACGTCCGGACAACGCGTTCATTCAGGCAGCACGCGTTATCGTTGACGCCCATCGCCAGCAAGCTGGCTCCTACAATTTTGAGTCGTGTGAACCCAATCCCCGTGTAGGAGCCGGCTTGCTGGCGATAGCGTCCGTCCAATCAATAAATGCGTCGACTGACCCACCGCCATCGCCAGCAAGCCGGCTCCTACAGGGGATCGGTGTACATGTCCGGAATGGGTGAGCGCAGCAGAGAAGGACAACGCGTACCCCCAAAGAGCCAGGTCGGCTTTCAGGCCGCCTCGGCGGCTGTGGCGGTAGTCGCCCCCTCGAGAGGCCGAGTGGAGGTTCTGCGCAGTGTGCAACCCGGCATGGATGCCGGGTTCGCCGCGCACGGCCAAGGATGGCCGATCGCGGCGGGCCCACGGAGCAGGACCGGAGCGAGGGCATGCCGAGCCACAGCGAGGCACCGAACGAAAGGGGCAAGAGCCCTTTGGTTACTTTGGGCTGGGCCGGCACTCCGGCTTTTCCAAAGTGACTCGCCGTAAGGGCGAAACCGCCAGCCGCCGCAACCCAAAAAACGGATATGCACACGGCCAGCGTTTTTATGACATGGCACCTGATCCAGAACACCTGTCCCCAAGGATAAACAGCTAAGCTGCGGCTGCATCGGCGCACCGTAAAGCGCCGTCTCTGGAGACGCAACATGGCTCGTGCCCCCGGCGCATCGGCGCAACCCCGTGCCGATACACCTGACCGTTGGCTGGACGTACTGGCCGGTCTGTCGATTGCCGGTTTGTTGCTGCCCGAGGCAGTCGCCTATTCCAGCATTGCCGCGTTGCCGCCACAGGCCGGGGTGATTGCCTTGTTTGCCGGGCTGCTGTGTTACGGACTGTTCGGCACCAGCCGGTTTGCCATCGTGTCCGCGACCTCGTCGTCAGCGGCCGTTCTGGCTGCCGCCACCGCCACGCTGGCCAATGGCGATCCGGCCTTGCGCATGAGTCTGGCGATCGGCCTGGTGCTGATGACCGGAGGTTTCTTCCTGTTGGCCGGGTTATTCAAACTCGGCAGCGTCACTTCATTCATCGCCAAACCGGTGCTGCGCGGCTTTGCAGTGGGGCTGGCCGTGACCATCATCCTCAAACAAGTGGCGAGCATCGTCGACGTCCACTTGACCACTGGCAACCTGATCCGTTTCCTGCCGCAACTGCTGGAGCAGTGGCCGCAGTGGAATAAAGTCGGGGCATTGGTCGGGGCGGTGGCGTTGCTGGTGTTGTGGCTGTGCGCGCGGGTCAGGCGTTTGCCTGGCGGTTTGTTGGTGGTGACGCTCGGCATCGCGGCGGGCCAATGGCTGAACCTGCCAGCCTACGGGGTCAAGCTGATCGGCGTCATCGATCTGAGTCTCGAAGTGCCGCAGCTCCCGGTGTTGCCGTTCACTGACTGGTTGCGCTTGGGTGAACTGGCGTTCGCCATGGTGATGATCCTGTATGCAGAGTCTTACGGCTCGATCAGCTCGTTTGCGCTCAAACACGGCGACCGGGTGTCTTCCAACCGCGATTTGCTGGCCCTCGGTGCGGCCAATCTTTTATCGGGACTGTTTCATGGCATGCCCGCAGGCGCTGGTTATTCAGCGACATCGGCCAATGAAGCGGCGGGGGCCGGTTCGCGTCTGGCCGGGATTGTGGCGGCCGGGGTGGTGCTGCTCATCGTCCTGACGGTGTTGCCGTGGATCGCCCTGACTCCCGAGCCGGTGCTGGCTGCCATCGTCATTCATGCCTTGGCCCGTGGCTTGAGCCTGCAACCGTTGGGCCGGTATTTCATCTGGCGTCGCGACCGCCTGCTGGTGATTTGCGCGGTGGCGGCGGTGCTGGTGTTGGGCGTGCTGGACGGCTTGCTGCTGGCAGTGGCAATCAGCGTGGTGCTGATGCTGAAGCAGATGTCATCGGCGGATATCCAGGTGTTGGGGCAAATGGCCGGAGGTCACGATTTTATTGACCTGCAACGACATCCCGACGCGAAGGAAATCCCCGGTGTGCTGATCGTGCGGCCCAGCGAGGCGCTGTTTTTCGCCAATGTGGAGCGCATTCTCGGTGGTGCATTACGCCTGGCGCGGCACGCACAGCCGCCGGTGCATACGGTTATCCTCAGTCTCGAAGAGTCGCCCGATCTGGACGGCACCAGCATCGAAGCGCTGGAAGCGTTCTTTTTGCAGGTGCGCGCCGAGGACAAACTGCTGATCCTGGCGCGGCTCAAGCATCAGGCAAAAGCGGCGCTGTCGAAGTTGCCGGCGCAAGAGCTGGAGCAGGTGATTCTCAGCGGCCTGAGTGTGGACGGGGCGGTGCAACAAGCCCTCAAACCAACCACATAAACCTGTAGGAGCGAGCCTGCTCGCGATAGCGGTGGGTCAGTCAAGGGAGGTATTAACTGACCCACCGCTATCGCGAGCAGGCTCGCTCCCACAGGGGATTGGTGCAAACCTTTCGGGCATAAAAAAACGCCGCTCATCTCACGATGGGCGGCGTTTTTTACAGCGTTGTAACGTTAGGCTTGAACGACCGGGATATTGGCGTTCGCAGCAACTTCACGGAACTCGGCGATCTGGTCGAAGGACAGGTAGCGGTAAACATCAGCCGCCATGCTGTCGATCTTGCCAGCGTATTCCATGTACTCCTCGACGGTCGGCAGGCGACCCAGGATGGACGCAACGGACGCCAGCTCGGCCGAAGCCAGGTAGACGTTCGCGCCGTCACCCAGACGGTTCGGGAAGTTACGGGTCGAAGTCGACACCACGGTGGAGTTCGGCTCTACACGTGCCTGGTTACCCATGCACAGCGAGCAGCCTGGCATTTCCATGCGTGCGCCAGCCTTGCCGTAGATGCCGTAGTAGCCTTCTTCGGTCAGTTGGTGAGCGTCCATCTTGGTCGGCGGCGACAGCCACAGACGGGTTGGCAGCTGACCCTTGACCTGATCCAGCAGTTTACCGGCAGCGCGGAAGTGACCGATGTTGGTCATGCACGAACCGATGAACACTTCGTCGATCTTCTCGCCAGCAACGCTGGACAGCAGACGGGCGTCGTCCGGATCGTTCGGCGCGCAGAGCACAGGCTCTTTGATGTCGGCCAGGTCGATTTCGATGACTTCAGCGTATTCGGCGTCAGCATCGGCAACCATCAACTCTGGGTTGGCAACCCAGGCTTCCATCGCTTGAGCGCGACGTTCCAGGGTACGTGCATCGCCGTAGCCTTCGCCGATCATCCAGCGCAGCAGGGTGATGTTGGAGTTCAGGTACTCGGTGATCGACTCTTTCGACAGCTTGATGGTGCAACCGGCAGCCGAACGTTCAGCCGAGGCGTCGGACAGCTCGAAAGCCTGTTCGATGCTCAGGTTGTCCAGGCCTTCGATTTCCAGGATGCGGCCGGAGAAGGCGTTCTTCTTGCCTTTCTTCTCGACGGTCAGCAGGCCAGCCTGAATCGCGAAGTAAGGAATGGCGTGAACCAGGTCACGCAGGGTGACGCCCGGTTGCATTTTGCCTTTGAAGCGCACCAGGATCGATTCCGGCATGTCCAGCGGCATAACGCCAGTGGCGGCGGCGAACGCTACCAGACCGGAACCGGCCGGGAACGAAATGCCCATCGGGAAACGGGTGTGCGAGTCACCACCGGTACCGACGGTGTCCGGCAGCAGCATGCGGTTCAGCCAGCTGTGGATGATGCCGTCGCCCGGACGCAGGGAAACGCCGCCGCGGGTCATGATGAAGTCTGGCAGGGTGTGGTGGGTGGTCACGTCGATCGGCTTAGGGTAAGCCGCGGTGTGGCAGAAGGACTGCATTACCAGATCGGTCGAGAAGCCCAGGCACGCCAGGTCTTTCAGTTCGTCACGGGTCATCGGACCGGTGGTGTCCTGAGAGCCGACGGTGGTCATTTTCGGTTCGCAGTAGGTGCCAGGACGAACGCCTTTGCCTTCTGGCAGACCGCACGCCTTGCCGACCATTTTCTGTGCCAGGGTGTAGCCCTTGCCGGTGTCGACAGGTGCTTCAGGCAGTTTGAACAGATCGGTAGGGCCCAGGCCCAGTTCAGCACGAGCCTTGTCGGTCAGGCCGCGACCGATGATCAGCGGAATACGGCCGCCGGCACGAACTTCGTCCAACAGGACCGGGGTCTTCATTTCGAAGGTGGTCAGGACTTCGTCGGTGCCGTGTTTGCAGACTTTGCCAGCATGCGGGTACAGGTCGATCACGTCGCCCATGTTCATGTTGGTAACGTCGAATTCGATCGGCAGTGCGCCGGCATCTTCCATGGTGTTGTAGAAGATCGGAGCGATTTTGCTGCCGAAGCAGAAACCGCCGGCACGCTTGTTCGGTACGTAAGGAACGTCGTCGCCGAAGAACCACAGCACCGAGTTGGTGGCGGATTTACGCGAAGAACCGGTACCGACCACGTCACCGACGTAGGCGATAGGGAAGCCTTGACCGCGCATTTCTTCGATCTGCTTCATCGGGCCGGTGACACCCTGGACGTCAGGCACGATGCCTTCGCGGGCCATTTTCAGCATGGCGAGGGCGTGCAGCGGGATGTCCGGGCGGGACCAGGCGTCCGGAGCAGGGGACAGGTCGTCAGTGTTGGTTTCGCCGGTGACCTTGAACACGCGCAGGCTGATCTTGTCGGCCAGGACTGGGCGGTTGCGGAACCACTCGCCGTCAGCCCAGGACTGGATCACGCCTTTGGCGTGTTCGTTGCCGTTGCGGGCTTTTTCCGCGACGTCGTGGAACGCATCGAACATCAGCAGGGTGTGCTTGAGCTGAGCGGCAGCGACAGCAGCCAGTTCGGCGTTGTCGAGCAGGTCAACCAGGGTCACGATGTTGTAGCCGCCCTGCATGGTGCCGAGCAGTTCTACAGCGCGTTTCTTGTCGATCAGAGGGGAAGTGGCTTCGCCTTTGGCCAGGGCAGACAGGAAACCTGCCTTTACATAGGCCGCTTCGTCCACGCCAGGCGGAATGCGATTGGTGATCAGGTCAACGAGGAAAGCTTCTTCGCCAGCCGGGGGATTCTTCAGCAGCTCAACCAGGCCTGCAGTTTGTTCGGCGTTAAGCGGCTGGGGAACGATACCCAGTGCTGCACGCTCTTCGATATGTTTGCGGTAGGCTTCAAGCACAGTTATTACCCTCATCAGTGGTCCCAAATGGGTGTCCGGGACGCTCATCCCGAAATTGCCGTACTCATGCGCTGCGTGGCGTTGTGGGCCACTTAGCCAGAATTACCGACAATTCCTTACAGAAGCTGCTTTCAAAGTTTTACGCCTGCAGAACGGGGAGCTGATGAGGGTTGGCGTTGGGCTTTTCCCCGCTGGAAAAACCCTTCGCCAACACCGCTCTGAAGGAACGACTGTGCTCGTGACGCTTTGAAAACAGCTTCTAACGGACATTGGCGCCTTAAAAGGCTGGCTGATTCTACGGCAAAAAAAATTTAAAGGTAAGTTGGGCTCTCAACTTTGAGGGGTGATGAATGTTAGACAAAGGGCTAACATGCCCGCCTGTTCTGCTTTCCCGTGCTTTGTTGACCTATGCCCAATCAGACCATCAAGACCCCCTGCGTCGGCCTTTGCTCCACTGTTTACGGTGACTTGGTCTGCCGTGGCTGCAAGCGTTTCCACCATGAAGTGATCAACTGGAACGGTTACAACGAGGAGGAAAAACGCGCGGTATGGCTGCGGCTGGAGCAACTGTTGTCCCAGGTGATGGCCAGCAAACTGGAGGTTTTCGATCCCCAGCGCCTGCGTCTGCAACTGGAACAGCGCAAGATTCGCTTCGTGCCGCATCAGTCGGAATATTGCTGGGCCTATCAGTTGATCGCCCGAGGCGCGCGGGTGATCAACAATCTGGAAGCCTACGGGATGGTGTTGATGCCGGAGTTTCGCGACTGGAACCTGCCGGAGCTGCGGGATGCGATTGATCGGGAATTCTTTTTGCTCTCCGAGGCGCATTACCAGCGTTACATCGCGCCCGGATTCCTCAAGGATGCGTTCGGCGGTTAACCCTTAAAAGCTTCGCGGGCAAGCCTCGCTCCTACAGGTGAACACGTAACCCTGTAGGAGCGAGGCTTGCCCGCGAAGGCGCCCTGATGGGCTCCGCAAATCTCAATGATGAGACACCATCTCTTCCAGATGATCCTCAATCTCCTGCGGCTTCAACACCAGCACATCGCTCTCCACCGCATCCAGCACCACCTCCGCCGTATTGCCGATCAACGCGCCGGATATCCCGGACCGCGCCACCGTGCCAATCACAGTCACCGATGCGCCCAGCGTGTGGGCCATGTATGGAATCAACACATCCGCCGGACCTTCCGCGATATGAAGGTGCTCATTGTCGATGTCGAACTCGGCTTGAAACGCAATGCACTGTTCGCGGTAACGCGCCTCGATGGTTTCGCTGAGCTGCAACGTAGGGTCCGCCGCCGAAAGCATCGGTGAAGGATGAGCGCTGACCACATGCAGATGTGCCTTGGCCAGGCTGGCGATGTCATAGCCGTGATCGATGATGATGTTGTGCAGGTGGCGATGTTCGTCATCGGTATTGCCCACGTCGATCGCCGCCAGAATCACACCGCCTGCCCAGGGTTTCGAGGTTTTCACCAGCAGCACCGGCGTCGGGCAGGAGCGCAGCAGTTTCCAGTCCGCTGGGGTCAGCAGGGCTTTTTTCAATGAGCTGTCGGGGTAATGCTGCTTGATCACCAGCCCGCAACCTTCGGCTTGCTGCACATCGACGATGGTTTCGTGCAGGCTTTCGTTCCACGCCTGCTCGGTGGTCACGCTGTAGCCATCCGCGAGCAGCGCTGCCTTGAGCACGCCAAGCATGCCGCTATGGTCATGCTTGCGGTCGCACACCAGCAGATGCAGGTGAGCCTGGGTTACCCCGGCAATCAGCTTGGCCCGTTTAAGTGCCAGGCTTTCCGAGTGTTCGGGTTCGATGACCACCAGAATGCTGCGAATGGCTTGCATGATCGGGATCTCCAGAGGGAAAAAAAGCATGGCGTTGCACAACTATAGTTGCTGGTCGCGCATCCGGGACTTGATACATATCAACGGTCGTGGCTGGTGGTCTGGCGGCGGGCCGGTATAATCGGCGCCCTTCGTTTTGAACCTTTTGTCCGTGAGCCCCATGATCCTTCCCGAAATTCACGAGTTCCTCGGTTGCCGCACCCCTGACGGCTGGGTCCAGGCCGCGCTGGCCGATCAGGAAACCTTGCTGATCGACCACAAGAACTGCGAATTCAAGGCGGCCAGCACGGCATTGAGCCTGATCGCCAAGTATCACTCCCATGTCGATCTGATCAACCTGATGTCGCGGCTCGCCCGGGAAGAGCTGGTGCACCACGAACAAGTCATGCGCCTGATGAAGAAGCGCAAAATCGAGCTGCGCCAGCTGTCCGCCGGGCGTTACGCCTCGGGTCTGCGCAAAGTAGTGCGCAGCCATGAACCGGTAAAGCTGGTCGATACCCTGGTAGTCGGTGCGTTTATCGAAGCCCGCAGCTGCGAGCGGTTCGAGGCGTTGGTGCCGCATCTGGACGAGGAACTGGGCAAGTTCTACTTCGGTCTGCTGAAAAGTGAGGCGCGGCACTTCCAGGGTTACCTGAAACTGGCCTACCAGTACGGTGACGCCAAGGACATCGCTCAGGTGATCGAGCGGGTCCGCGCTGCCGAGCAGGAACTGATCGAATCGCCGGACGTGGAATTCCGTTTCCACAGCGGTGTTCCAGCCGCCGCATGACCCGTAGGAGCACGGCTTGCCGGCGAAGGCGTCCTTGAGATCGCCTTCGCCGGCAAGCCGTGCTCCTACCGTTAGTTGCGATCTTTTGCAGCGCAATTGTTAAAAACTCTTAAGAGTATGAAAGATCACTGAAAACCGGCCCCAGAGGCCGGTTTTTGCTGCCTGCAATCGCCGCCCCGACGCTGATTGACGCCATAATGCCGCCCACTTCACACAAGAGTTGGCACGCGTTCGTTATGGATAACCTGGGTTTTGGCAAAGTTCTGCTGGTGGAAGACGACGAAAGGCTTGCCGGGCTGATCGCGCACTTCCTGTCCCAACATGGCTTTGAAGTGTTACAGGTGCATCGCGGCGACCTCGCGTTGGCCGCGTTCCTCGACTTCAAACCGAAAATCGTTGTACTCGACCTGATGCTGCCGGGCCAGAGTGGCCTGCACGTGTGTCGCGAAATTCGCAGCGTGTCCGATACGCCGATCGTCATCCTCACCGCCAAGGAAGACGACCTCGATCACATCCTCGGCCTGGAATCCGGCGCCGACGACTACGTGATCAAGCCGATCAAGCCGCCGGTATTGCTGGCCCGTCTACGTGCGTTGCAACGCCGGCAAACGCCGGACAGCACTGTCTGCAGCTCGCTGGAATTCGGCCATCTGAGCATCGATCGCAGCTGTCGCGAAGTGCGCCTGGCGGGTGAGGGCATCGAGCTGACCACCATGGAATTCGAATTGCTGTGGTTGCTGGCCAGCGCGGCGGGCAAGATTTTGTCCCGCGACGATATCCTCAACCGCATGCGCGGGATCGCCTTCGACGGCCTCAACCGCAGCGTCGACGTCTACATCAGCAAGTTGCGCGGCAAGCTCAAGGACAACCCGCGTGAACCGGTGTGCATCAAGACCATCTGGGGCAAGGGTTACCTGTTCAATCCGTTCGCGTGGGAGCTGTAAATGCTGCGGTTATTTCTCGGTCTGTTTGTGATGATGACGGTTGGCCTGGTACTGGGGTTGCAAACTGTCGAGCGCACGTTTGATGCGCTGCTCGCCGGTCAAATGCAGAGCTACAACCGCGAGGCGGTGCGAGGTCAGGCCTGGTCGCTGGTGGAGCAGTTGCGCGGCCTGGACGGTCCGGCCCGGGAACGCCAATTGGAAACCGTGCGCCCTCACTACGGTTTGGGCCTGAGCCTGGTCGAAACGGATCAACTGGCCCTGACCGATCAGGAAAAAGCCGAGTTGGCCCAAGGCCTGCTGGTGCTGCGTGACAAGTACACGCAGTTCATCTCGCGCATTGACGACGGTTCGCAGTTGCTCAGCATCAAGCTGCCGGCTGAGCCGAGTCTGATGCCGTTCTACATTGCCGCGGCCTATTTGATGATCGCGGTGATGATCGGTTTCGTGTTGTTATTCTGGGTGCGCCCACACTGGCGAGATCTGGAGAAACTGCGCCTCGCCGCCGAACGCTTTGGCGACAACAACCTGTCGGCGCGAATCCAGCTGTCCAAGCGTTCGAACATTCGCGACCTGTCCGAGCATTTCAACCTGATGGCTGCGCGCATCGAAGGCCTGATTGCCAATCAGCGTGAGCTGACCAACGCGGTATCCCATGAATTGCGCACGCCGATTGCCCGGCTGTCGTTCGAACTCGATCAGCTCAAGCAACAATCCGATCCGAGTCAGCGTCGCGAACTGATTGCCGACATGTACGCCGACCTCGGCGAGTTGGAAGAAATGGTCTCGGAGCTGCTGACCTACGCCAGCCTTGAGCGCGGTGCCACGGTCATTACCCGGGAGAATATTCAGGCCAACAGTTGGCTCGACAGCGTGGTCGGCAGCGTGGCGCTGGAGGCCGAGGCGGCCGGGGTGCAACTGCTGATTGTCGAGTGTCGGGTCGATGAGGTGCGCATCGAACCGCGCTTCATGGCGCGCGCGGTGATCAACCTGCTGCGCAATGCCATTCGCTATGCCGAAGAGCGAGTGGAGGTGTCGTTGGTGCGCACCGGTGATCAATACGAAGTCCAGGTCAACGACGACGGGCCGGGCGTGCCGGTGGACGGGCGGGAGAAAATCTTCGAACCGTTCTCGCGCCTGGACGCCAGTCGGGATCGCCGCACGGGTGGCTTCGGCCTGGGCCTGGCCTTGGTGCGGCGGGTGTCGCAGTCCCATGGCGGGCAAGTGCAAGTGGCGGATTCGCCGTGGGGCGGGGCGTCGTTTCGCATGACCTGGGTGCATCAGGATTAGTTGTGTGTTGCTCTTGCGGACCCCTTCGCGGGCAAGCCTCGCTCCTACAGTTTGTACGCGTACCGTGTAGGAGCGAGGCTTGCCCGCGAAGGGGCCTTCAGCAACACCCTCAAATCAAAAGCTGTAAACGACCTGCCCAGCCACCGAAGTCTGCATCCGCTTCTCGACAATCGGACTGTCCGCCGCTTTACCACCCAGGTACTGCACCGCCAGCACCGTGGTAAAACTCCATTCATCGTTGATCGGCAGCGACCAGGTCAGATCCGCCCCCCGACTCACCAGGCCACCTTTGGTGTCATACGCCTTGAACTTGCTGCGCGACGCCTGAGCGCTGCTCACGCCATACCAGGTGCGCATGTAATTGCTGTCGCCGAACTGACTGTTCAGGCTGCCGACGACCTTGCCGTAGTCACCTTCATAAAACGGTGCGCTGATGCTCAGCTTCAATCGGTTCCAGGCTGAGCCGGTGTCGTGTTCGTCCTCGTCTTCTTCAAGTGCATGTTCATAACTGGCGCCGAGAATGATCGGCCCCATGTGATAGGTCCCATCCAGCCCCAGCAAGGGACGCGACTTGATCGAGCCCATACCGTTGAGCTCATCCGAGCCCTTGAAACCGCTTTTACGGTCCTTGCGCACATCACTTGCGCCGACGTAGACGCTGAGGCCGAAGTCCTCTTCGTCAAACGCCCAGCCAAGACCCTTTTGCGTGTCGAGAAAGAAACCATAAGGGCTGACGATTTCGCCGCCCAGCAACGGTGCGACTACGCGTTCATCACTGCCGCTGTAACGCGGCGCACTGGCAGCGCCGGCGCGCAGGCTGTAGTGCCAGTCTTCGGCATACAAGGAAGTGGAGGGGAGAAGCAGGCAAAAAGAGGTCAACGGCAAATACAGCGAACGAAACATGGGAGCACCCTGGGTGATAGTGGATGCGCCCATGCTAGGCGGGTGCCGCCCGGCAATCTTTGGCAGCTTTGTCGCAAAACTGTCAAAGACTGTGAACGGGGTTGGCGAGCGGTGAGTCGCCTGTGGCGAGGGCGTAAATCCCTCGCCACAGAATCAGCTTAGAAGTCCCACTTGGTGGTCAGCATCAGGTTGCGCGGCTCGCCGTAGAACGTGGTGTCGAAGTTGCCCAGGCCGGTCAGGTACTTCTTGTCGAAGATGTTGTTGGCGTTGACGGTGAAGCTCAGGTGCTCGTTGTACTGGTAACGGGTCATCAGGTCCACGAGGGTGTAGCCGCCCTGTTTGATCCGGGTGTAGTCGCCAGCGGGAGCGCTGTAGATTTTGCCGTAGAAAGCGCTCTGCCAGCTGATGCCGCCGCCAACGGTCACTTTGTCCAGGGCGCCAGGCAGGCGATAGGTAGTGAACGTGCGCACAACGTGCTCGGGTTTGCTGGTGGACAGCGGGTAACCGAAGATGCGCTGCTCGTCTTTATCACGGGTGCGTGCGTAGGTGTAACCGGCCATCAGGTTCCAGCCATCGGTCAGTTCGCCGGCCAGTTCCAGTTCCACACCTTTTGTGGTGGTGCCGTCGACGGCTTTGTAGATGCCTTCGTTGGTGATTGCGTTGGTGCCGGTCTGCTCGGCGACGCCGTCCTGCTCGATACGGAACAACGCCAGGCTGGCATTCAGCCGGCCATCGAGGTAAGCGGCTTTCAGACCGGTTTCGTAGCTGACGCCTTCAACCGGTGCCAGGGTCATGCCACTGGCATCCTTGTTGGTCTGTGGCTGATAGATCGAGGTGTAGCTGGCGTATACCGAGTACACGTCGTTCAGGTCATAGACCACGCCGGCGTAAGGCGTGACGACGCCGTGTTCCTTGTAGCTCGCTTGGGTGTCGTCCAGCGGTGAATCCGCGTTGTAGCGGTAGTCTTCGTTGTACTTGAAGGTGCTCAGACGGCTGCCGAGGATGACCGACAGATCATCGGTCGGGCGCAGGCGAGTGGCGAGGTACACACCGTTCTGGCTCTGGGTGCGTTCGTATTTGCCGTTTGCCGGGAACTCCTGTTTCGGCAGATGGCCGTCCCAGTCGTAGATGCTCCCCGGGACCATTTCGAAGGCGCTGGTGTCGTAGGTGGAACCGGTCTGGCGGGAGTGGGACGTCATGACGCCGGCTACCAGATCATGCTCGCGACCGCCCAGGGAGAAGGGGCCGGAGACGTTCACGTCGGCGGTGTCCTGCACGCGATGACCTTCCCAGCGACCCCAGAAGAGGAACATGCCGTCGCCGGTATCGCGGTTCGGGTTGCCGCCGCTGGCCGAGGCCAGTTGGGTGTCGTGATCCGTGGTTTTCTCGCTGAGGCTGGCCTTGAATTTCCAGTCGTTGGCCAGCGCTTGTTCCAGCGAGGCAAAGTAGGTGATTTCGTCGAAATCGCGGCGGCTCCAGTCGGCCGCCGGGTTGAAGCTGCGGGAGAAGTCGGTACGGCCGCCGTCGGAGAAATACGTCGGGTTGCCGGTCCAGGAACTGCCGCGAGGTGTGGCGCTGGACTTGTCGATACCGAACGTCAGCAGGGTATCGTCGGTCAGGTTGGCTTCGAGGATGCCGTAATACAGGTCTTTCTTTTGGCTGTAGTGGTCGATGTAGGAATCTTTATCCTGGTACACGCCGACAAAGCGCCCGCGCACATTGCCCGAGTCAGTCAGCGAACCGGAAATATCGCCGGAGGTGCGGTAATTGTCCCACGAACCGACGGTGCCGCTGATCGAGGCCTTGAACTCTTTGGTCGGCTTCTTGCGGATCAGGTTGACGGTGGCGGACGGGTCGCCAGCGCCGGTCATCAGGCCGGTCGCGCCCTTGACGACCTCAATGCGGTCGAGGCTGGCGGAGTCGTCGCTGTTGTTCGGGTTTTCCCCATAAACACCGTCGTAAGGCTGGTTGACCCCGTCGTACTGGAAGTTGGTGATGGCAAAGCCGCGGGCGGAAAACTCGGTACGGTCGCTGTCGTATTTCTGCGTCGAAACACCGGGGGTGTTACGCAACGCATCGCTGATGCTTTGCACACCGCGATCGTCCATTTGCTGGCGGGTAATCACCGTGACCGATTGCGGTGTTTCACGCAGCGACAAGGGCAGGCCGGTGGCCGAAGACGTTGAGCCGGTGGTGTAGGAGTGGGTGTCCTCGGTGGTCGCGCCCAAGGCGACACCATTGATGTTCGTCGCACCCAGTTGCAGCACGCCATCGTCCTTGGCTGCCGTTTTGCCGGTGGCCGTTTCGGCGGCATGGGCGGTGGAGGCAAGGCTCAGCAGAGCGGCCGGAAGGGCCAGTGCCAAGGGGCACAGGGCAAAACGAAAACGCGCAGCAATTGGGTGCGACATGGAGATCCCTTTGTATCGAATCGATCGGTAAGTGAAAGGCTTCTGAGGGTTAACCGAACGAAAAACGCAAAGGGGAACTGCCGTGTGAAAAAATCGAAGTTTTGATTAGCGAGCCAGACCCAGTCGCTCGTGCCACTGTGCGATGGACTCCTCGGGCCAGATCTCGCACTGCCGATCACCGACATGCGCCGCAACCTCCACCCACGGCGCTTTCGAATTGAGCATCACGTGCGTGTACTCGGGTGGCACCGGCAACGCCGTATCAATGGCCGAGGCGAACGGGTGAATCAGTTCCGGCCATTCAGGGCTGAACAGCCACAAGCCCGAGCCACACACCGAGCAGAAGTGCCGCTCTGCCGTGCTGCGGTGGGCGCGTTTATCGCCTTCGTCCTTGAGTCGTGCGTGATAGATCGCGATGGATTTGCGTCCGCGCACCTTGAGGCTGGCGGCATCGCCCGCGATGTTGACCGAGTAACCGCCACCGCCCTGGGTCTTGCGGCAGATCGAGCAATAGCAACGTTGGTAAGGGTAGGGGTGGGCGCTGGTCAGACTGAACGACACGGCACCGCAGTGGCAGGAGCCTTCGAGTCGCATGGCAGAACCTCCAAATGATTGGCTGTTACTTCCCTGACCGCCCCGAAAACCGGTGGTTCACTGCTGGATCGGCACCAGGATCGCATCGCCGGTTGCCACCAGCTTCAACTGATCCCCTGTTTGTGCGAACAGCTCGGCACGGGCAAACACCTGCTTCTTGCCAGACTTCACCACCTGGCCGCGCGCAATGAACACTTCACCAACGGCGGGTGCAAGGCAATTAACCGAAAAATGCGATGCCAGGACATTGCCAGCGACCGTTCCGGCCGCAAACCCACAGGCGGTATCGAGCAGCGCGCCAATCAGGCCGGCATGCAGAAAACCTGCGTATTGCGCCATATCCGCCTCGCGAAAAGCCAGGGTCAGTTCCACCTCGCCCGGCTCGGTGCGAGTGACCTCGAAACCGGCCCAGCGGTTGAAGGCGGACGTTGAATTGATCTTTTTGAGTGCATCAAGCATGGCGAATCCCTCCGGTTGAGGCATCAACATGCGCCGGGTTTTGGGGGATGTCATGGTGGATAAAGAAGGGTGATGGGCGGGTGGCTTGGTGGTGAATATTCAGGCCTTATCGCTAGCAGGCTAGCTCCCACAGTGGTCTCCTGAACACTGGAGATCCAATGTGGGAGCTAGCCTGCTAGCGATGAACGATAACGCGGTCCCTCTGGACGCCCACCGTTCACCCGGTCAGCATGAACACCTCGAATCGGGAACCGACCCATGCGACGACTACCTTCCCTTGCAGCCCTCAAAACCTTCGAATGCGCCGCCCGCCACGCCCACTTCGGCCGGGCCGCCGCAGAGTTGTGCGTCACCGACAGCGCCGTCAGCCATCAGATCCGCCAGCTCGAAGAACAACTGGGCGTGTCGCTGTTCATCCGCGAAGGCCGGCAAATCCGTCCGACCATGGCCGCCGGGCGCCTGATGCAAAGCCTGCAGCAAGCCTTCGAACTGATTGGTGAAGCCTGCGATGAACTGCGCGATCCGTCGTCGCTGGCGGTGTTGCGCCTGGCGGTGACGGCCGAGCTGGCGCAGAAGTGGTTGATGCGTCGCCTCACGGATTTCTACGCGCGCTATCCGCACATCACCTTGCACCTCTACGAACAGCCAATCGACGCCACCGCGCCGGGGGAAGACATCGATCTGGCCATCACCTACGGCACCGGCCCGGTGGACAGCAGCGCGTACTTCGTTCGGCCATTGCCGGCATTGCAGTTCTTCCCGGTGTGCAGCCCCGGCCTGTTCAACCAGGGCGCCCTGAAAACCCCGAAGGACCTGGCGCGCCACTGCCTGCTGCACGACGATCAGGACGGCAAGACCTGGACCGCCTGGCTCACCAGTCATGCCGGCGATCTACCTCCCGAACGACAGTTGTATTTCGCCCATGCCGGCCTCGCGCTGGAAGCCGCGGCCCAAGGACAAGGCGTGGCCATGGGCGATAACCTCACGGCGCAGGAAGACTTGCTCAGCGGTCGACTGGTCCGGCCGTTTACCTCAAGCATGACTGCGCTGGGCCAATACGCGCTGGTGTGTGAACGAGTGCGCCTGGAGCGTCCGGCTGTGGCGCAGATGCTCGAATGGTTCAATGATCAACTGATCGATTGATGAGTTTTATTCAACTGTTCCGTAATTATCATCGTTGGCGAGGAGGGCGCCGACGACCTTAGCCTGTGGTCATTCCAATCCCCGTCAACGAGGTTTGACCATGGCACGTTCGCTCGACACCACCCCAAAACAAGACGGCTTCCGCCTGCCCGGCGAATTCGAAACCAAGGCCGGTTGCTGGCTCGGCTGGCCGGAGCGCACCGATGTCTGGCGCAACGGGGCCAAGCCGGCGCAGAAAGTCTGGGTGCAGATCGTCACCGCCATCTCTCAAAGTGAACCGGTCACCGTGTGTGCCTCCGCCGCGCAATTCGCCACGGCGCGCCGGCAGTTGCCGCCGCAAGTTCGCGTGGTGGAAATGACCTGCAACGACACCTGGTTCCGGGACAGCGGTCCGTGCTTTGTGGTGAATGACGCCAGCGGCGAAGTACGCGGCGTCGACTTCGAGTTCAACGCGTACGGCGGCCTCGATGGCGGCTTGTACTACCCGTGGGACAAGGACGACCAGATCGCCAGCAAGATCCTCGAAATCGAACGTTTCGACCGTTACCGCGCACCGCTGATCGCCGAACTCGGCGGCATCCAGAGTGACGGCCAGGGCAGCATCCTCACCACCGAACAATGCCTGCTCAACCGCAATCGCAACCAGCACCTGGGCAAGGAAGAAGTCACCCGGCGGCTGACGGACTACCTCGGCGCCGAGCAAGTCATCTGGCTGCCGCGCGGCTGCAAGTTCGACGAAACCGACGGTCACGTCGACGACCTAGCGTGCTTCGTGCGTCCCGGTGAAGTGGTGCTGCAATGGACCGACAACCGCGATGACCCGCAATGGGAAATCTATCAGGAAGCCTACGACGTCCTGCGCAGCACCCGTGACAGCCGTGGCCGCGAGTTGATCGTACACAAACTGCCACAACCCGACGTGCTGGAATGGACTGCAGAAGAAGCCGAAGGTCTGGACCAGCAAGACAGCACCCACACCCGTCAGGCCGGCACCAAAATCTGCGCGTCGTATATCAACTACTACGCCGGCAACACCTCGATCGTGGTGCCGTTGTTTGGTGATCGTAACGATCAGGTGGCACTGGCGACACTGGCTGAGCTGTTCCCGCAGCACAAGATCGTCGGCATCGAAAACTCCAGGGAAATCCTGCTCGGCGGCGGTAACGTCGCGTGCATCACCATGCCTCAATACGCTGGTAAAGGAGTGTGATCATGGGCCTGCACAAACTGACTCAAGCGTTATTGCTGGTGCTTGCACCCTTGTGTGTGCAGGCCGCCGACAGCGCCAAACCGGTGGTGAACCTGTACATCTGGGGCGAATACCTGGCCCCGGATACCCTGACCAATTTCGAGAAAAAGACCGGCATCCATGTGATCGCCGATCATTTCGATTCCCTGGAAACCGTCGAGACCAAACTGCTCACCGGCCGCAGTGGTTATGACCTGGTGCTGACGGCGGGGCAGCATTTGTCCAGGGCGATCCAGAGCGGTGCCATTCAAACCTTGAACCTGCAACGGTTGCCGCACTTTGCCGGCGTCGGTGAAGAGTTCCGCCAGCACATGGCGGTGTTCGATCCGGGCAATCGTTACGCCGGGATTTATGCCTGGGGCACGACCGGTGTGGGTCATCAGGAAGAGGCCGTCAAAAAGCGCCTGCCGGAGGCGCCAACGGACAGTTGGGCGATGCTGTTCGATCCGGCGGTGGTCTCGAAATTTTCCGATTGCGGCGTGAGTTTGCTCAACGATCCCAACGAGGTGTTCGCCGCGGTGATGAAGTACATGGGGCTGGACATCAACCGCCAGAACCTCGATGACCTGAAGCTGGCCGAGCAGCAACTGGCGAAGATCCGGCCGTACATCCGTTACTTTGACAATGACCTGAACATCAGCGACCTGGCCAATGGCAACACCTGCGTGGCGATGTCGTGGAATGGCAACGTGGCTATTGCGGCGGGCCAGGCAGAAGCCGCGAAAAAACCGTACACGTTGACCTACCGGATACCGAAGGAGGGCACGTTGATCTGGTTCGACGCCATGGTCATTCCCAAGGATGCGCCGCATCCCGAGGCCGGGCTGGCGTTGATGGATTACCTCATGACGCCGCAAGTGATTGCGCCAATCACCGACACCATTCACTACGCCAATGCGATCACGGCGGCGGATGACTTGATCGCCCCGGCGATTCGTAATGATCCGGGGACGTATCCGTCGGCGCAGGTGCGGGCTTCGTTGTATAGCAAGAATGACAATGGCAAGGCGTTCAACCGGGCGTTGATTCGGGCGTTCAGTCGGTTGAAGTCGGGGTTGTGACTGGATTTGAATGATGTGTTGAATGGGCTGGCGCCATCGCGAGCAGGCTCGCTCCCACAGGGGATCTCCAGCGTTCACAAAATCCCTGTAGGAGCGAGACCGGCTATTTGGCTGGCACCCGCCACAAATACCAGGACGCTACCGTCCGGTAAGGACTCCACCCCAGGCCGATCTCGACCATCTGCTTGCGCGTCGGCTGCACCTCCAGGCCCTTCAGCCGCCGATAGCCCTCACGCACCCCAAAGTCATCCGCCGGCAGGATGTCCGGGCGCTCCAGGCTGTAGATCAGCAGCATCTCCACGGTCCAGCGCCCAACGCCGCGCAAGGTAATCAACCGCTCGATCAGCGCCTCATCGTCCATGGCCAGCGCCGTCGCATAGTCCGGCACCACGCCGTCCAGCGCCGCTTGAGCAATGCCCTGAATGGTCGCGATTTTGCCGGCGGAAAAGCCGCAACTGCGCAATTGATCAAACCCGCTCGCCAGAATCTGTTCGGGCCGCGGAAACGAGGCCGAAGGAAACAACGCCAGCAGCCGCCCGACAATCGCATCACCGGCCCTGGCGTGCAGTTGCTGATAGGCAATAGCCCGCACCAGCGACTCATACGGGTCGCGAGCCGCATGAGGCTGATGCAGGCAAGGGCCGATGGTCGCGATATGGCGCGCCCAATCGTCGTCAATGGACGCCAGAAAACGGGTCGCGGGCTGATAGGGATCGGGCATGAGGATCAAGTGTTTCCGACGGATTTCAGCAGGGCGTTCACTTCCCCGTACGTGAAGGCCTTGAGCTGGCTGCTGTCGAGTTTGCCGGTCTCCAGAAACCCCTTGGCCAGGCCGGCCATGGCGCCGTACAGAAACTCGGCGATAGCGGACCCCGCGCTCAAACGCCGCACACCCAGCGCTTTCAACGTCTCTGGGGCGGGTAACCCCGGCAACGCGAGTACGTTCACCGGCAGCGTGGTGCCACGGCACAGCGCGGCAATCTCGTACTCCGCCGAAACACCTGCCGCGAACAGTCCGTCCGCCCCGGCCGCTTGATACAGCGCGGCGCGTTTGAGTGTTTCCGCGACGCGGTCTTCGGCCGGCACCAAGGCCTTGAGGTACACGTCGGTGCGGGCGTTGATGAACAACTTCACCTGACGGCGTTCAGCGACCTGACGGGCGATGGCGATCTTGCGCGCCAGCAGTTCGGGCGGCGAAGCACCGTCCTCGATGTTGATCCCGACAGCGCCAGCGGCGAGCACCGCCTCAACCACTTCGGCGACCCGTGCCACGTCATCGGAATAGCCGGCTTCGATGTCCACGGTCAACGGCAGCGAAATCACGCGGGCGATGGCCTCGACGCTCGATACCAGGCGTTCGAGCGGCAGGGTGTTGCCGTCTGCGTAACCATGCGCCCAGGCGACGGCCGCGCTGCTGGTGGCCACGGCTTGGCAGCCCAGTTGTTCAACGATGCGGGCCCCGGCGGCATCGGCAACGTTGGTGAGAATCAGCAGGCCGTCCTGATGCAGCCTGTGGAATGAGTGGTCGAGCCTATCCATCGATTTCCTTCCTTATGAAAACACCGAGTGATCAGAACGCGAGTTGATGGGTGATCTGCACCGCCGCTTTTTCCAGCCTGAGCAGAAACGCCTTGCGTGGTTGTCCTCCACCATAGCCCGTCAGCGAGCCATCTGCACCGATCACTCGGTGGCAGGGCAAGACAATCGAAAGGCGGTTGTGCCCGTTGGCCAGGCCCACGGCGCGACTGGCACCGGGCTTGCCCAGCCGCGCGGCGATGGTGCCGTAGGTGCTGGTCTGGCCGTAAGGGATTTTCGCCAGTTCGGCCCAGACTTGCCGCGAGAACTCGCTACCGGGCAGGTGCAGGGGCACCTTGAATTCGGTCAGTTTGCCGGCGAAATAGTGCGCCAGCTCGTCTTCGATTTGCTGCAGGTGAGCGTTGTGACCGGGCGCCACTGCGTAGCCGTAACGGTTCTGCAAAGCCTCGACTTCGCGGGTCAGCGCCGGCCGATCGAGAAACTCCAGCAGCACCAGCCCACGCCGTTCGGCCATGGCGATCATCGGCCCCAGCGGGGTGGTCAGGCGTGTGAACAACAGTGGTTCGCTGTGGGCCGCGCGGCCCGGCGTGATGTGGAAGGATTTTTGAAACGCATCGCGAAAACCACTCAGCGATTCGTATCCCGAATCGAACGCCGCGCTGTCAATGGAATCGCCTTGTCTGATCCCGCCCAGTGCCATGCCGAGGCGCCGGGTACGCAACCATGCATGAAAGGTCATGCCGAAATGCTGTTTAAACCAGCGGCGCAGTTTCAGCGGCTCAATGCCCTCGGCCAGCAGTTGCACATCGGTCCAGCGCCGTTCGGGGTCGGCGTCCACTGACTTGAGCAGCCTTTGCACCCAGTCCGGGGCAATGGCGGCAGCGTCCAGCGGTTTGCATCGCAGGCAGGCTCGATAACCGGCGGACAGGCACTCATCCGCATGGGCGAAGAACTCGACATTCTCCGGTTTCGGCTTGCGCGCCGTGCAGCTGGGGCGGCAAAAGATCCCGGTGGTTTTGACCGCGGTAAAAAACACTCCCTCGTACGCGGTGTCGCGTTCGAGCATGGCGCGGACCATCTCGGCATGGGGAGGGAGCAAAGTGTCTTGTAAGTTCATGGCATGAGCATAAGACGCGGCGCTCGGCACCTCCACCGGAAAATCGACAGAGAATTCCAGTGAGCAGTCGGGCTCTACGTGTTATCGATTCCGGACTTGTTCTTCTGACGGTCGATTAGAACCTGGGTAACGATGATTCCCCATATGACCGCCAATAAAAGATTGAACGTGATGAGCCTGAACACTGCAAAAAAAGCTCCGTATATCGCCATGGTCAGGATAGCCATACGTATGAGTGTCCAGTGAATGGGCTCTGATCTGATCGATGACAGTTTGAAAATAACAGGGCCAAAAAGTAAGGCCGAATACACTAACAAGCCGCTTAATCCCCCGACCATCAACATATAAAATGGCCAGTTGTGCACGTAGGCCACTTGTTTGGCTTCCGAAACGTTGTCAGAGGTTTCCCAGCGCATTTCGTGTTTGACTCCCAATCCATTGCCCATTATCGGGCGAGGCACAAACATTTCCCAGGCGATTTTATATTCATCCATGCGTGCAGAGATATTGAAGTCTTTTGTTGTTTTATTGCCTGAAGGTGCTTCTGGTTGAATGGAGTGGTAGTTGTCGGGTGCGGGCGGTGCTTCAAATGTGCTGGTGTCGTTCGGTGTTGTCTCTGTCGATATGTTTTGTTCGGGGGTGGAAAGTGTTGTTGTCGAAATAAGTGCGTCGGGCTCGACAGCGGTGTCAACAGGCGTGATGTTGAGTTCTGAGGTTGGCAGGGCGATCAATTGGCTCATCCGGCCAATCCAGATATCCTGAATGCCCGTAGAGTAAATAAATATCAAGCCCGCCGCGCCGAGCGCCGTGAGGGTTGTAATAAATTTAGGCAGCACCTCTTTGCGGTAAACGATGAGGTAAACCAGGAATATAAACATCGCCAGTAACGAGCTCAGTAACATGCTTCTGGTAAACGTGATAAGTATTGCGATCATGCAGGACAGGGCCATCAGCAAACCTGTCGTCGCTGCGGCCTTTGGCTGCGCCAATGAGGCCAGGGTTACACCGATGACGAGCCCGACAGGCAGGAGGGCGTCCGTGGCCTGTGCGATCGACATGGTTATTCTGTCGCGCATGGGGCCAATGGCGTCGGCGTATTCACTTGCAACGGCTTCCGGGATTCTGAGCGCCTGGTCATCGACCGAAAGAAGCCAATAAGGCCGCCATATGTCGTTGTGAAAATAATAAAAAATAATAAAACCCGCGAGCATGAATATTGACGTTGCGATTGAAATTCCAATCCAGCGAATCCGGTTGCCGTCCTTGCCTATCAATACCGCGACAGGTAAAAAATTCAACATGAAAAGAAAAGGAATAATTCCTCTGGTCCAGTCCCTGAGCGGGATGTTGTTGTTCAGCGCAACTGCCAGATTTATCGTTATTGCAGTCGAGACTGCCAGTATTGTAAGCCCCCAAAGCTTCAAGTGAGGGCGAGCGGCGGGGGAGCGCAGGCACTCAATAAAAGTGCCTGTCGTAATGACAATCAAAAGAACTGCAAATGAAAATTCTTGTAAACCAACTGTGGTGGGGGCCGGAGGTAACGCAAGTGCCAGCGGGAATAGTGTCAGCATTCCTAGCCACGGCGAAAAAACCGCCATTATGATAACTGAGGCCATGCCGGCAGCAGCCATAAAAAGAATAGTGTCGTTTTCTTGTGTCAGGCCAATAGCAGTCAGCGCTGCAATAATGATTGCAGCGCTATTTTTAATGCGGATCATAGTGTTCGATACCATGAGTCACTCTCCCTCAGGAGAGCGTCTTTAGGATGGCTTGAAGCGGTTGGATATGACCAAGTCGCCCCTGTCCATGATTCAACTTGCAACGAACCAGTCGATGCGATTAATTCAGCCGGTCAGCACAATTGAATTGCACATTCATGCGTGCTGTCTGCCCTGTGCTTATGAATCGGACATTGACCGATGACTGGGCAGGCGTCGCTGTTGTCCGGCAGGCTGAATAAATCATGAGGAGTCCTTTCAGGCATTCTTTGGAGCCCGGGAATCAGGGCGCGGGCAGAAGAAGATACCGACACACTCAGTTGCTGAATGTAGGAAAGTTCCTGAAATGGGTACTCCGCTTTCCCTGTATCAAGCGCCAGCATCTGAAGCTGCGGAGCAGGCATCAAAACCCTGGGCAGGTGGTAAGCGGAGGAGGAGCAAGGCGAGGCGAGGGGGGAGACACTACTATCGCGGCCCGGCGACGCCCAGGATTAAGGGCGTCGCGGTTTTCAATGCCGTGGACTCGAAAAACGGTGACCTGACCGCTTTTTTACAAAGCCACCTCTTCCTTGATAGAGGACTGGCTTTTGCGGCGATCGGCAAGTATCTGGGCGAATATGAGTCCCCAGATAACGGAAATCAAAAGATTGAAGGTGATGAGCCGGAAGACAGCGAAGAAAGCACCATAGACAGTCATGGTCAGTACGGCCGCACGGATAATGGTCCAGTGCGTCGACTCAGACTTGACCCAGGACAACCTGAAAAACAGTGGCCCGATCAGTACGACCGAATAAACAAGGAAGCCAGCGATGCCGCCGACCATCAAAATATAAAAAACCCAGTTGTGCACATAAGCAACCCATTTGGTTTGCCGCTCATTCTCAACGGTCTCCCACTGCATTTCGTGCTTGATACCCAAGCCGTTGCCTAATACGGGATGGCTGACAAACATGTTCCAGGCAATTTTGTACTCTACCAGCCTGGACGAAACGTTAAAGTCCAGTTTTTCTTTCAAGACAGGGTCTTTACTGTAGAACTCCTTCAGGTTGCCAGTTTTTATTTCTGTCAGTTGGTTCATTCGCCCGATCCATATGTCTTGCATGCCAGTGGCGAAGATGAAGAGCACGCCAGCTACGCCTAACGCTGCTCCAATTTTCACGACTTTAAGCCGCATTTCCTTGCGGAACATGAATATAAAAGCGGTAAACACAAATGCGATGAGCAGCGAACTCATCAACATGCTTCGGGTGAAGGTGATCAGTACGGCGAACAGGCAGGTCAAGGCCATCAAAAAACCGATTGCGACGACACTTTTGCGGCGAGCCAGGGTCGCCAGGACGACGCCCAACACGACCCCGACGGGCAACAAGGCATCCGTTGCCTGCGCCACCACCATTGTCACCCTGTCGCGCATCGGGCCAAGGGCCTCGGAATATTGCAGGGCAGCAGTTTCGGACATTCTGACGACCTTGTCGTCTACCATCACAAGCCAGTAGGGCAGCCAGATGTCGTAGTAAAAATAGTAAAAAATAATATAGCCGGAGAACAGGAATATGAGTGTGGCAATGGACCCGCCGAGCCAACGTATCCTGCTCTCATCGTTGCCTACGAGTATCGCGACAGACAAAAAGTTATAAATGAAGAGAAACGGAATTGCGCCGCGCACCCAGTCGACCAACGGCACGCCGTTTTTTACCGCGACGAACAGGTTGACTGCCAATACAAACAATCCGACAAGTAATGCCAGGCCGAAATACTTGAGTGCCGCCTTGTTCGCGGATCGTGAAAGTCTTACCAGTACACCCACAAAGATGACGCCCATTAGCAGGGCGAACGAAAGTTCGGTGATTCCGATGGTGGCAGGTGCCGGGGGCAGAGAGAACAGCAGGGGGAATAACGCGAGCATTCCCAGCCAGGGCGAAAACGCCGCCAGGATGATGAGTGAGCAAATCCCGGCGACACCCAGATAAAAAACAAAACCATGTTCTTGTATCAGACAAATAGCGGTAAGCGCTGCAAGTGCAATTGTTGCGCTATTTTTATTAAAAATCATTTCTATTACCTTGATTACTTCCGTGTTAGTAAGGGGAGACCGCCTTGAGCGAGGGCCTGAATCAGAACTTTTCAGTTCAGCCTGGTTCCATCGACTAAAAGCGAGAGCCAATCAAAACGATAATGCAGCTGGTTAACCTGGCATTGACAAAGTTCCGGAATCTCACTGTTGGCGGCCAAATTGCCGTTAAATCACCCGCCGAGAGGCTAGACTCGGTGGGGTTGTGGCGCTATGACCATAGGTCGGATCAATTCTGAAATATTTTGAAGCGAACATTCTAGCCAGTGTGCTGATGCAACGCGAGGGGTGTTATGGGTATTCGGGACGGGAGGTCAGGCGCGCAGTCCTTGTTCGGCTTTTGGAAATGCTCGGTTTGAAGCCGTGGCGAAGGACGTTACCGGGAGCTTGAATGCCTGGATGCGCGATGGACCTGAAATGAATGAATCCGTTTTTCGAGTGTTCGCTGTCGGCCTGGAGCAGACAAATCACCAGGCGTGAAACACTTCAACCACGGCGTGCCATCAGCAACACCGAAGCCGCCGCCGACAGCAACCCCGCACAGCAGCGATTGAAAATCTGCTTGCCCCGAGGTTTCGCAAACCAGCGGCGCATGTGCAGGCCCATGTAGGCGTAGGCGCCGATGGCGATCCATTCCAGGATCAGGAACAGCGCACCCAGCACCGCAAATTGCGGCGTCACGGCCTGGTTCGGGTCGACAAACTGCGGCAGGAATGCAGTGAAAATCAGGATCGCCTTCGGGTTGCCGGCTGCCACCAGGAACTCCTGTCGCGCCAATGTCAGCATCCCCGCCGGCGCGCCAGTCACAACGTTTTCAGCCCCCGGATCCGCGCGCCATAATTGCCAGGCGAGGTAGAACAGGTATGCCGCGCCGACAATCTTGATCCCGTAGAACAACAATTCCGACGTTTGCAACACCACCGCCAGACCTGCCGAGGCGAGGGCGATCATCCCGGCGAATGCCAGCAGTCGACCGATCCCGGCCACACACGCGGTGCGGTAACCGTAACGCGTCGAATTGCTGACCGACAGCAGGTTGTTCGGACCCGGTGCCATGTTCAGGGCGAAGCAGGCCGGGAGAAAAAGGGACAGGGTGGCGAGGTCCATGATCGGCTCCAGAAGCGAGAGCGATATTTTTATCACAGGTGCCGTGCGGCTCGACCCATACAGTGGCGAACGGCACGTCCCGTACAATCGCTTACTTCGCGAACTTCTTCGCCCCCGCCACACATAGAATCACCGCCACGGTCACCGCCAGCATGCCGATGCTGACCTGCTCGTGAAGCAAGGTTGCCGCCAGCGCCAGGCCAAAAAACGGCTGCAGGAGCTGAAGCTGTCCGACCGCGGCAATCCCGCCCTGAGCCAGCCCGCGATACCAGAAAACGAAGCCGATCAGCATGCTGAACAGCGACACGTAACCCAGGCTGAACCAGGCCGGTGTGCTGATCCCGGAGAACGATGCGGGGGCGAGCCACCAGGTCAACAGCGCCATCACCGGCAGCGACAGCACCAGCGCCCAGCAAATCACCTGCCAGCCGCCCAGTGTTCTGGACAGTTTCGCCCCTTCGGCATAACCCAGACCGCACGCGAGGATGGCCAGCAGCATCAGGATGTCGCCTTCAGGTGAGGCGGTCAGGCCTTGGGAGGCGGCAAATCCCACCACCAGCAGGCTGCCCAGCACCGAGAAACACCAGAATACCGGCCGCGGCCGCTCACCACCGCGGATCACGCCGAACACGGCGGTCGCGAGCGGCAGCAAGCCGACGAAGACGATGGAGTGCGCCGACGTCACGTATTGCAACGCCAGCGCCGTCAACAGTGGAAAGCCGACCACCACGCCCATGGCCACGATGAACAACGGCAGCAGTTGGCTCTTTGCAGGGCGCTTTTCCTTGAACAGCCACAGCATGCATAACGCCAGAACGCCGGCGATGGTTGCACGGGCGACGGTCAGGAAAACCGGGTCGAATTCCAGCACTGCCACTCGCGTGGCCGGCAGCGAGCCGCTGAAGATCACTACGCCGATCAACCCGTTGATCCACCCGCTGGTGGTCTTTTCCCGGGGCTCGATATGCAGGTTCGATACGCGTTCCATTGAGGTCACACTCGATGATTGTTTTCGCGGCGGGTTGCCTTGAGCGCATCGTATGGCTGACTATAAAGACAATCAAAAAATTGTCATGGATACATCTCGAGATGCCGCGCTCCCGATACAAGTCGCTGGTTGATTCCTTTGCCACTGATATCCGTTGCGGACGTTTACCGCCGGGCACTCGCTTGCCCACGCACCGCCAGTTGGCCGAGTCAGAAGGGCTGGCCCTGGTCACGGCCAGCCGGGTGTATGCAGAGCTTGAGGCGATGGGGCTGGTGAGTGGGGAAACCGGGCGGGGCACGTTCGTTCGGGAGACGTCGCTGCCGCCTGGTCATGGCGTTGATCAACCCGAAGTGGCTGCGGGCGTGATGGACCTGAATTTCAACTACCCCTCATTGCCCGGCCAGGCCGATCTGTTGCGCAACGCCTTGCGTCAGCTCGCGTTGTCCGGCGATCTGGAATCCCATCTGCGCTACCAGCCGCATGGCGGGCGCCTGCATGAGCGCGCGTCTGTCGCCAGCCATTTGCGCACGCGAGGGCTGAGCGTAGAGGCCGGGCAGGTATTGATCGTCAGCGGTGCCCAGCATGGTTTGGCGGTGACGATGATGGCGCTGCTGAAACCGGGCGATGTGATCGCGGCAGACGCGTTGACCTACTCGGGTTTCAAAGTGCTGGCGCAAGCGTTGCACCTTGAAATCGTGCCCATTCCCGTCACCGAGACCGGACCCGATCTCGATGCACTCGACACACTCTGTCGGCGTCGTTCGGTGCGGGCCGTCTACACCATGCCGACCCTGCATAACCCGCTGGGCTGGGTGATGGACGCGGCGTGGCGGAACCAGCTCGTATCGATAGCGCGCGCCCACGACCTGCTGATCATCGAGGACGCCGCCTACGCGTTTCTCGCTACTGACCCGCCACCACCAGTGGTCCAATTGGCGCCGGAAAGGACGGTCTACGTTTCAGGTTTTTCGAAGAACGTCGCCACCGGCCTGCGTGTCGGCTTCGTTGCTGCGCCGGCTGAAAAGGTCCCGGCACTGGAACGCGTGATCCGGGCGACCACCTGGAATACGCCTGGCGTGATGACCGCGATTGCCTGCGCATGGCTCGACGATGGAACCGTCAGCATACTCGAGGAGCAAAAGCGCGCGGACGCACAAGCCCGGCAAGCCCTGGCTGCGGAGCTTCTGAAAGGGCTGCCGTGCATCACTCATCCGTCCTCCTACTTTTTGTGGCTGCCTCTGGCGGAGGACGCCAGGGCGGACCAGATCGCCGTGGAGTTGATACAAGAGCAAGTGGCCGTTTCCACCGCCGAACCCTTTTCCGTCGCTGCCAACGTGCCCCATGCGATCCGGTTGGCGCTGGGGTCGGTGGACATGGATTCTCTTCGGGCAGCGTTGATCAAGGTGAAGCGGGTGGTGGGCGCTTATTCCTAGTACGGTTGGGCAGTTTTCTTCAATACGCGGACCAGCCCGCGCCTTACCGTGAGGCCTGGTTCAACTGAATTGAAGAAGGTATGCAATGAGTCTGATTATTTCGATGGCGGCGTTTGCCCTGGTGGCCTCGATTACGCCGGGGCCGGTCAACATTGTGGCGTTGAGTTCCGGCGCGCAGTTCGGTTTTCGCGCCAGTCAGCGCCACGTGGCCGGCGCAACGCTGGGTTTTGTGTTGCTGCTGGTGTTGATGGGGTTGGGGCTGCATGAAGTGTTGCAGGCATGGCCGGCGCTGACGCGGGTGGTGCAACTGGCCGGCGTGGCGTTTCTGTTGTTCATGGCGTGGAAACTGGCGGCGGACAACGGGCAACTTGATGCAAAGGAGTCGGGGCGGGCGCCGTCGATGGTGTACGGCGCGGTCATGCAGTGGCTCAACCCGAAAGCCTGGCTGGCCTGCGTGGCCGGCATGGGCGCGTTCGTCGCCGATGGCGAGGCGCGGCTGGTCTGGCAGTTTGCCGCGGTGTATCTGGTGATCTGCTACCTGTCCGTCGGTTGCTGGGCGTACGCCGGGACTTTTCTGCGCGGTTATCTGAACAACCCGGCGGGGATGCGCGTGTTCAACCGGATCATGGCGCTGTTGCTGGCGATGAGTGCGATTTACCTGTTGCTGCCCTGATCGATCATTCAGCCGCGATACTGCCCCGGTGTCGCCGCCAGATGCTGTTTGAACGCCCGCTGAAAATGCGCCTGATCGGCAAACCCGGCTTCCAGCGCCACGTCGGCGATCAGTTTGCCACTGCGCAGTCGATCCTGGGCAAACTGGATGCGGCGGTTGACCAGAAATGCGTGGGGCGTCATGCCGTAATGCTGTTTGAAGGCGCGGATCAAGTAGGACGGCGACAGTTGCGCAGCGTCGCAAATGTCTTCGAGCTTGAGTATTTTCGTGCAGTTGTCGCGAATGTAGTCAGCCGCGCGCTCCAGTTTGAAATTGGGCTCGCGCAGCGGTTGATCGCCGGGGTTGAGGCGTTGCTGCACGTCGGTAAAAAACTCGACCGCTGCGCTGTGTTTGCTCAGCACGTCCTGCTCGCTGTCGACCAGTGTTTCGAACAGCGTCTTCAGGCCGGCAAACAGGCTGGCGTCAGACGTATGGGTGATGGAAAACCGCCGAAATGCCAAGTCGCTGCCGAACCCGAGCTGATGCTGCAAGTCGGTGAGCCACGGCGTATCGACGTACAACATCAAGTACGACCACGGCTGGTCGTCGATTGGATTACAGGCGTGGACGTCGCCGGGATTCATCAGCACTACGGTGCCGGCGCTGACCTCAAACTCCGATTGTTCATGGATATAGGTACTGCGCCCGGCGGTAATCGCGCCGATGGAAAAGTGCTCATGGGCATGCCGGGTGTAACAGACCTCGCGCCCATCGGCGATGGAGCGGGCTTCAATGAAGGGCAGGGCATCGTCACGCCAGAAGCGGGGGGCCTTGTTAGCGTCTTTGCCAGCGGTGGGCTTCATTGTCGGTGTCCTCGGCAGGTCAGCACCGGAGTGTATTAGCTCTCGCCGTCAAAGGCTCGTTGCAGTGCCGCGATATCGAGTTTTTTCATTTGCAGCATCGCCTCCATGGCGCGCTGTGATTTTGTTGTGTCGGGGTCTTTCATCATGTTCATCAGGGCGATCGGCACGATCTGCCACGACAGGCCGAATTTGTCCTTGAGCCAGCCGCATTGCTGGGCCTGAGGGACGCCCCCCGCGCTCAGGGCGCCCCAGAAGTGATCGACTTCCTCCTGGGTCTGGCAATTGACCTGAAACGAGATTGCCTCGCTGAACTTGAACATTGGGCCACCGTTGAGGCCGGTGAAACTCTGTCCGTCGAGCTCGAAGCTGACCGTCATGACCGAGCCTTCAGGGCGACCATGTAAATCGAAACCGGCGTGGCCATAGTAGGTCGTGGCGGTGATTTTTGAATGATCGAACACCGAGCAGTAAAACTTCGCGGCTTCCTCCGCCTGATCGTCGAACCACAGGCAGGGCGTGAGCTTCTGAACGCGTTGCATGGCGGTAATCCTCTCCACGGTTTACTCGTGCTGAACTTTCAGCGTAGTCAGCCGGGAGGGGCTCGGAAGTACCGCAGATCGACAAGTTACCGATCAGAAATCCCAGCGGGTGGTCAGTTGCACGTTGCGAGGTTCACCGTAGAACCCGGTGCCAAAGTTGCCGAGCCCGGTGTAATAGGTCTGGTCGAAGAGGTTCTTCACGTTCAGCGTGGTGCTCAGGTGATCGTTGAAGCGGTAACGCGCCATGACGTCCACCAGGGCATAGCTTTGCTGGGTGATTGTCGAAGACTGGCCGAAGTTGACCGGGTCGTCGGGGTTGGGCTGGAACACATTGCCGAAGAATTCGCTCTGCCAGTTCACCCCGCCGCCGACGGTGAGTTTTTCCAGTGCCCCTGACAGCCGGTAGGTGCTGAACACCCGAACCACTTGTTCCGGCGCGGTGGTTTGCAGGATCGAGCCGTAGACGTAATCGCCCTTGGCATCGCGGGTGTGGTTGTAGCTGTAGCCGGCCGACAGATTCCAGCCTTCCATCACTTCACCCGCCACTTCGACTTCAAAGCCTTTGGTCGTGGCGCCTTGCACCGGGCGGTACACCGATTCGGTGTCGACACCGCTGACGTACTCGGCAACGTTGTCCTGCTCGATGCGGAACACCGCGAAGCTGGCGTTCAAGCGCCCGTCAAGGAATTCGGCCTTGAGCCCGGCCTCGTAGCTGTCGCCTTCTACCGGGTCGAGCAGTTTGCGCTCGGCATCCTTGCTCATCTGCGGCTGATAAATGCTGGTGTAGCTGGTGTACACCGACCAGGTGTCGTCGAGGTCGTAGACCAGCCCGGCATATGGGGTGACCACGCCGGTCTGGCGATAGCTGTCGCGCACATCCTTGGTGGTCGGGTCGCTGTAGTCCAGCTCATCGCTGGCAGTGAAGCGGCTGACCCGGGCGCCGAGGATCACCGCCAGGTCGTCGGTTGGCTTGAGGCGGGTGGCCAGGTAGGCGCCGGTCTGACGCTGGTCGATGTCGTTGTCGCCGACCCTGGCAATGTCCGGTTTCGCGAACTCGCCGCGCCAGTCGAAGATGCTGCCGTCGAGGGGCGGGTAGACCGAACCGTGCACCGGAATGTCCTGGCGCGTGTGCATCGACATGAAACCGGCGATCAGCTCATGCTCACGACCCAGCAGGCTGAACGGGCCGGTGAAATTTACGTCGAGGTTGTCCTGCAACTGATCGCCCTTGAACCGGCCCATGTACATGAACATGCCGTTGCCGGTGAGCGGGTCCGGATTGCCGCCGCTGGCCGAGGCGAGGAAGGTGTCGTGCTGGCGATGCTTGCGGTCGTAGCTGACCTTCAGCTTCCAGTCATTCACCAGTTGCTGTTCCACCGAGGCGAAAATCGTCTGGTTGGTGAAGTCGCGCCGGCTCCAGTCGGTGGCCGGGTTGAACGAGCGGGAAAAACGGGTGCGCGAACCGTCGCTGTTGTACATCGGGAAACCAGTCCAGCTGGCGCCACGGGAGCGGGTATTTTGCTGGTCGATACCGAAGGTCACGAGAGTGCCCGGGGTCAGGTCGGCCTCGAGGATGCCGTAGGCGATGTCGCGGGTGTTGCGGTAGTTGTCCAGGTAGGCGCTGCGGTCTTGATACGCCCCGACGAAACGCCCGCGCACGTTGCCGCTCTCCGTCAGTGGGCCAGCAATGTCGCCGGTGCTGCGATAGTTGTCCCAGGAGCCGACGGCGCCGGTGATCGAGGCCTTGAATGCTTTGGTCGGGCGCTTGCGGATCAGGTTGACGGTGGCCGAAGGGTCCCCCGAACCGGTCATCAGCCCGGTGGCGCCCTTGATGATCTCGACGCGGTCGAAGGTCGCCATGTCGGTGCTGGTGGTGCCGTAATCGTAGACGCCGTCGTAGTCGGTGTTGACACCGTCGTACTGGAAGTTGGTGATCGGCAGGCCACGGCTGGAAAACTCCCAACGCTCGCTGTCGTAGTTCTGCACACTGACGCCGGGTACGCGGCGCAGGGCGTCGGCGATGCTGGTGGAGCCCTGATCGTCCAGTTGCTGGCGGGTGATGACCGACACCGACTGCGGGGTTTCACGCAAGGACAGCGACAGCCCGGTGGCTGAAGAGGTCGATCCGAGGGTGTAGGCGTGGCTGTCTTCGGTGATGGCGCCGAGTGCCCGGCCGGAAACGTTGGTGGTGCCCAGTTCCAGCGGCCCATTCGTTGCGGGGGCAACCTGCAGGACATAGCCGCGGTCGCCCTGCGGCTGGGCTTGCAAGCCACTGCCTTGCAACAGTCGCTGCAAGCCCTGTTGCACGGTGAATTCGCCTTCAAGCCCCGGGCTGTATTTTTCACTCGCCAGGTCGTTGCGGCCGGCGAGGAATATCCCCGCCTGTTCGGCGAAACGGTTGAGTGCGCTGACCAACGAGCCGGCAGCGATCGTGTAATAACGCTTCTGGCGGGTGGGCTGTTCACTGGTGCTGCCTGTTTCGGCGTGGGCGAGGGCCGGGGCAAGACTCAGCAGCGCGACCGGAAGGGCCAGTGCCAACGGACGCAAGGCAAAACGAGTGCGAGCGAAGGAGTCGTGCAAAAGGGTGTTCCCTGGAATCAGATCGAGCGGCATTTGAAGTGCTTCACAGGGTTAACCGAACGAAAAACCAAAAAGGGAACTGTGGCGTTGAAATGTTTTTGATTCACGCTTTTGGCGCGACGTTGACCCACCAGTCCATGGTTTTTTCGACGCGTATCGGTAGCGCCGCTTCCAGCAGGCGCAAGGCTTGATCGGTGTCCTTGAGCGGAAACGAGCCCATCACCGGCAAACCGGCGATGGCCGGGTCGCACGCCAGATGCCCCGGTCGGTAGCGGCTCAATTCCTCGATCAACTGCCCCAGCGGCAGGTTGTCCGCCAGTAACAGACCACGGCGCCAGGCTTCGCGGCCCGCCGCTGCTTCGGTGGAAGGTGGCGTGTGGTTTTGCGTGAACGCCAATTGTCGTCCGGCCTCGACCACCTGCATCTGGCCCGCCGTGGTTCGAACTTCGACCGCGCCTTCGTAGACGTTCAGCAATGTCCGCTGTTGTTCCTGGCGCACGCTGAAACGAGTGCCGAGCGCGCGCATCCGGCCTTCGGCGGTTTGCACCAGAAACGCTCGGCTGCTGTCCTTGGCGGTATCGATCAACACTTCCCCGGCACTCAACAGCAGCAGGCGTTGCGTGGTTTCGAAACGCACGTTCAGCGCGCTGAGGGCGTTGAGCCAGATGCGGCTGCCGTCACTGAGGAGGCTTTCCCGGGTTTCGCCGGTGTCCGTAGAAAGATCGGCGGTCCATCGACCCAGAGCGTCCGGCAGCGAGGATTCCCGCCAGGCGTTCCAGCCCAGTAGCCCGCCCGATGCGAGAATGAGCAGGCTCTTGACTGTCTGCCGACGGCTGATCGGCGAGCGCGCGGTATTACGCAGCACAAGACCGGCGGCCTGCGGGTGATCATCTTGTAGCGCGGCGAAGCGCTGGCCAACACGCTCGACATAGCGCCAGGCCGCCTGATGATCGCCACTTTGCGCCAGCCAGGCTTGCCAGCGCTGACGTTCCTGATCGCCGACGTGCTGATCGTTGAGTTGCACATACCATTGCGCCGCTTGTTCGAGGCTGGCATGGCTGATCGAGTTGGAAGAGACGGCGGGCATGGCGCTACTCGATCAACAGGCCATCGAGTTCGGCCTCAAGCATCGCGCAGTGCATCAGCGCCTGTGCCAGGTACTTTTTCACCATGCGTTCGCACACACCGATTTCTTCGGCGATGGCGCGGTAGGGCAGGCCATGCAACTGGGCCAGGATGAACGCGTCGCGCACATTCTTTGGCAGGCGCAGCAGCATGGCGTCCACTTCATACAAGGTCTCGACGATGATTGCCCGTTGTTCCGGCGACGGTTGAACCGCCTGCGGGCGTGCCGCCAGCGTTTCCAGCCACGCCTGTTCCAGCTGTCGACGGCGCCAGTGATCGATGCACAAGCCACGGGCAATGGTCGCCAGGTAGGAGCGCTCGCGACTTTCGCAATCGAACACTTGAGGGCGCTTGAGCACGCGGATAAAGGTGTCATGGGCCAGGTCGGCGGCATCGAACGCATTGCTCAAGCGCCGGCGCAGCAGCTCATGCAGCCAGCGGTGATGCGTGACGTAGAGGTTCTGAACGCTGGAAGAATCGGCGACCATCATCGTGAACAGATATCCATGGGCGACAGGCGCCGTTGGTGCAAATAAGAATTGGTCGCGATTAAAACAAAAGGTTTAGCTGCGCGCAAATGATATTGGTTTGCTTTTAGAGTGTGTAGACAGGCAGAGGGCCTTGGTGAAGTCAAATTGACTCTTGCCGTAGTCGTATTGACTGTTATGGCGTCAGGTCAAATTGACTGCCTTCGTCGCAGCGTGTTGATTTTTATAGCTTAAAAAACTGGCACGAAACCTGAAGTAACAAACGTACAACTGGTCTGATTCGGGAGTACGGAAATATGTTCGCTTACTTCAGCAATCCTCAGAATGTCTTGCACCTGTCGAGCAACATGTTGGGCGCGGGCCTGGCGCTGTTGCTGGCAGGCATCTACGGCGCTTATCTCTACGCCGGACACCTGCCGATCGTGGTGTTGGTCGCGATGCATGCCATGACCATCATCGGGCCGACCCTGATCAAGATCGGCTATGTCATGCGCCTGCTGGCCCAGCATCGGATGGGCAAAGGTTTGGTCACCGCAGCGGTTTGAGGCATCAGACCGGTATTTTGCTTGTGCCGAGACGCTAGCCTCGTCCCAGACCACCCTGTTCGGCGATCCAGCGGGTGGCCAGGTCGATAAAGGCGCGCAACTTCGGTTGAGTCTGGGTTCTGCCGGGGAAATACAGGTACAGCGCCGAACTCAGTGGCACGAACGGTTGCAGCACCCGCTCCAGTCGGCCGTCCGCCAACTCATCGGCGATTTCCAGATCGCAGGCATACGCCAGGCCCGAACCGCTACGGGCGGCAGCCACCAGCAACCTTCGGTCATTGACGATCACGCCGCCCTCTACACCCACCGTAAAATCGCGCCCCTCGCGGCGAAACTCCCAGCGGTGTGCGCTCCCCGAGGTCGAAAAGCGAAAGCCGATGCATTGATGACGGGTCAGGTCTTCAGGGCTGGCCGGTTTGCCTGCCTTGGCGAAGTACTCCGGCGCACCCACCACCGACCATTGCAGATCCGGCGTGAGGCGCACCGCGACCATGTCTTTTTCGATGGACTCGCCCAGGCGGATCCCGGCATCGAAACCGCCAGCCATCAGGTCCACCGTGGCGTCATCGAGGGAGATGTCGAGGGTGACTTGCGGATAAGCCTCGCGAAACAGCGGAATCAGCGGCTCCATCAACAAGGCCCCGGACAGCCTCGGTGCAGTGAGGCGCAGCGTGCCCATGGGCTGATCGCGAAAGCCGCTGAGCACCGCCAGCGCCTCATCGATTTCACTGGCCGCAGGCCGCAACCGCGAAAACAGGCTGGCCCCGGCTTCAGTCAACGCCACCCGGCGTGTGGTGCGCTGGAACAGCAACACGCCCGTACGGCGCTCGAGCAATTTGATCGCATGGCTGACAGCGGTGGGGGTGACTGCCAACCGCGTCGCGGCAAGGGTGAAACTCTTGTGCTCGGCCACCGCCAGAAACTCGGTCAAGCCATCGAAAGGATCGTGATTCATCGCGGTGCCATTATGAAAGAGCGTTTCATAGTGCTTGTAACACGAGGGCATTTTTCCGGGCAATCTTCCTGCGTACCTTGTGCCTACCCCCACTGCACACAAGGAACACGCTCATGACCACCTCCAATAACTTCAAGCGTATCTGGCTCATCACGGGTGCTTCTCGCGGTATCGGCGCAAAAATCGCCGCCGCTGCGCTGGCCAACGGTGACGCGGTGGTTGCCACCGCCCGCGATGCCAACAGCATCACTCAGCGTTTTGGCGATCAACCCGGTTTGCTGGCCGTCACCCTCGACGTCACTGACGAAGCGCAAAGCGTTGCGGTCGCAAAAGCCGCCATCGAGCACTTCGGACGCATCGACGTGCTGGTCAACAACGCCGGTTTCGGTTTGCTCGGCGCAGTAGAAGAAGCCACTGCCGATGAAGTTCGCCGCGTGTACGAAACCAATGTCTTCGGTTTGCTGAACGTCACTCGCGCCGTCCTGCCGTACATGCGCGCCGCTCGCAGCGGGCATGTGATCAACCTGTCATCGGTGGGAGGTTACAGATCCGGGGCGGGATTCGGTGTTTACTGCTCGACCAAATTCGCCGTCGAAGGCTTGAGTGAAGCGCTGCATGCCGAGCTGGAGCCGCTGGGCGTCAAGGTCACCATCGTTGAACCGGGCTATTTCCGCACGGAGTTTCTCGAAGGCAATTCGCTGGTCGAATCGCCGTCCTCGATTGCCGACTACGACGGCACTGCGGGCGAAGTACGCAAGATTGCCAAGGCCGTGACCCTGAATCAGCCTGGTGATCCGGACAAACTGGCCCAGGTCATGATCACCCTGGTGGAAGCGCAAAAGGCACCGCTGCGTCTGCCGCTGGGCAGTGACTGCGTCGCGGCGATCGAAGCCAAGAACGCCTATGTCGCCGGTGAGTTGCAGGCCTGGCGCGAAGTGTCGGTGTCCACCGATTTCTAAGCCCCAACGCAACCTGTAGGAGCCGGCTTGCTGGCGAAGCAGCAGTGGCCATACTGCCGCCTTCGCCAGCAAGCCGGCTCCTACAGGTTTGAGGTGGTTTTGAGAGTACCGGTGGTCGATGAACCGGTCTCGCCCGGCAATTTGCGCTTAGCTATAGGGATAACCCAAACAGCGCTACCTGTAGGAGCGAAGCTTGCTCGCGAAGGGGCCGTGTCATTTGACATGGAAGTCGTCTGATACACCGCCTTCGCGAGCAAGCTTCGCTCCTACATGGGCCGTGAGTCTGAGGAATTCGTCATGCTGACCCTCAACATCAATGGCAAGGATCAGGCACTGGATGTCCCTGCGGACATGCCGCTGCTCTGGGTCCTGCGCGATGTCGCGCACCTGACCGGCACCAAATTCGGTTGCGGCATTGCCCAGTGCGGCGCTTGCACCGTGCATGTCGACGGGGCGCCGCTGCGCTCCTGCATCACGCCCGCCACGGCAGTGGCCCATGGGCAAAAAATCCTCACCATTGAAGGCCTGTCCACCGACGGTTCGCACCCGGTGCAACAAGCCTGGGCCGAACTCGATGTGGTCCAGTGCGGCTACTGCCAGTCCGGGCAGATCATGTCGGCGGCGGCGCTGCTGGCGAAGATCCCCAAGCCCACCGACAGCGACATCGACCAGGCGCTCTCCGGCAACATCTGCCGCTGCGGCACCTACCCGAGGATTCGTGCCGCGATCAAACGCGCCGCCGACATCGGTTGACGGGAGTCATGCGCCATGAACAGCTTCAATCCGTTATCGCGCCGTGGGTTTCTCAAGGGCAGCGCAGTGCTGGGCGGTGGATTGGTGATCGCCTTTGTCATCCCCGGTGCCCACCGTTTTGCCATGGGCGCCGAGAATCAGGGCAACGTCTTTGCACCGAATGCATTTTTACGAATCGGTAACGACAACAGCGTCACCGTGCTGCTCGGCCATTCTGAAATGGGCCAGGGCATCTGGACCGGCCTGACCATGCTGATCGCCGAAGAACTGGACGCCGACTGGTCGAAAATCCGCGTCGAACATGCTCCGGCTTCGGCCGCCGACTATGGTCTGGCCGGGTTTGGCGGGATGCAAATCACCGGCGGTTCGACCTCGACCTGGATGGAATTCGATCGCTACCGTCAGGCGGGCGCGGCGGCGCGGTTGATGCTGATCGAAGCCGCCGCCAAGCGCTTCAATGTCGCGCCTTCGGAAATTCGCACTGAGTCGGGTGTGGTCATTGCCGGCGACAACCGCGCCACGTACGGCGAACTGGCCGATGACGCGGGCAAACTGCCGGCACCGGACCCGGCGTCGATCAAGTTAAAGGACGCGAAAGACTGGAAGGTCATCGGCAAACCGACCAAACGCCTGGACACACCGGAGAAAATCACCGGGAGAGCCAAGTTCGGGATGGACGTGCAGTTCGACGGACTCATGACCGCGATGGTTGCCCGTGCGCCGGTGTTCGGCGGCAGTGTCAAATCCTTTGAAGGCGCGCAAGCGCTGGAGATACCGGGCGTGCACAAAGTAGTGCAGGTGCCGACGGGCGTCGCGGTGATTGCCGATCATTACTGGGCGGCGAAACTGGGGCGCGATGCGCTGAAGGTCGATTGGGATCTGGGGCCGAACACCGGGCTCGACAGCCAACATCTGCTGGAGAGCTTTCGCAAACTCGCCGCCACGCCGGGCACTTCGGCCAGCAAGGCCGGGGATGCGCAGGGCGCTTTGCGCAAGGCAGCGAAGGCGATTGATGTCGAGTACAGCGTGCCGTACCTGGCTCATGCGCCAATGGAACCGCTCAATTGCACGGTGAAAATCACCCAGGACAAATGCGAAATCTGGACCGGTACGCAGTTCCAGACGCTGGATCAGATGATCGCGGGAAAAATCACCGGGCTCAAACCCGAGCAGGTCGAGATTCATACCGAGTTTCTGGGCGGCGGTTTCGGCCGGCGGGCCAACCCGACTTCAGACTTTGTCGCTGAGGCCGTGGAGGTTGCGAAGGCGGCGGGCGGCCCGGTGAAAACGGTGTGGTCGCGGGAGGACGACATCCGTGGTGGCTATTACCGTTCGGCGTTCCTGCATCAGGCGCGTATCGGCCTGGATGCCAGTGGAATGCCGATTGCGTGGAAGCACGTGATGGTCGGGCAGTCGATCATGGACGGCACAGCGTTTGCGGCCACCATGGTCAAGGACGGTATCGACAAAACGTCGGTCGAAGGCGTTGTCGACAGCCCTTACATCGAGGGCTTGGCCGATCATCAGGTGGAACTGCATTCGCCGAAAACCGGCATCACCGTGTTGTGGTTGCGTTCGGTCGGGCACACCCACACGGCGTTCGTGATGGAGTCGTTGATCGATGAGCTGGCCGAAGCGGCAGGTAAGGACCCGGTGGAGTACCGGCGAACCTTGCTCAAGGACCATGCGCGGCATCTTGGTGTGTTGAACCTGGCGGTCGAGAAGGCCAATTGGACAGCGCCATTACCGGATGGGCATGCACTGGGTGTCGCGGTGCATGAGTCGTTCGGCAGCTACGTCGCGCAGGTTGCCGAGGTGTCCCAGGACAACCTGAAGATCCGCGTGCACCGGGTGGTGTGCGCGGTGGACTGCGGGATTGCGGTCAACCCGATGAGCATCGCGGCGCAAATGGAGTCGGCCATCACCTTCGGCCTCGGCTTTACCCTGCACAGCAAACTGACCTTCAAGAATGGGCAGGTGGTGCAGTCCAATTACCACGACTATCAGGTGCTGCGCCTGAACGAAATGCCGGTGGTTGAAGTGCATATCGTGCCCAGCACCGACAAACCCGGCGGCATCGGTGAGGCTGGCGTGCCGCCCACGGCGCCAGCGGTGGCCAACGCAGTGTTTGCCCTGACCGGGCAACGGTTGCGCGAACTGCCCTTGCAACTGTCGGGGGTGTGAGATGAGGCGACATCTGATTCTGGGCGCAGTGGTGCTGATCCTCCTGACGATCTACGCCACGGACCTGTTCTCAGAGGATAGAGAAGCGTTGAAGGCTTTCGATACCGTGCAGAAGGTGTTTCAGAACCCGCGCTGCCAGAACTGCCATATCCCGGGTGATTCACCGTTGCAGTTCGATGCCGGAACGCCCCACGCGATGAACGTCGTACGCGGCATGGACGGCAAGGGCGCGGCCGGTTTGCCGTGCGCCACCTGCCACGCCGACAGCAATCCGCCGGCCAGTTACGGCCCGCATGCGCCACCGGGTGCACCGCACTGGAGCCTGCCGCCTGCGGCGCACAAAATGGCCTGGATCGGGCTGCCGGCCGACAAATTGTGCGCAATGATCAAGGACCGCTCCAGTAATGGCGATCGGGATTTCGCCGCGCTGATCAAGCATGTCAGCGACGACAAACTGGTGCTGTGGGGCTGGAATCCGGGTGAAGAGCGAGCGCCGGTGCCGGTGCCGCACGATATTTTCGTCACTCAATTCAAGCGCTGGGCCGAGGCCGGAGGGCCTTGTCCGGTGGTGGGCAGTTGACCGACGGTCCGTTAACCGGGAGTCAAACCGGGTATGGACCACTCTAAAGAACATACCCGCCAATGGAGTGAGTCATGCTGAACCCAGGCAAACCGGTAAAACACGGCGCTAACGCAGACCCGTTGCTGTCGCCCCAGCAAGCGCGTCAATTGCTGCGTGATCAGGCCCGTAAAGCCGAGCAGGAAGTGATTGGTGTGCAGATGGCGAGCATGGATGAGTTGACGCTGCTGTCCAACCGTCACGGCTTCACGACACTGGCCCAACTGGGGCTGGACGCCTGTCAGCAACTGGAAAAACCGGCCACGCTGCTGTTTTTCGACCTCGATAATTTCAAGCACATCAACTATTTGTACGGCCGCGCCGAGGGTGATGACGCCCTGAAAACCTTTGCCGACGTGCTGCGCATCGCCTTCCGCGAAAACGATGTGATTGGCCGGCTCGGCGACGACGAGTTTGTGGCCTTGTTGACCGGTTCAAGCGCCGTGGACATTGGCGCCATCAAGTCGCGGCTCGAAGAAATCCTCGACGAGCGCAATGCCACGATGCGTCGCGGTTATGACATTCGTTTCAGCATTGGTCAGGTTGAGTACGACATTAATCTGCATCACTCGATCGATGAACTGCTGATTGAGGCGGAGAGGGCGTTGCATCGGTAGGCTGGAATTTCGGTGGTGTATGAGCGGGCCAAATCGCGAGCAGGCTCACTCCCACAGTGGATCTTCGCAGAATACAAAACCTGCATCCGGCACAAATCCTTGTGGGAGCGAGCCTGCTCGCGATGAGGCCCTCAAAATCACCCATATCTTCACTTGGCAAACAGCTGCCCGATATCCTTGAACGCTTTGAACTCCAGCGCATTGCCGCAAGGATCAAACAAAAACATCGTCGCCTGTTCGCCAACCAACCCCTGAAACCGAATGCCCGGTTCAATCACGAATCGGGTGTCGCGCGCCTTCAGCCGCTCGGCCAAACCCTCCCACTCATCCATCCCCAGCACCACGCCAAAATGCGGCACCGGCACGTCATGCCCGTCCACGGCGTTGGTGTGCGCGGCTTCCTGTGAGGCGTTTTTGGGTGCCAGGTGAATCACCAATTGGTGGCCGAAGAAGTTGAAGTCAACCCAATGGTCGCTGGACCGGCCTTCCTCCAGGCCGAAGACGTCACGGTAAAAAGTCCGGGCTGCCGCGAGGTCATATACCGGGATGGCCAAGTGAAAAGGGGAGAGTTGCATCGCTGTGCCTCGCAGATTGACGGTGATTGAAGTGGAGTTTAGCGCTGTGCTTTTCGATTGAAAGACGATAGTTTTTGCATCGAGCTCAAATTATTTCGATCAATCGAGACCGTCATGCTGCGTGAACTGAAAACCTTCATCGCTGTTACACGCTACGGCACATTCGCCGCCGCCGGCATGCACATCGGCCTGACGCAGTCGGCGGTCAGCGCGCAGATGCGCAACCTGGAACAGGCGTTGGGCATTCGTTTGTTCGATCGCACCGGGCGTCAGGCGATTCTCAATGCGGCAGGGCAACGGGCGTTGCCAATGGCCCGGGAGATGCTGGAAACCTTCAGTCGCATGGCGGTCAGCGATGACGTCAGCGAGTACCGCGGCGAGTTGAAGATTGGCGCAGTGGCCACGGCCCAGACCGGGTTGCTGCCCCAGGCGTTATTGCGCTTACGCCAGCAAGCGCCATTGCTGGAACCGAAACTGGTGCCGGGCGTTTCGCTCAATTTGCTGAGCCAGGTCGATACCGGGGAGGTTGATCTGGCCATCCTGATCAAGCCGCCGTTCGAGTTGCCCAAGGAGTTGTCGGCGCAGGTCATTCGCAAGGAACCGTTTGTGCTGATCGTGCCGCCGGAGCTTGAAGGTAATGACCCGTTGCAGATCCTCGCGAACCATCCCCATGTGCGTTACGACCGCAATTCCTTCGGTGGGCGCCTGGTGACGCGGTTCCTGCGTGAACAGCAGATTGATGTGCAGGTGGCTTTGGAACTGGATGAGCTGGAAGCCATCGTCAAAATGGTTGAATGCGGATTGGGTGTGTCGCTGCTTCCTGAGGCCGGGTTGTGGCTTGAGTATGGCGCGAAGGTGCGGATCATCCGGTTGGGCGAACTGACGTTCTACCGCGAGATTGTGCTGTTGCAGCGCTACAGCCAACGTTTGCAGCCAATCCAGCAATTATTTGCCAACTGCCTGACCTCAATCGACCTGAACACACAACCCCTGTAGGAGCCGGCTTGCTGGCGATGGCGGTGTGTCAGCCGATATATTGATTGTCTGAACGGACGCTATCGCCAGCAAGCCGGCTCCTACAGGGGATTGCGTTGGGTATGGAATTTTTGGCACAAAAAAACCCGCCTGTAGAGGCGGGTTTTTTCGTTACCGTCGAAGATTACTCTTCGAGGCTGCCCATGGCCGTGGTGTTGAAACCACCGTCCACGTACATGATTTCACCGCTGATGCCGGACGCCAGGTCCGAGCACAGGAAGGCGCCGGCGTTGCCGACTTCTTCGATGGTGACGTTGCGACGCAGCGGGGTTTGCGCTTCGTTGGCGGCCAGCATCTTGCGGAAGTTCTTGATGCCGGAAGCGGCGAGGGTGCGGATCGGGCCAGCCGATACGCAGTTGACGCGAGTGCCGTCCGGGCCCAGGGAGCCGGCCAGGTAACGTACGCCGGCTTCCAGCGAAGCCTTGGCCATGCCCATTACGTTGTAGTTAGGCATGGTGCGCTCGGCGCCCAGGTACGACAGGGTCAGCAGGCTGCCATTGCGGCCTTTCATCATTTCGCGGCCAGCTTTGGCCAGGGCCACGAAGCTGTAGGCGCTGATGTCGTGAGCAATGCGGAAACCTTCACGGGTGGTGGCTTCGGTGAAGTCGCCGTCCAGTTGGTCGCCCGGGGCGAAGCCGACGGAGTGCACGATGCAATCCAGGCCATCCCACTTCTTGCCCAGCTCAACGAAAACCTTGGCGATTTCTTCATCGCTGGCCACGTCGCACGGGAAGCACAGGTCCGGGTTGGAACCCCAGCTTTGTGCGAACTCTTCGACACGACCCTTGAGTTTGTCGTTCTGATAAGTGAAGGCAAGCTCAGCGCCCTCGCGATGCATGGCGGCAGCGATGCCGGATGCGATGGACAGCTTGCTGGCGACACCGACGATCAGTACGCGCTTACCGGCGAGAAAACCCATGTGTTGCTCCTCTCTTTCAGGTTATTGCGCAGTGGCTGGTGCCAGAAAAGCGGCTTCCAGCAACTGCTGTGTATACGGATGTTGGGGGGCGGCAAAGATACTTTGCGCGTCTCCCTGTTCGACCACTTGGCCATGCTTGACCACCATCAACTGGTGGCTCAGCGCTTTGACGACAGCCAGGTCATGGCTGATAAACAGATACGTCAGGTTGTACTTGGTTTGCAGTGAACGCAAAAGCTCCACCACTTGGCGCTGCACTGTCCGGTCGAGGGCCGAAGTCGGCTCGTCCAGCAGAATCAGCGCCGGTTTTAGCACTAATGCCCGGGCAATGGCGATTCTCTGCCGCTGCCCGCCGGAAAATTCGTGGGGGTAGCGGTGCCGGGTTTCCGGATCCAGACCTACCTCCCTGAGTGCCGCAATAATCGCTTGTTCCTGTTCTGCCTCGGTGCCCATCTTGTGAATCCGCAGGCCTTCGCCAACGATCTGGCTCACGCACATCCGCGGGCTCAGGCTGCCGAACGGGTCCTGAAACACCACCTGCATCTCCCGACGCAGCGGCCGGACCTGTTGTTGCGTCAGGCAGTCTAGCTGCTTGCCTTCAAAACGGATCGCACCTTTGCTGCCAATCAGCCGCAAAATCGCCAAACCGAGTGTCGACTTGCCGGAACCGCTTTCCCCCACAATCCCCAGGGTCTGTCCCTGAGGCAGGCTGAAATTGATCCCGTCCACCGCTTTGATGTGATCGACGGTCTTTTTCAGCAAGCCTTTCTTGATCGGAAACCAGACTTTCAGGTCCTCGACCGCAAGCAACGGCGGGCCAATCACGTTGGTCGCCGGCTTGCCGCTGGGCTCCGCTGCCAGCAGTTCCCGAGTGTACGGATGCTGCGGCGCGCGGAACAACTCTTCGCACGATGCCTGTTCGACGATGCAACCGCGCTGCATGACACATACGCGATGCGCAATTCTTCGCACAAGGTTCAAATCGTGACTGATCAGTAACAATGCCATGCCCAGACGGGTCTGCAATTCCTTGAGCAATTCGAGGATTTTCAGCTGGACGGTCACGTCCAGCGCGGTGGTCGGTTCGTCTGCGATCAGCAGCTCCGGCTCGTTGGCCAGGGCCATGGCGATCATCACTCGCTGGCGCTGGCCGCCGGACAATTCGTGGGGCAGGGCTTTCAGGCGCTTCTCGGGCTCCGGAATGCCGACCATTTCCAGCAGTTCCAGCGTACGTTTGGTCGCGACTTTGCCGATCAAACCTTTGTGAATGCTGAGAACTTCGTTGATCTGCTTCTCGATCGAGTGCAGCGGGTTGAGCGAAGTCATCGGCTCCTGAAAGATCATCGCGATCCGGTTGCCACGGATGTGGCGGATGGTTTTTTCTTTCAGGCTCAGCAGGTCTTGCCCGGAGTACTCGATGGTGCCGGACGGATGCCGGGCGAGCGGGTAGGGCAGCAGGCGCAGGATCGAGTGCGCGGTCACCGATTTGCCGGAACCGCTTTCACCCACCAACGCCAGGGTCTCGCCGCGCTTGATGTCGAAGCTGACACCTTCGACCACCCGCTGGCAGCGCTCGCCAACGACGAATTCGACGGCCAGGTCGCGCACTTCGATCAGATTGTCCTGATTCATTTCACTTCCTCGGGTCGAAGGCATCGCGAGCGGACTCGCCGATGAACACCAGCAGACTCAACATCAACGCCAGCACCGCAAATGCGCTCATGCCCAGCCACGGCGCTTGCAGGTTGGATTTGCCCTGGGCCACCAGCTCACCGAGCGACGGCGCGCCCGGCGGCAAGCCGAAACCCAGGAAGTCCAGCGCCGTCAGCGTGCCGATGGCGCCGGTCAGGATGAACGGCATGAAGGTCATGGTCGAAACCATCGCGTTGGGCAAGATGTGGCGGAACATGATCGCACCATTCTGCATCCCCAGCGCCCGGGCAGCGCGCACGTATTCGAGGTTGCGTCCGCGCAGGAACTCGGCGCGGACCACGTCCACCAGGCTCATCCACGAAAACAGCAGCATGATCCCCAGCAGCCACCAGAAGTTCGGCTGGACGAAGCTGGCGAGAATGATCAGCAGATACAGCACCGGCAACCCGGACCAGATCTCCAGGAACCGCTGCCCGGCGAGATCGACCCAGCCGCCATAGAAACCCTGCAAGGCACCGGCAATCACGCCGATGATCGAGCTGAGAATGGTCAATGTCAGCGCGAACAGCACCGAAATCCGGAAGCCGTAAATCACCCGCGCCAACACATCGCGCCCCTGGTCGTCCGTGCCCAGCAGGTTGTCGGTCGATGGCGGTGCCGGTGCCGGGACTTTCAGGTCGTAGTTGATGCTTTGGTAGCTGTAGGGAATCGGCGCCCACAGCACCCACGCATCCTTGGCCTTGAGCAGTTCGCGGATATACGGGCTCTTGTAGTTGGCTTCCAGCGGGAATTCGCCGCCGAACGTAGTCTCCGGGTAACGCTTGAGCGCCGGGAAGTACCAGCTGTTGTCGTAATGCACCACCAAGGGTTTGTCGTTGGCGATCAGCTCGGCACCGAGGCTCAGGCCGAACAACACGAGAAACAGCCACAGCGACCACCAGCCGCGCTTGTTGGCCTTGAACAGTTCGAAACGCCGGCGATTGAGAGGGGACAGGTTCATCTCAATGCTCCCGGCTTTCGAAGTCGATGCGCGGATCGACAAAGGTGTAGGTCAGATCGCCGATCAGTTTCACCACCAATCCCAGCAGGGTGAAGATGAACAACGTGCCGAAGACCACCGGGTAATCACGGTTGATCGCCGCTTCGAAACTCATCAGCCCCAGTCCGTCGAGGGAGAAGATCACCTCCACCAGCAACGAACCGGTGAAGAAAATCCCGATGAACGCCGACGGGAAACCGGCAATCACCAGCAGCATGGCGTTGCGGAACACGTGGCCGTAGAGCACACGGTGATTGGTCAGGCCCTTGGCCTTGGCGGTGACCACGTACTGCTTGTTGATTTCATCGAGGAAGCTGTTTTTGGTCAGCAGGGTCATGGTGGCGAAGTTACCGATCACCAGCGCCGTCACCGGCAATGCCAGGTGCCAGAAGTAATCGAGAATCTTGCCGCCCATGCTCAGTTCATCGAAGTTGTTCGAGGTCAGTCCCCGAAGCGGGAACCAGTCGAAATAGCTGCCGCCGGCGAACACCACAATCAACAGAATGGCGAACAGGAACGCCGGGATCGCATAGCCGACGATGATCGCCGAGCTGGTCCAGACGTCGAAGTGACTGCCATGTCGCGTGGCCTTGGCGATCCCCAGCGGGATCGACACCAGGTACATGATCAGCGTGCTCCACAGACCGAGGGAGATCGACACCGGCATCTTTTCCTTGATCAGGTCGATGACCTTGGCGTCGCGAAAGAAACTGTCGCCGAAATCCAGGGTGGCGTAGTTCTTGACCATGATCCACAAACGTTCCGGCGCCGATTTGTCGAAGCCGTACATGTGCTCGATTTCTTTCACCAGCGCGGGGTCCAGGCCCTGGGCGCCACGATAGGCCGAGCCGGCCACCGACACCTCTGCACCACCGCCGGCAATGCGGCTGGTGGCGCCTTCGAAACCTTCGAGCTTGGCGATCATCTGCTCCACCGGCCCGCCGGGGGCGGCCTGGATGATCACGAAGTTGATCAGCAAAATGCCGAGCAGCGTCGGGATGATCAGCAGCAGTCGCCGAAAAATATACGCCAGCATCTATTACTCCGTGCCCGCAGGGTCGGCTTGCAGTTTGGTTTCGACTTCTATCGCCGGTGTCACGTTGGGCTTGATCCACCAGGTGGCCGTACCGATGTCGTACTTGGGTGAGATTTTCGGGTGGCCGATATGGTTCCAGTAAGCCACGCGCCAGGTCTTGATGTGCCAGTTGGGGATCACGTAATAACCCCATTGCAGCACGCGGTCCAGTGCACGGGCGTGAGCCACCAGGCTTTTGCGCGAATCGGCGTTGATCAGTTGCTCGACCAGTTGGTCCACCACCGGGTCTTTCAAGCCCATGGAGTTGCGGCTGCCGGGCTTGTCGGCGGCGGCAGACATCCAGAATTCGCGCTGTTCGTTACCCGGCGAATTGGATTGCGGGAAGCTGCCGACAATCATGTCGAAGTCCCGCGAACGCACGCGATTGATGTACTGCGAGACGTCGACCCGGCGAATCACCAGGTCGATCCCCAGGTCGCTGAGATTGCGCTTGAACGGCAGCAGCACCCGTTCGAACTCGGTCTGGGCCAGCAGGAACTCGATGTTCACCGGTTTGCCGTTGGCGTCGACCATCTTGTCGTCGACGATCCGCCAGCCGGCTTCCTGCAACAGCTGATAAGCCTTGCGCTGCTGCGTGCGGATCATGCCGCTGGCGTCGGTCACCGGGTTCTGGAAGGCCTCGGTGAATACCTGCTCGGGGATCTTGCCGCGGAACGGGTCGAGAATGGCCAACTGATCGGCATCCGGCAAACCGGTGGCGGCCATTTCCGAGTTTTCAAAGAAACTGCGCGTGCGCACGTAGGCGCCGTTGAACAGTTGCTTGTTGGTCCATTCAAAGTCCAGCAACAGCGTCAGCGCCTGGCGTACGCGCACGTCCTGGAACACCGGACGGCGCAGGTTGAAGACAAAACCCTGCATACCGGTCGGGTTGCCGTTGGGGATCTGTTCCTTGTTCAGCCGACCTTCGGCAACCGCCGGAATGTTGTAGGCGTTGGCCCAGTTTTTCGCGCTCATCTCCAGCCAGTAATCGAACTGACCGGCCTTGAGTGCTTCCAGGGCCACGGTGTTGTCGCGGTAGTAATCGGTGGTCATCACGTCGAAGTTGTAGAAACCTCGGTTGGCCGGCAGGTCCTTGCCCCAGTAATCCTTGACCCGCTCGTAGCGAATCGAGCGCCCGGCCTTCACCTCGCTGACCTTGTACGGGCCGCTGCCCAACGGCATTTCCAGATTGCCCTTGTTGAAGTCCCGGGTCGCCCACCAGTGTTTGGGCAGTACCGGCAACTGGCCGAGGATCAACGGCAGTTCGCGGTTGTTGGTGTGTTTGAACTTGAACAGCACGGTCAGCGGGTCTTCGGCGACTGCTTCAGCGACGTCGCTGTAGTAACCGCGATACATCGGTGCGCCGTCTTTGATCAGCGTTTCGAAGCTGAACACCACGTCTTCGGCACGGATCGGATGACCGTCGTGGAAGCGCGCTTCAGGGCGCAGGTAGAAACGCACCCAGCTGTTGTCCGGGGCTTTCTCGATCTTGCCGGCAACCAATCCATATTCGGTGAACGGTTCATCGAGTCCCTGTTTGGCCAGGGTGTCGTAGATCAGCTCGATGTCGCCGGCCGACACGCCTTTGCTGATGAACGGGTTGAGGCTGTCGAAGCCGCCGAAGCCGGCCTGACGGAAGACCCCGCCCTTGGGCGCGTCCGGATTCACGTAGTCGAAATGCTTGAAGTCGGCCGGGTATTTCGGTGGCTCGTTGTACAAGGTCAGGGCGTGTTGCGGCGCGGCGCAGGCCAGCCCGGCGAACAACAGGCCGCTGGCCTGCAGGAGCAGGGCGCGTACGGGTTTCATCGATCTTTCTCCGAAGATTTCAGCCACCACGCGCTCAGGCCCAGCGTATAGGGCGGCGTGGTGACGAAGGCGAACCGGTTGCGGTAGGCCAGGCGGTGATAATTGAGGTACCAGTTGGGAATGATGTAGTGCTGCCATAACAACACGCGGTCCAGGGCTTTGCCGGCGGCAACCTGTTCATCGCGGGTCTGGGCGGCGAGCAGTTGCTCGAGTAAATGGTCAACCACCGGGTTGGCGATGCCCGCGTAATTTTTGCTGCCCTTGACCCCGACCTGGCTGGAATGGAAATACTGCCATTGCTCCAGGCCAGGGCTGAGGGTCTGGTTCAGGGTCATCAGAATCATGTCGAAATCGAACTGGTCGAGGCGCTGTTTGTACTGGGCGCGATCCACCGTGCGCAACCGGGCGTCGATGCCGATACTGGCGAGGTTCTCGACATAAGGCTGGAGAATGCGTTCCAGGTTCGGGTTGACCAGCAGGATCTCAAGCGAGAGCGGCTGGCCCTTGGCGTTTTCGACCCGTTGACCGTTGAGCTTCCAGCCGGCCTCGGCGAGCAGGCTCAGGGCCTGGCGCATGGTGTCCCGCGGAATGCCGCGCCCTTGGGTCTGCGGCAGGCTGAACGGCTCGGTGAGCAGTTTGGCGGGCAATTGCTCGCGGTACGGCTTGAGCATCAACCACTCATGACCGACCGGCAGGCCGGTAGCCGAGAATTCGCTGTTGGGGTAGTAACTCATGGCGCGTTTGTAAGCGCCGCTGAACAGCGTGCGATTGGTCCACTCGAAATCGAACATCAGCCCTAGCGCTTCGCGCACCTTCGCGTCGGAGAAGGCCGGGCGCCGGGTGTTCATGAACAGGCCCTGGCTCTGGGTCGGGATCTGGTGCGGGATCTGCGCCTTGATGACATCGCCTCGTCGCACGGCCGGGAAGTTGTAGCCGTTAACCCAGTTCTTCGCCTGATGCTCGATGTAGATGTCGAACTCGCCGGCCTTGAAGGCTTCGAACGCGACGTCACTGTCGCGGTAGAACTCGACTTCCATGCGGTCGACGTTGTACTTGCCGCGATTGACCGGCAGGTCCTTGCCCCAGTAATCCTTGACCCGTTCAAACACAATCTGGCGCCCGGGCGTGACCGAGGTCATGCGATAAGGGCCACTGCCCAGCGGCGGCTCGAAGGTGGTGGCCTTGAAGTCGCGACCTTTCCAGTAATGCTGCGGCAGCACCGGCAACTCGCCCAGGCGCAGGATCAGCAGTGGGTTGCCAGCGCGCTTGAAGACGAAACGGATGCGCTGCGGGTTGAGCACGTCGACCCGCAACACCTCCTGGAGATTGGTGCGGTATTGCGGATGGCCTTCCTTGAGCAGCAATCGATAAGAGAACGCGACGTCATACGCAGTGATCGGCGTGCCATCGTGAAAACGGGCTTCGGGGCGCAGGTTGAACACCACCCAGCTGCGGTCTTCGCTGTATTCCACCGATTGGGCGATCAGGCCATAACTGGAGGTGGGTTCGTCGCCGGACGGCGCGTATTGGCCGGTGCCGACCATCAGCGGCTCGTTGAGCTCGTTGATGCCGTACTGCAGGAAATTCGCGGTGGAAACCGGGCTTGAGCCCTTGAAGGTGTACGGGTTGAGCGTATCGAAGGTGCCAAACGCCATCACCCGCAACGTACCGCCCTTGGGCGCTTGCGGGTTGACCCAGTCGAAATGGGTAAATCTGGCCGGGTACTTGAGCGTGCCGAACTGCGCATAACCATGGCTTTCGCTGATCGTCGCACTTGCGGAGGAGCTCAAGGCCAGGCTGATGAGGAGCAGGAGGAGGGGACGCTTCAAGTCAGAGATCCGATCCAGGCGGCTTGGGCTTTGTGGGCCGTACAGTAACAGCTTGTATGGACAGGAAAAAGACGGGGATTTAACGACCCCTTAATTGCCGGGGCAGATCCCTTGTGGAGGCTTGGAAACCTATTTGATCGCTCGTCGTACACAAACCCTGTAGGAGCCGGCTTGCTGGCGATGGGCTCAAGTGCGCCGCGCTTAACCAGATTTCACGCGTTATCGTTAACGACCATCGCCAGCAAGCTGGCTCCTACAGGGGTTGTGTGAACCTGTTTATGGTATTTGGGCAAAAAAAAGCCCCTGAAATCAGGGGCTTTTTTTAGTGCGGCGAAGCAACCGTCAACATCTGACCCGGCTTCAGCGCCTGGCCGACACGCGGGTTCCAGCGCTTGAGGTGCTGCATTTCAACGTTGAAACGCTTGGCCACGATGTACAGTGAGTCACCTTGCTGGACCTTGTATTGGGTTTGCGGTTTCTTGGTGTCCGTCTTGCCATTCGTCTTGGTGTTGGCGGCCACTACGGTGTTGACGCGTCCGGAGCTGCGCTTTGTCTTGTCCTGCATCACCAGCGTCTGGCCAACCTTGAGGTCCTTGCCAGTCAGCTTGTTCCACCGTTGCAGGTCTTTTACGTCGACCTTGTTGGCCTTGGCGATGGTGCCGAGGTTGTCACCACGTTTCACGCGGTAGGCGCGTTTGAGGCTGGCGATCTGGGTATCGTCTGCGCCTTCGAACACCGGTTTGAGCGACTTCTTGCTGATCAGCTCTTCGGGACGCATGGTCGACAGGCTGGCGGTCAGCAGTTGTGCCTTGGACGTCGGCACCAGCAAATGCTGAGGACCGTCCAGAGTGGTGGTGCGCTGCTTGAAGGCCGGGTTGAGCTGGAACAACTCGTCTTCGTCGATATTGGCCACCGCTGCAACCTTGGACAGGTCCATGCGCTGGTTGATTTCGACGGCCTGGAAATACGGCTCGTTGGCGATCGGGTTGAGGTTCACGCCGTAGGCTTCGGGTGCCAGGACCACTTGCGACAGGGCCAGCAACTTCGGCACATAGGCCTGGGTTTCCGACGGCAGCGGCAGGTTCCAGTAATCGGTAGGCAGGCCAAGTCTTTCGTTACGTTCGATGGCCCGGCTGACCGTACCTTCACCCGCGTTGTAAGCCGCGAGGGCCAGCAGCCAGTCGCCGTTGAACATGTCGTGCAAACGGGTCAGGTAATCCATCGCGGCGGTGGTCGACGCGGTAATGTCGCGACGGCCATCGTAGAAACGGGTCTGGCGCAGGTTGAAGTAACGCCCGGTGGAAGGAATGAATTGCCACAGGCCAACCGCGTCGGCCCGGGAATAGGCCATTGGGTTGTAGGCGCTTTCAATCACTGGCAGGAGTGCCAGTTCCAGCGGCATGTTGCGTTCTTCAAGGCGTTCGACGATGTAGTGAATGTAGAGACTGCCGCGTTCGCCGGCGTTTTCGAGGAAGGAAGGGTTGCTGGCGAACCACAGGCGCTGTTGCTCGATGCGCGGGTTGACGCCCAGGCCTTCCTGCAACTGGAAGCCCTGGCGCATACGCTCCCAGACGTCCTGTGGAATTTGCGGGCTAGGCTTTTCGCTGAGCCAGATGGGCTTCTGTTTGGCTCGCGCTGCGATGTTCGGGGTATGTGCCGCGTCGGTCTGCGGCACATGGCTGGAACAGCCCGCCAGAGTGGCGGACACAGCCACCGCTATGGCTTGAGCCAAGCGGGTCAATGCGTCTGAATTGATGGCTTTACGAATAGATGACGACATTGGCTGGAAGTAAGTTCCGGGCAAAAATGTCGGGCGATTCTAGAAAGCGCACCCTCTGCGGTCAACCATTCAGATTTTTCGCACCAACGGCAAGCCCTCTCAGAACTTATCCTTCCAAGCGCGCAGAGCAGCAAAAACCGCACTCGGAGCCCGGTTATAGGTGCCATTCCGTTCGTCCACTTTTTCTTTAACAGATGTTTCGTCGACACGTAAAAACGGGTTGGTCTGCTTTTCCAAGGCCAGTGTCGACGGCAAAGTAATGACTCCGGCGGCCCGTTGTTCCGTGACTTTAGCCAGACGTTCGACGGTATGTGGGTTGCCGGGCTCTACCGCTACGGCGAAACGCAGGTTGCTCAAGGTGTATTCATGAGTGCAGTAGACCCGCGTGTCCTCTGGAAAGGAGGCGAGGCGCGTCAGCGACGTGTGCATTTGCTCGGGCGTGCCTTCGAACAACCGCCCGCAACCGGCGGCGAACAGGGTGTCGCCGCAAAACAGTACGCCCTGATGGTAGTAGGCAATGTGCCCCAGGGTATGGCCGGGAACGGAGATCACCTCAAAGTCCCAACCCAGCACGCTGATACGGTCGTTGTCCTTGAGCGCAACATCCCGCGCCGGGATGGTTTCACTGGCCGGGCCGTAGACCTTCGCGTCCGTCGCTTTTTTCAGCTGTTCGACACCGCCGACATGGTCGTGATGATGGTGAGTGATCAAAATATCACTCAGTGCCCAACCCGGATTCGCCGCGAGCCAGGCCTGGACCGGCGCGGCATCGCCGGGATCGACCACCGCACAGCGTCGCGTGTCGGGGTCTTGCAACAACCAGATGTAGTTGTCGGTGAAGGCGGGCAGGGCACTGATCTGTATCATCGTCGGATTCGCCAAGCGGAAAACAATGGCGCATCTTAGAACTTCCTGGCGCGTTGGAGAATGCAATGACTGATAAAGCGTTCGCTCAGGCTGATCCTGACTGGCTGGCCCTGATCAGCGCGGCCCGTGAATGGCTGTCCGGCCCCATCGGGCAGTTTCTGCTGGACGAAGAACGGCGCATGCTCGAAGACGAGCTGGGGCGCTTCTTCGGTGGCTATCTGGTGCATTACGGGCCTTCGGCCGAGACACCGCCGTCGGCGCCGCAGGTCCAGCGCAATGTGCGGCTGGGTGCGCCATTGCCGGGTGTCGAGATTGTGTGTGAAGAGCAGGCCTGGCCGTTGAGCGAGCATGCTGCCGATGTGGTGGTGTTGCAGCACGGCCTGGATTTCTGCCTGTCGCCCCATGGTTTGCTGCGCGAAGCGGCCAGCAGCGTGCGTCCCGGCGGGCATTTGCTGATCATCGGGATCAACCCCTGGAGCAGCTGGGGCTTGCGCCACGTATTCGCCCATGACGCCTTGCGCAAGGCTCGATGCATTTCGCCGTCGCGGGTCGCCGACTGGCTGAACCTGCTGGGCTTCGCGCTGGAGAAACGCCGCTTCGGGTGCTATCGTCCGCCGCTTGCGTCCCCGGCCTGGCAAGCCCGTTTGGCTGGTTGGGAGCGCAAGGCCGGTGACTGGCAACTGTCGGGTGGCGGCTTCTATTTATTGGTCGCGCGCAAGATCGTGGTCGGCCTGCGGCCGGTTCGTCAGGAACGTCGCGAGCCGATGGGCAAGTTGATTCCATTGCCGATGGCCAAGGTCAACCGCCGCAACATCGAGCCGTAACACTTTTTATATTCCCGGCCGGGCGCGTCCCGGCCTCGGGCATCGTCGATCAACGATCGGCGGGCCACCGCATTTTTTGGATAGATTGGCATGAGCGATAGCGTAGAACTCTTCACCGACGGCGCCTGCAAGGGCAATCCTGGCCCAGGCGGCTGGGGCGCATTGCTGGTGTGCAAGGGCGTTGAAAAAGAACTCTGGGGTGGCGAAGCCAACACCACCAACAATCGCATGGAGCTGATGGGCGCGATTCGCGGGCTGGAAGAACTGAAGCGTTCCTGCGACGTGCTGCTGGTGACGGACTCGCAGTATGTGATGAAAGGCATCAACGAATGGATGGACAACTGGAAGAAACGCGGCTGGAAAACGGCAGCGAAAGAACCGGTGAAAAACGCTGACCTGTGGAAATTGCTGGACGAGCAGGTCAACCGCCACAACGTCACCTGGAAGTGGGTGCGCGGGCACATCGGGCATCACGGCAACGAGCGGGCCGACCAGTTGGCTAACCGTGGCGTGGATGAAGTGCGCGGTTACAAACAAGCCTGACCTTTGTAGGAGCCGGCTTGCCGGCGATAGCGTCCCCGAGATCAATGCAAGGCTCAGGACCTATCGCCAGCAAGCCGGCTCCTACAAGATCGTGTTCACAGCATCAAAATGGCGTTGGCCAGTTGTTGGTCTGAATACTGATCGTTCAGTCCGCCCCGAATCCTTTCAAATGCCGCTTCAATCCGCGCCCCGCGAATCTTCCCGTCACTCGCCACAAACGCTGCCGCATCATCCTTGGCCGCCAGCACAATCTTGTCGTCCTTGAATGATCCGCTCGTGCCCTTGGACGAACTCAAGGTCAGGCTCAACGTGATATCGGTGCTGATTACAAAACTGGTGGCCTGGGCGGTGGTTGCGATCAGGCAGCCGCCCAGAACCAGCAGGCGTAGCGATTGTGTGGTGGTCATGACGAACTCAAATCCATCGGAAACAAGCCGCGCACGCTATCAAGCCGTTCTTTGCCAGACTTTATGAACATTGCTAATGATTGTTAAAAACTGCATGAGCTTCAGTCATTTGTCTGTGCGCACGCCCGATCCCGTGGGCGTGTTAACATCGCCCCTTTTGCACGATTGACCCGTTGAGAGCTGAGCACTGATGGCCACCAGATCCGTTGTACTCGATACCGAAACCACCGGCATGCCGGTGACCGACGGCCACCGGATTATCGAAATCGGTTGTGTCGAGTTGATCGGTCGGCGCCTGACCGGCCGGCATTTTCACGTTTACCTGCAACCGGACCGCGAGAGTGACGAAGGCGCCATCGGCGTTCACGGCATCACCAACGAATTCCTGGTGGGCAAGCCGCGCTTCACTGAAGTGGCTGATGAGTTTTTCGAATTCATCAAGGGCGCGCAGCTGATCATCCATAACGCGGCGTTCGACGTTGGCTTCATCAACAACGAATTCGCCCTGATGGGCCAGCACGATCGTGCGGACATCACGCAACACTGCTCGATCCTCGACACCCTGATGATGGCCCGGGAACGTCATCCGGGGCAGCGCAACAGCCTCGACGCCTTGTGCAAACGTTATGGCGTCGACAACTCCGGCCGTGAGCTCCACGGCGCCTTGCTCGACTCCGAGATTCTCGCCGACGTTTACCTGACCATGACCGGCGGCCAGACCAGCCTGTCGCTGGCCGGCAATGCGTCCGACGGCAACGGGTCTGGTGAAGGGGCGGACAACTCAGCCACGGAGATCCGCCGTTTGCCGGCCGATCGCCAGCCAACCCGTATCATCCGCGCCAGTGAAGATGATTTGGCGCAACACATGGCCCGTCTGGAAGTCATCGCCAAATCCGCTGGTGCGCCATCGCTGTGGCAGCAACTGCTTGAGGCTGAAGCTCAGGCGTAAATCTCGAGATAGACATCGAATCTGTAGGAGCCGGCTTGCTGGCGATTGCGTCCGTTCAGGCGATGAACGTGTCGACTGTCCCACCGCCATCGCCAGCAAGCCGGCTCCTACAGGGTTATGCGATCCACTCGTGACCCATTTCGGGGCATTGCACTCGCCACAAGCGCCTCAACCCTCTACCCTGAGGTTATTGGCAGGCTACGGACTGCCGCCTCAGGACACTGAGCCCCATGTATAAAGATTTGAGATTCCCGGTCTTGATCGTCCATCGCGACATCAAGGCCGACACGGTTGCCGGTGATCGGGTGCGTGGCATCGCCCGGGAGCTGGAGCAGGAAGGTTTCAGCATTGTCTCGGCAGTGGATTACACCGAAGGGCGGTTGGTCGCGTCGACCCATCATGGCCTCTCGTGCATGTTGATCGCCGCCGAAGACCCCAGCGCCAACTCCCATCTGTTGCAGAACATGGCCGAACTGATCGGTCTGGCGCGGGTGCGTGCGCCGGATTTGCCGATTTTCGCGCTGGGCGAGCAGGTGACGCTGGAAAACGCCCCCGCCGATGCAATGGACGAGCTCAATCAGCTGCGCGGCATTCTCTATTTGTTCGAAGACACCGTGCCGTTTCTGGCACGGCAGGTCGCACGAGCCGCACGCAAATACCTGGATGGCCTGCTGCCACCGTTCTTCAAGGCGTTGGTGCAACACACCGCCGACTCCAATTATTCTTGGCACACGCCCGGCCATGGTGGCGGCGTGGCCTATCACAAGAGCCCGGTGGGGCAGGCGTTTCACCAGTTTTTCGGGGAAAACACCCTGCGTTCGGACTTGTCGGTGTCGGTGCCGGAACTCGGTTCGCTGCTCGACCACACCGGCCCTCTGGCCGAGGCGGAAGCGCGAGCGGCGCGCAACTTTGGCGCCGATCACACCTTTTTCGTGATCAATGGCACCTCGACGGCCAACAAGATCGTCTGGCATTCGATGGTCGCCCGCGATGACCTGGTGCTGGTAGACCGCAACTGCCACAAGTCGGTATTGCACTCGATCATCATGACCGGCGCGATTCCGTTGTACCTGTGCCCGGAACGCAACGAACTGGGGATCATTGGTCCGATTCCGCTGAGTGAATTCAGCCGCGAATCGATTCAGGCCAAGATCGACGCCAGCCCGTTGACCAAGGGCCGTGCGCCCAAGGTCAAACTGGCGGTGGTGACCAATTCGACCTACGACGGGCTCTGTTACAACGCCGAACTGATCAAGCAAAGCCTGGGCAACAGCGTCGAGGTGCTGCATTTCGATGAAGCCTGGTATGCCTATGCGGCGTTTCACGAATTTTTTGCCGGACGTTACGGCATGGGCACTGCGCGCAGTGCGGACAGCCCGCTGGTGTTCACCACCCATTCCACCCACAAACTGTTGGCGGCGTTCAGTCAGGCCTCGATGATTCACGTCCAGGACGGCGGCGCGCGGCAACTGGATCGCGACCGCTTCAACGAAGCGTTCATGATGCACATCTCCACGTCGCCGCAGTACAGCATCATCGCCTCTCTGGATGTGGCGTCGGCGATGATGGAAGGTCCGGCGGGTCGCTCGCTGTTGCAGGAAATGTTCGACGAAGCCCTGAGTTTCCGTCGGGCACTGGCGAATTTGCGTCAGCACATTGCCGCTGATGACTGGTGGTTTTCCATCTGGCAGCCACCGTCGGTGGAAGGCATCGAGCGCGTGGTGACGGAAGACTGGCTGCTGCAACCCGATGCCGACTGGCACGGTTTTGGCGGCGTGACCGATGACTACGTGCTGCTCGATCCGGTCAAGGTCACGCTGGTGATGCCGGGCCTCACCGCCGGCGGTGCGTTGAGCGAACGCGGGATTCCGGCGGCGGTGGTCAGCAAATTCCTCTGGGAGCGTGGGCTGGTGGTCGAGAAGACCGGGCTCTATTCGTTTCTGGTGCTGTTCTCCATGGGCATCACCAAGGGCAAATGGAGCACGCTGCTGACCGAGTTGCTGGAGTTCAAGCGCAGTTATGACGCCAACGTCAGCCTCGTGACCTGCCTGCCCTGCGTGGCGCAGCAGGAAGGCGCGCGTTACAAGGGTATGGGGCTGCGCGATTTGTGCGATCAACTGCACGCCTGTTACCGCAGCAATGCCACGGCCAAACATCTCAAGCGCATGTACACCGTGTTGCCGGAAATCGCCATGAAGCCGGCTGACGCTTATGATCATCTGGTGCGTGGCGAGGTGGAAGCGGTGTCCATCGATGCACTGGACGGCCGCATTGCCGCGGTGATGTTGGTGCCGTACCCGCCGGGGATTCCGTTGATCATGCCCGGCGAACGCTTCACCGAGTCGACCCGCTCGATCATCGATTACCTGGCGTTTGCCCGCACGTTCGATAGCAGTTTCCCGGGGTTTGTCGTCGATGTGCACGGCTTGCAACACGAAGACGAGGGCAATGGGCGGCATTACACCGTCGATTGCATCAAGGAGTGAGGACCTTTCCCAGTATGCAACCGGTCATGAATCCGAAATACCCAGGGCTGTCGGTTCGCGTTGCCGACGACGGCTTTGCGGCTTACATCTGGGGCAGTGATTTCAGTTTTGAAGTCACGGCCTATGTCGCAGCAGAAATCGGCAAACCGATGGAGCAGTGGTCGGTCACGCCAATCACCCCTTACCGCAAGTGCTATGGCATCGATCCCGAGGAATTCAGCAGTTTCCGCGACGCCGCCGACAGCGCGATTTTCATGGCCTATCTCGATGATGAGCCGGTGGGCCACCTGGTGGTCAGCACCAACTGGAACGGCTTTGCCCATATTGACGAGTTGGCGGTCCACGCGCCCGCCCGCCGGCATGGCGTGGCCAAGGCGCTGCTGGATGTCGCGCAGTTCTGGAGCCGCAAGAAAAAACTGCCGGGCATCATGCTCGAAACCCAGAACAACAATCTGGGCGCGTGTCGGCTGTATGAGCGCTGCGGTTATGTGATGGGGGGTGTCGATCATCTGCGCTATCGCGGCATCGACCCGAACACCGCCGAAATCGCATTGTTCTGGTATCGATTATTCGACAATCCGCTGGAAAGCCCGATCAGCTCGCCAACATCGCCACGGCTTGTTCCGTGACGATGTCCAGCAGTGCCTGAAGAGCGGGGGATGGCTCGCCGTTCTTCAGGGTCAGGGCGTAGACGCTGATCGGTACGGCGGGCGCCAGCGGGCAGGCATCCAGGCCGGCGGATTTGGCCCCGAGCGCGGTGAACGGGTCGACAATCGCCAGGCCTTCACCGGCTTCGACCATGCTGCGCATCATCTGGTGAGTCTGAACCCGGGTGTGAATCACCGGGGCAGGGCGCAGGGCGTGCAGTTTGTTGTCGAGTGCAGGGCTCAGCGGATCATGACCTTCCAGGCCAACCATCGACTGCCCCGCCAGGTCTTGCAGCGAAATGTACTTCTGCTTCGGTTGCAGCCAGCCATGGGGGGCCAGTAGCTGGAGTTTGCCCTGGGCAATCACCTGGCAATGAATATCGGCGTGGTCGGGATCGTGCAGGCTCAGGCCCAGATCGCTTTCGCGCAGCAGCAGGCTTCTGACGATGTCGCGGGTGGGTTGGCTCAGGAGGCTGCAAGGCACGTCGGGGAGACGCCGGCGCAACGCCGCGATGCTCTGTGGCAACAACTGTTGTGCCAGGGGCGGCGTGCAAATGATGCGAAGGGGTGGGGCCTGATATTGCTTGAGGCTGCTGGCCAGTCGCAGGACCGGCTCGAGCGCATCGTAGACGTGGGCGATTTCGACCTGTAGCTCCCGCGCCTCGCGCGTGGCTTGCAAGCGTCCACGCACGCTGGAAAACAGCATGAAACCCAACTGACTCTCAGCGTCACGCAGAATGCCTTCGACTTCGGCCACTGGCAGCTGCAGCCATTCGGCGGCGGTGCCAAGGTGACCGGTCTGCAGGAGCGCCTGGATCACTTCGATATGACGTAAACGCATGCGTGAAGTCCATGTTCAGCAGGTGAGGGAGTCAGTGGCTGAATCCTAACCCAAGTCCGCGCATAAGACTTCTGCTCATAACGCGAGGTTATGAGGCGACGCTGGCTTCGGGTTCACGAATGAGGGTGACGCCCGATTGCACCAGCAGAAACTCGTTCTCATCAAGCTTGTTGACGCGATCGCCAATGGCCAGCTTGTAGGTGGTGACAGCGGTGAGGCCGTCTGCCGAAGGGGTGGATTCCTGGAACTCATGCACGGAATAGACACGGCCTTCCGCGTCTCTTGCATGGAACTGACTGACGAGTACTGCTGCCATCTGCTTAGAACCTCTGGAGATAAATCACTCAATTTGCGGTTCTGTAGACCGTGGTTGGGCGAGGTAAGTTTTCCTACAGGAAAAAAATAGTCAGGGGCGGCGTTTTTCAGTCGCCCACTGCTTGAATCGTCATCTATAACTACAAGCTCTTTCCTTCGGACAGTCGAGAATCTTCCATGAGCAATGTCTACACGATCGCCGTTCTGGTCGGCAGCTTGAGAAAGGAATCGATCAACCGCAAGGTGGCGTTGGCCCTGGCCGATCTGGCACCTGCAAATCTCAAGCTCAACATCGTCGAAATTGGCGACTTGCCGCTCTACAACGAAGACATCGATGGCGAATCACCGCCGGCAGCCTACAGCACTTTCCGGCAACAAGTGAGTTCATCCGACGCGTTGCTGTTCGTCACCCCGGAATACAACCGTTCGGTTCCTGCACCGTTGAAGAACGCAATCGACGTCGGTTCGCGGCCCTATGGCAAGAGCGCCTGGGGTGGCAAGCCGGGTGCGGTGATCAGCTGTTCACCGGGGGCTATCGGCGGGTTTGGCGCCAACCATCATTTGCGCCAGTCCATGGTGTTTCTCAATGTGCCTTGCATGCAACAACCGGAAGCCTACTTGAGCGGTGCCGGTTCGGCCTTCGATGAAGCGGGCAGATTGTCCGAGACGGTGAAGCCGTTTTTGCAGAGTTTCATCAATGCTTACGGGCAGTGGGTCGAGCAGCATAAGAAAGTCTGAAAACCACTTTGATAGTTGCTGCCGAATGCAGGCTCGGCAGCGGCGGCATCAAACAAACGTTTCCAGACTTTGCTTTACTGGATATTCGAAATTCCATATATTCACGCCTCGTTTGTCCGGAGGCGTTTCCCTGTATGTCCGACTCTCACAGTCCCGTCGATGTTTTCAAGGCCCTTGCTGATGACACGCGCAGCCGTATCGCGCTGTTGATCGCCCGCGAAGGCGAGTTGTGCGTGTGCGAGTTGACCGCCGGGCTGGACTTGAGTCAGCCGAAAATTTCCCGTCACCTGGCGCTCTTGCGCAGCAATGGCTTGTTGGCGGACCGCCGTCAGGGGCAATGGGTTTTCTATCGCCTGCACCCGGACCTGGCGCCTTGGGTCGTCACTCTGCTGCACGGCGCGCTGGCTGAACATCAAGGCTGGCTGGCTGCCGATGTCGCACGCCTTCAAGCCATGACCGATCGACCTGTACGTTGCTGTTAATCCCTGATTTCTGTTGAAGGCTGCTTTGCATGCTCATTGCGTCGTTGATTTTCCTGCTGACCATCACCCTGGTGATCTGGCAGCCCAAAGGCCTCGGTGTCGGTTGGAGTGCGGTGTTCGGCGCCGTGCTGGCGCTGATTTTTGGTGTGGTGCACCTCAGTGATATTCCGCTGGTGTGGCAGATCATCTGGAACGCCACCGGCACTTTTGTCGCGCTGATCATCATCAGCCTGTTGCTGGATGAGGCGGGGTTCTTTGCCTGGGCGGCACTGCATGTCGCGCGGTGGGGGCGGGGCAGTGGGCGCAAGTTGTTTGCCTATATGGTGCTGCTCGGCGCGCTGGTCTCGGCTTTGTTTGCCAACGACGGGGCGGCGCTGATCCTCACGCCCATCGTGATTTCCATGCTGCTGGCGTTGCGCTTTTCCCCGGCGGCGACCCTGGCGTTCGTGATGGGTGCCGGGTTTATTGCCGACACTGCCAGCCTGCCGCTGGTGGTGTCGAACCTGGTGAACATCGTTTCCGCCGACTTCTTCCACATCGGCTTCAATCGCTACGCGGCGGTGATGGTTCCGGTCAACCTGGTGAGCGTTGCGGCGACACTGGCGGTACTGATGTGGTTTTTCCGGCGCGACATTCCCAAGGATTACGACCCTGAGCAACTGGAGCATCCGTCCAGTGCGATCCATGACACGGCGACGTTTTATGCCGGTTGGGCGGTGTTGCTGATCCTGTTGATCGGGTGTTTTGCGCTGGAACCGCTGGGTATTCCCATCAGTGCCATTTCCGCGGTGTGCGCGGCGTTGCTGCTGGCCATTGCTGCCCGAGGCCACAAGATTTCCACGCGCAAGGTGCTGAAAGAAGCGCCGTGGCAGATCGTGATTTTCTCGCTGGGCATGTATCTGGTGGTCTACGGTCTGCGTAACGCCGGGCTCACCGGGTATCTGGCGGGTTGGCTGGACGGTTTTGCCGGTTACGGCGTCTGGGGCGCGGCCATGGGCACGGGTCTGTTGACGGCACTGTTGTCGTCGATCATGAATAACCTGCCGACAGTGCTGATTGGTCTGTTGTCGATTGACGCGAGTCAGGCGAGCGGAGTGGTGAAAGAGGCGATGATCTACGCCAACGTGATCGGCAGTGACCTGGGGCCGAAGATTACGCCGATTGGCAGCCTGGCGACGTTGTTGTGGCTGCATGTGCTGGAGCGCAAAAGCATTCGGATCGGCTGGGGGTATTACTTCAAGGTCGGGATTGTGTTGACGGTGCCGGTGTTGTTGGTGACGTTGGCGGCGTTGGCTGTGCGGTTGTCCGTTTAGACCGCATTGACCCCTTCGCGGGCAAGCCTCGCTCCTACAACGGATTTGTGGCGTTCCTCTGTAGGAGCGAGGCTTGCCCGCGAAGGGGCCGGTCCAGCCACTACAAAACTAACCACTGCCCGGCACATTCGGCCAAAGATCCGCCACCAGAAACAACCGCTCCGCTTCCTCCCACTCCCCATTCGCATTCTCGATCAACCGCACCAGCAACTGCGCCGGCGCCAGCGGTTCCAGATCGCTCAGCCACGCTTGCAGCTGTTGCGTGCTCCAGGTCTGCTCGGCCGGGTAGTGCGCCGGCGCCAGCCAGGCATGGCGGGGCAGGGGTTGCCAGCGACCGAACGGGCGCTGCGTGACAAAATCATTCCAGTCCTTTTGATGCAGCCAGCTACCGCGCAGATGTTGTGGGTGCGCACCGCTCGGGGCTTCGGATTGCCCCGGCCACGGATAAAGCAGATAGCCGCCCAGCCACAAATGCGCACTGAATTGCTGGATGTCCAGCGCCGCCAGGACCTCGCGGCTCTCCGGTCGCGCGGAAATCGGCAGCTGATGCTGGCTCAGGTGCGCCAGTTTGCGGTCCAGCCGATCGTGGCAGCCCGGCCCCAGCCATTGCGCGGTGTTATGCCCCGCGCCATTTTGTGGGCCGAGGTAAAGCTTGATCGCCAGTTCCAGGTGATGCACGCCGTCGCGATCGCGCAGCAGCATGTCCAGTTCGCCCAGCGTGTGGCCTTCGCGACGGATTGGCATGTTCGCGGCAATCAGATCGATGCCTGGTGCATGGCGCACGGCGTATTGCCACAGCCGTTCGTAATACAGACCCAGGCGCCGGGTCCGGGCCTGGGCCAGCCAGTGCAGCAAGTCGTAGCTGTCGTGATCCAGTTGCCGTAGCCAGAGTTCCAGCCGTTCCGGTGCCTGCACCCAGTCACTGCCGGCCAGTGGATGGCGTTGCGGCCACGGCGTGGCCTCCAGCATCGGCGGCGCGAGGATGACCCAGGCCAGGTCGCGGACCTCGGGGTGGCGCAACTGGTGGGGTAACTGCAGCAAATCGGGAAATAGGATCATCTTGCGAGCATAGCCCTAAACCTGAGTGCGCCCTTGTGGCTGAAAGGATTTTGTCTATCCCGCGCTTTCGCCCATAATCGTGGTTTTCGCCGTCGCAAACCGTAGGGGCACCATGGAGCAATTTCGTAATATCGGCATCATCGGTCGCCTGGGCAGTTCGCAGGTGCTGGATACCGTCCGCCGACTGAAACGGTTTCTGCTCGATCGTCACCTGCACGTGATCCTCGAAGACACCATCGCTGAAGTCCTGCCGGGTCATGGCCTGCAAACTTCGTCGCGCAAGATGCTCGGTGAAGTCTGTGACATGGTGATTGTGGTCGGCGGTGACGGCAGCCTGCTTGGCGCCGCACGCGCACTGGCCCGACACAACATTCCGGTGCTCGGCATCAACCGTGGCAGCCTCGGTTTCCTGACCGATATTCGCCCCGATGAACTGGAAGTCAAAGTCGCCGAAGTACTCGACGGCCACTATCTGGTGGAAAACCGCTTCCTGCTGCAAGCCGAAGTCCGCCGCCACGCCGAGGCCATTGGCCAGGGCGATGCGTTGAACGACGTGGTGCTGCACCCCGGCAAATCGACGCGCATGATCGAGTTCGAGCTGTACATCGACGGCCAGTTCGTCTGCAGCCAGAAGGCCGACGGCCTGATCGTCTCCACGCCGACCGGCTCGACCGCGTACGCGCTGTCGGCGGGCGGTCCGATCATGCACCCCAAACTTGACGCTATTGTGATTGTGCCGATGTACCCCCATACCTTGTCGGGTAGACCGATTGTGGTCGATGGCAACAGTGAGCTGAAAATCGTCGTGTCCAAGGATATGCAGATCTACCCGCAAGTCTCCTGTGACGGGCAGAACCACTTCACCTGCGCGCCGGGTGACACCATCACCGTGAGCAAGAAAGCGCAGAAGCTGCGGCTGATTCATCCGCTTGACCACAACTACTACGAAGTCTGCCGGACCAAGCTCGGCTGGGGCAGCAAGTTGGGGGGTGGAGGCGACTGATGCTCGATCCCGCGCGAAGTTATGACCTTATCGGTGACGTGCACGGTTGCGCCCTGACCCTTGAGCACTTGCTCGACCTGCTCGGTTATCACAAACAGGGGGGCGTCTGGCGGCATCCGTCGCGCATGGCGGTGTTCGTCGGTGACATCATCGACCGCGGCCCACGGATTCGCGAGGCGCTGCACATCGTCCACGACATGGTCGAGGCCGGCCAGGCGTTGTGCATCATGGGCAACCATGAATTCAACGCACTCGGCTGGAGCACGCCAGCGCCGCCGGGCAGCGGCAAGCAATTCGTCCGTGAACACACGCCGCGTCATGCGCGCCTGCTGGGTGAAACCCTGACCCAGTTTGAAGACCATCCCGCCGACTGGCATGACTTCCAGCAATGGTTCTACGAACTGCCGCTGTTTGTAGATGCCGGGCGTTTCCGTGTGGTCCACGCCTGCTGGGATTCGGGCCTGATCGAGCCGCTACGCGCTCTGTTTCACGACGGCTGCGTCGATGAACATTTCCTCCAGGCCTCGGCCGTGCCGGGCAGTTTTGCCTGCACCGTGTTCGACCGTTTGCTGCGCGGCACCGACATGCGCTTGCCTGACGGGTTGACCATGACCAGCGGCGATGGCCTGACGCGCTCGTTCTTCCGAACCAAATTCTGGGAAGACGACCCGCAAACCTACGGAGACATAGTGTTCCAGCCTGACGCTTTACCGGAACCCGTGGCCCGAACGCCGCTGTCGTCCACCGAGAAAAACACCTTGCTGCGTTATGGCGTTGACGAGCCCTTGTTGTTCGTCGGCCACTACTGGCGCAGCGGCAAACCGGCACCGATCCGCCCGAACCTGGCCTGCCTGGATTACAGCGCGGTGCTTTACGGCAAGCTGGTCGCCTATCGACTGGATCAGGAAACCCGGCTCGATCCGCACAAATTCGTCTGGGTTGACGTCGAACGGCCGGAGGCACTGCGATGAGCGCCGTGGCCGTTTTACGCCTGCCGCTGGCGGTGGATCTGAGCGGGTTCGTCAAACTGCTGCAACGCATGCAGGTGCCGCATCGGGTCAGCGAAGAGCAGGGCGAGCAGGTGTTGTGGGTGCCCGCCAATATCAGTGAAGACGTGCGTGCGTTGTACGAGCGTTTTCCGACGGGTGATCCCGATCAGCAACTGGACATCCCGGTGGCGATAACCACGAAGCGTCCCGGTTTCGTCGAGCAATTGCGCCACGCCAAAGCGACGGCGGCGGTGCTGCTGCTGAGCCTGATCGTCGGTGCGGTGACGCTGCTGGGCGAAAACCTCGACACGATGCGCTGGTTGACCTTCCTCGATTTCCGGGTGGTCGGCGAATACATCCATTTCACGCCATTGGCCGACAGCCTGGCAGCGGGGCAGTGGTGGCGTCTGGTGACGCCGATGCTGATCCACTTCGGCATCCTCCACCTGGCCATGAACGGCATGTGGTATTGGGAACTGGGGCGACGCATTGAGTCGCGTCAAGGCGGCATCAACCTGATCGGCCTGACCCTGCTGTTCGCCCTGGTGTCGAACTACGCGCAGTTTTATTTCAGCGGCCCGACCTTGTTTGGCGGGTTGTCCGGCGTGCTGTATGGCCTGCTCGGGCATTGCTGGATCTTTCAGACCCTGTCGCCGAACCGCGCTTATCGCCTGCCTCGCGGGGTGCTGGTGATGATGCTGGTGTGGCTGCTGCTGTGCCTGTCCGGGCTGGTCTCGATGATCGGCTTCGGTGAAATTGCGAACGCCGCCCACGTCGGCGGGTTACTCATCGGATGCTTCACCGGTTTGTTGGGTGGTTTGTACAACCGCCGTAAACTGGCCGCCTAAAAAAGTTATGTAAGTTCGGAGACCTTGATGTCCTCTTTTAACGAAATGATCAAAAACATCACCCCCGATATCTACCAGAGCCTGAAACTGGCGGTGGAAATCGGCAAATGGTCCGACGGTGGCAAACTCACCGCCGAACAACGCGAACTGTCGCTGCAAGCGATGATCGCCTGGGAAATCCAGAACCTGCCCGAAGACCAGCGCACCGGTTACATGGGCGTGCAGGAATGTGGCTCGAAGTCGATTGAAGTGCCGAATATCCTGTTCAAGTCGGATGCCATCCATTGATCGAGATTGGCCGCGGTGCAATCAGTAAAATGTCGGCCCGCCTGGACGGGTCCGACGTGCAGTACGCGTTTCGTCTGGACGATGTCGAAGTGCCGGTCAACCCGTTGATCGGCACCACGGTACGTCTGGAATACCTGGGGGCAATCCACTGCTCCCATTGCGGACGCAAGACCAAAACCAGTTTCAGCCAGGGTTACTGCTACCCGTGCATGACCAAACTGGCGCAGTGCGATGTCTGCATCATGAGCCCGGAGCGCTGCCACTACGACGCCGGCACCTGCCGTGAGCCGGAGTGGGGCGAGAAGTTCTGCATGACCGATCACATCGTGTATCTGTCGAACTCGTCCGGGGTCAAAGTCGGGATTACCCGTGCGACCCAACTGCCGACGCGCTGGATCGACCAGGGCGCTCGTCAGGCGTTGCCGATCATGCGTGTTGCGACCCGTCAGCAGTCAGGCTTCGTCGAAGACCTGTTCCGCAGTCAGGTGGCGGACAAGACCAACTGGCGTGCTTTACTCAAGGGCGAAGCGGTTTCGGTGGACTTGGCCGAAGTTCGCGATCAGCTGTTTGAAAGCTGCGCCGAAGGCCTGCAAACCTTGCAGGAACGATTTGGTCTGCAGGCGATCCAGACTATTAGCGATGCCGAGCCGCTGGAAATCCGTTATCCGGTGGAGCAATACCCGGCCAAGATCGTCAGCTTCAACCTTGACAAGAACCCGATTGCCGAAGGCACGCTGCTGGGGATCAAGGGCCAGTACCTGATCTTCGACACCGGCGTGATCAATATTCGTAAATACACGGCTTATCAGCTCGCCGTGCATCAGTAAGGACTCCAGCATGCGCACCGAACAACCGAAGATGATCTATTTGAAAGACTATCAGGCGCCTGAGTACCTGATCGACGAGACGCACCTGACCTTCGAGTTGTTCGAGGACCACAGCCTGGTCCATGCGCAACTGGTGATGCGCCGCAACCCTGAGCGTGGCCCGGGCCTGCCGCCGCTGGTGCTGGACGGTCAGCAACTCGATCTGCTGTCGGTGACCCTGGCCGACCGCGAATTGACAGCTGCCGACTATCAGTTGACCGAGAACCATCTGACGCTGCATCCGACCAGCACCAGCTTCACGGTCGACACCAGCGTCCGCATTCACCCGGAAACCAACACCGCGCTGGAAGGCCTGTACAAGTCCGGCACGATGTTCTGCACCCAGTGCGAGGCCGAAGGCTTCCGCAAGATCACCTATTACCTCGACCGCCCGGACGTGATGAGCACGTTCACCACCACGGTCGTCGCGGAACAGCACAGCTACCCGGTGCTGCTGTCCAACGGCAACCCGATTGCCAGCGGTCCTGGCGAAGACGGCCGCCATTGGGCGACCTGGGAAGACCCGTTCAAGAAACCGGCCTACCTGTTCGCATTGGTGGCCGGTGATTTGTGGTGCGTCGAAGACACCTTCACCACCATGACCGAGCGCAACGTGGCGCTGCGCATCTACGTCGAGCCGGAAAACATCGACAAGTGCCAGCACGCCATGAACAGCCTGAAGAAGTCCATGCGCTGGGACGAAGAGGTCTACGGTCGCGAATACGACCTGGACATCTTCATGATCGTTGCGGTCAACGACTTCAACATGGGCGCCATGGAGAACAAGGGCCTCAACATCTTCAACTCCAGCGCCGTGCTGGCCCGCGCTGAAACCGCGACCGACGCCGCGCACCAGCGTGTCGAAGCGATCGTCGCCCACGAATACTTCCACAACTGGTCGGGCAACCGCGTGACCTGCCGCGACTGGTTCCAGTTGTCGCTGAAGGAAGGCTTCACCGTGTTCCGCGATTCCGGTTTCTCCGCCGACATGAACTCGGCCACCGTGAAGCGCATCCAGGACGTGGCTTACCTGCGCACTCATCAGTTCGCCGAAGACGCAGGTCCCATGGCCCACGCCGTGCGCCCGGACAGCTTTATCGAGATTTCCAACTTCTACACCCTGACCGTGTACGAAAAGGGCTCGGAAGTGGTCGGCATGATCCACACCTTGCTCGGCGCCGACGGTTTCCGTAAAGGCAGCGACCTGTATTTCGAGCGCCATGACGGCCAGGCCGTGACCTGCGATGACTTCATCAAGGCCATGGAAGATGCCAACGGTGTCGACCTGACCCAGTTCAAACGCTGGTACAGCCAGGCTGGCACGCCGCGTCTGGCGGTGAGCGAGTCCTACGACGCAGCAGCGAAAACCTACAGCCTGACGTTCCGTCAAAGCTGCCCGGCGACCCCGGACAAGGTTGAAAAACTGCCGTTCGTGATCCCGGTTGAATTGGGTCTGCTGGACGCCAAAGGCGCGCCTGTTGCCTTGCGCCTGTCCGGCGAAGCCAGTGCCCAGGGCACCTCGCGTGTCATTTCGGTGACCGAAGCCGAACAGACCTTCACCTTCGTCGATATCGCTGAGCAACCGCTGCCTTCGTTGCTGCGTGGCTTCTCGGCACCGGTGAAACTGAGCTTCCCGTACAACCGCGACCAACTGATGTTCCTGATGCAGCACGACAGCGACGGTTTCAATCGCTGGGATGCCGGCCAACAGTTGTCGGTGCAAGTGCTGCAAGAGCTGATCGCCCAGCAACAGAAGGGCGAGAAGCTGGTGCTGGATCAGCGCCTGATTTCGGCCTTGCGTACCGTGCTGTCGGACGAGTCGCTGGATCAGGCAATGGTCGCCGAAATGCTCTCGCTGCCGGGTGAGGCGTATCTGACCGAGATCAGCGAAGTGGCTGATGTTGACGCCATCCACATCGCTCGCGAGTTTGCCCGCAAGGCGTTGGCAGACGGTTTGTTCGAGGCGTTGTGGTCGCGTTACCAGGCCAACCGCGATCTGTCGAAACAAACCCCGTACATTGCCGAAGCCGAGCACTTTGCCCGTCGCGCCTTGCAGAACATTGCGCTGTCGTACCTGATGCTCAGCGGTCAATCGCAAGTAATGGCGGCGACGCTTGAGCAGTTCGAGACCAGCGACAACATGACCGAGCGCCTGACGGCATTGGCGGTGTTGGTGAATTCGCCGTTCGAAGAAGAAAAAGCCCTGGCGCTGGCCGGTTTTGCCGAGCACTTCAAGGACAATCCGCTGGTCATGGATCAATGGTTCAGCGTTCAGGCAGGCAGTACGTTGCCGGGCGGGCTGGAGCGGGTGCGTCAGTTGATGCGGCATCCGGCGTTCAACATCAAGAACCCGAACAAGGTGCGGGCGCTGGTCGGTGCGTTTGCCGGGCAGAACCTGATCAACTTCCATGCGGCGGATGGTTCGGGGTATCGCTTCCTGGCGGATCTGGTCATCGAACTGAACGGGTTCAACCCGCAGATTGCCTCTCGCCAACTGGCGCCGCTGACGCGCTGGCGCAAATACGACGATGCTCGTCAGGCGTTGATGAAAGGGGAGCTGGAGCGGATTCGTGCTTCGGGTCAACTGTCCAGCGATGTGTTTGAAGTGGTCAGCAAAAGCCTGGCCTGAGTTTGGCGTTGGAACCTGTAGGAGCGAGGCTTGCCCGCGAAGGTTGTGTGTCGGGCGCGTTTTTTGATGGTGTGCATATCCATTGCTGCGGTAACGGCTGCTGGCGGTTTCGCTCTTACAGCGACTCACTTTTCCAGACGCCGAAAAGTAAGCAAAAGGCTTTGCCCCTGACGTACGGCCCTTCGCCTAGGCTCAGGGTGCCCTCGCTCCGGTCCTGCTCCGTGGGCCCGCCGCCATCGGCCATCCCTGGCCGGGGGCGGCTAACCCGGCATCCATGCCGGGTTGCCCACTGCGCAGAACCTCCACTCGGCCTTCCGACGGGGCAGATCAAAATCAAAAACCAAGCAAAAGCAAAAGCGAGGCGGCCTGCCAGCCGACGTGGCTCTTTGATCGCACGCATCCCCCTGTAGGAGCCGGCTTGCTGGCGATAGCGTCCGTTCAGGCGATACATGTGTCGCTGACCCACCGCCATCGCCAGCAAGCCGGCTCCTACACGGGATCGGGTTCACACGATTCAAAATTGTAGGAGCCAGCTTGCTGGCGATGGACGTCAACGATAACGCGGGCTGTCTGAATGAACGCGTCGCCCAGACGTTTTTCGCCGGCAAGCCGGCTCCTACAGGGAACCCCATACGCTTTTGCTTTTCACCACTCATCAGGCCGAGCGTTAGCTCGCCTTCCGCTTTTGATCTGAGCGCCCCCTCGAGAGGCCGAGCGCAGGTTCTGCGCAGTGGGCAACCCGGCATGGATGCCGGGTTAGCCGCCCCCGGCCATGGATGGCCGATGGCGGCGGGCCCACGGAGCAGGACCGGAGCGAGGGCATGCCGAGCCACAGCGAGGCACCGAACGAAAGGGGCAAGAGCCCTTTGGTTACTTTGGGGCTTTTCCAAAGTGACTCGCCGTAAGGGCGAAACCATTAGCCGCCATCACCGCAGCAACGGATATACCCCCCATCCAATAGACAAAGCTCACCATCAAGCCACACGCTCAACCGTATCCGAACCGCTCTTCTTGCCTGCGCCACTCCAGCGCACCAAAACGAATCGAACAACTTTGTTCCACCCATACGCGACCCCGATGCCACCTACGACGGCAAAGACCACCGCGAACACAGGCAGGTCAACAATATGCCGGGCCAGGGACTGGAATTGAAAATGCGTCAGATAAATAAACAGCGTTGACGATGCAACTAGCGCAAGCCCCCGGGCGATGAGACCTGGCACCGGAATTGACTTGACCCAAATCAGAGAGAGAACTGCAGGGATGGCGATATCAACATAATCCTTCGCAACTTCCTGCGCCCCCGTCCCGAAGATTGCCAGAAGATCCTCCCCACCCATCACAACCACAGCAACCGCACTGACGATCCACTTCTGGGCACTTGAATGAGCATAGTGAACGGCCATTCCAAGCACCATGACCGCAAGGTAGTGCTGTGGCACGCGGTTATAGAGCGGTGACGCGTCAAACAGAAACGCACTGATCACAATGTCGGCCACGGCCAATGCACATGCCGCCAGAACAAGGCAGCGAAACGGGTTCGCAACAATGATGTTCCTGACACGCTCGAACGACAGAACAAACCCGATGATGACAATCATCTGCAAGAGCACTTCAACATACCAGTAGGCAAAGCCGCCCATCATCGTCGGTGGAAACCAGTTGGAGATCAGCAACATCGTTTGCCAATGAACCTGGTCGAACAGTATCTGATTCAAAAGTGTGTAAAGGATGGTCGGCACCGCAATAAAGACCACTGACCTGACCAGCGTACGCACATTGCCGCGTTCATTGATGGCTTGAAACTGGAACCTCGCCAGGCTGATGCCCGAGATCAGAAACAATACCGTCGTCTCCCCTACCACTGACCAGGTCGAGAACAGATGAAGATGCCCAATGACAATCAGGATTATCGAGATAACACGTAAAAGGACAGGGACTTCCATTGCCCTGATGGACAGCTTTGAACTGCTGGTTTTACCGGCCAACCCACACAGTTCATGTACCGGTGTCATTTCCCATTGATCGGGCAGATGGCCGATCAGTTCTTCAAGCACCATTGAGGCCTGAACGAACGACAGCGAATCCCCACCCAGCTCGACAAACGTCAGGTTTGCGTCGATGCGCGGGACCTGGAGTATTTCGGCCCAAGCCTGCGTCAGTTTTAACGCAAGCGGCGATAGATCCCGATCGGAATGGTTGGACGCCGCCTCTGTGTTGGCAGCTATCCGCGGCAGCGCCCGCCTATCGATCTTTCCGTTCGGCGTCAGTGGAATCGCATCCAGAAAGACGAACAACGCCGGCACCATGTATTCCGGGAGCCGAGTGTTGAGGTGCTCACGCAGTTCACCCGTTGAAACAGCGTTGATTGAAACGCAATAGGCCACCAGCCTGACCTGCGCGTTGTCATTGACGGCAAGCACAACGCACTGCTTGATCAGCGGATGTTTCGAAAGTGCGCCTTCGATTTCAGCCAGCTCAATACGATGTCCGCGAATCTTGACCTGACTATCGCCCCGCCCCAGAAAGCTGACTCTGCCATCTGAAAGATAAGTCCCAAGGTCGCCGGTTCTATAACAAATGTCGCTCTCGACATTGGTAAACGGATTCACCACAAACTTTTCCCGGGTTTGCGCGATGTCCTCCCAGTAACCCTGCGCCAAGTAAGGGCTGCGTATCAGGATTTCTCCGACCTCACCTTCATGCACCAATTGACGGGTGTCATTCACGACCAGCAATTGCGCGTTTTTAATGCCTCTACCCAGTGGAATCCTGGAATTGTCGGCTTCAGGGTCGACGTGGTGGTACGCCATTGCCTGAGGCGTTTCCGTCGTACCGTAAAAATTGACACTGACGGCATTGGGGGCGATCACGCACATTTGCTCGAACAGCGAAATGCCTAATGCATCGCCACCCCAGAACAAGTATCGAAGCGCGTTGAATCTTGCACCCTGAAGTGTTGCGCCGGTTCCTATCAGCCTTCCCAACGGCGGCGTCAGATGAATAATCGAAATGGCATTTTTTTGTATCCACGCCGCCAATGCCACAGGGTCTATGACGGTCGACTGTGCGGGAACGATAACTTTTGCGCCAATCGACAGCGGGGTAAATACATCCCGGTACACAGGGTCATGCCCCAGCCCGGACAGCAGCGAAAAGCTGTCGTCTTTTGACAAGGAATGGCGCTGGGTATGCCACTCAATGAAATGCACCAACGGCGCATGAGTGGCCACGATGCCCTTCGGTTCGCCGGTGCTGCCCGATGTGAAGGTGATATAGGCCGGCTGTGCAGGGTCGACTTGCGGCAAGGCATGTTGGTGAAAGGCGAACTCACGCAATGAGTCGGCGGGATTTTCCGCAATGCTGACGATCCGTGGAGCCGAACGCCCGGCCTCCAGGTGTTCGGAATCGAGATCGACGGTGGCCCCACCGCAAAGCAGGACAAAGGAAGGCTTTAGCATTCGGATGATTTGTCCGATGCGCGCAGGTGGATACGCAACATCGGCAACGGTGAACGTCGACCCGGCACGCAAGGCGCCGAGCATTGCATAGACCAACCCCGCACAGCGATTGGAAACAATAACCACCCGGTCGGATTCGGTCGCGCCATTGACCTTCAGGAAGGACGCAATACCATGGCTTATCTGTTCAAGCTGACGATAACTGCACGTCGCGTCGTGAGAGACGACCGCAATGGCGTCAGGCGAGCGCTGCGCCTGTTGCAAGAAGTCCATGAATATCGGGCGATCGGCACAATACTCCAGATTAAGCGTCGGATTTGGGCGATGATCCTGCATCTTGGATTTATGCTCCGCATGATCTGTACGAGGTTAACGTCGTGATCCGGAAATGCAGACTGAGGTTAGTCCCCCTCACCTCAGTCTGCTACCTTTCCCCCGTTCATTGCGTACCCGGCATCCTGGAGACATCGCATGCGCCCTCTTCGCACCTTCGCCCGCCCCTGGCTGCAATCGCTGCTGTTGCTGGGCAGCGTCATAGCGGGCATGTCCAGTGCCGAGCCACGGCCCGGGCACATGGTCTATCTGCGCGCGATTGATCCGAGCATCGAGCAAGACATTCGCTACGCCAGCCCCCACAACTTCACCGGTCACCCACTCGACGGTTATGCCGCCGCCGAATGCCTGTTGACGCTGGACGCCGCCAGGGCGCTCGCCCGGGTACAAGCGTCGTTGCGTGCGCAAGGCTACGGTTTGAAGGTGTTTGATTGTTATCGCCCGAAACGGGCGGTGGCCGATATGGGCCGCTTTGCCACCGAGCCGGGCGACCCACGCAAGGCCGAGTTCTACCCGCGCGTGGACAAGCAGGACTTCTGGCGCCTGGGGTATGTGGCGCGGGTGTCGAATCACTCCAGAGGCTCGACCGTGGACCTGACCCTCACCGGGCCCAAGGCGTTGCCCGCCAGCGCCTGGACGCCCTCGGCCACACAGGTCGATTGCACCGCCCCCTACGATCAGCGCTGGCATGACGGCGCACTCGACATGGGCACCGGCTTCGATTGCTTCGATGAGCGGGCGCATACCGCCAACCCGACGATCAATGCGACCGCGCAGGACAATCGCCAGCGGCTCCGCAGCGCCATGGCAAAAGAAGGCTTCTCCGGGTACTCGAAAGAATGGTGGCACTTCACTTATGGCAGCGCACAGGCACCGAACAACGTGATGGATTTCCCCATCACGCCGCTCGACGCCAATGCCGCACTCGACGCCAGCCATCAACTGATTGTGGTCACCACAAAAAACTGGGATGACCTGCAAGGCAGCGCCCAGCGCTATGAACGCGACGGGAACACCTTCCGCAAATATGGCGAGGCGTTTGCGGTGGTGGTCGGCAAAAACGGCATGGCCTGGGGCAAAGGCTTGGACAACGTTGAGCCAGGCGCAGAACCCGTCAAACACGAAGGCGATGGAAAAGCGCCGGCCGGGATTTTCAAGCTGGGAACAGCGTTCGGTTACGAGACCAGCGCCGACACGAAACTGCCCTACCTCGCCCTGACAGCGACCACCGAATGCGTGGACGACAGCCATTCCGGACACTACAACACCCTGGTCGACGGCGCGGCGATGCCCAAGGACTGGAGCAGTTCCGAACGCATGCGCAGCGAAGAAGGCTATCGAAAAGGCATTGTCATCGAGCACAACACACCCGCGTCCCCCGCCTCGGGCTCGTGCATCTTTTTCCACATCTGGCGTAGCCCGACATCGCCGACGGCGGGTTGCACAGCCATGGATCAGGCGGACATCAGCCGATTGTTCGACTGGCTCGATCCGCAGCAGTCTCCCCTGCTGGTGCAAATGCCCGAGGCGCAATACGAGCACGTTCGCGAGCGCTGGAACCTGCCGGAACGGTGATCGGTCAGCCCTGCTTCAAATCCAGGCAATAGGTGTAGTAACCCGTATCGCGCACATAGCCCAAGGCTTCATACAACCGCTGCGCACCGTGATTGTCCGTGGCGGTTTCCAGCACCAGGCCTTTGGCGCCGCTCAACACCGCGAAGTCGCGCGCGGTGTTCATCAGCCGCGTTGCGACCCCGCGCCCTCGGGCGGCAGGCGCAGTGAACAGGTCACCGAGCAGCCAGGTGCGATGCGCGTCGATAGACGAAAAAGTCGGGAACAACTGGACAAAACCCAGTGCTTCGCCGTCGGTGTCCCGGGCGAAGAAGATCACGGACTCATCCCGGGCAATGCGCTCGGCGATAAAGTGGCGGGACTGATTCAGGTTCGAGGGCTGGCCATAGAACCCCCGATAGGCGTCGAAGAGGCTGGCGACTTGATCGATGTGCGTTGCGTCGGCGCGATGTACCTGAACATCCATCTCAATGGTCTCCGTGCGGTTCACGACTCATGGTAGTAGTACAGCTTGTTGATGATGACCCAGCGATCATCGATCTTCAGTAGCGACAGGTAATCGGTAAACCTCATCCCCGCATAATCATCGATGATTTTTACGGCGGCGGCGTCGCCTGTTATGTCCAGGTCAATCACTTCCCAAAAAGGCTTCACCTCTTTTGCCGCCGGGCCTTCGGTTTTGATCGCGTCGACAAACTCATCAAGGGACAGCCATTCAAGCGCTTTTTGGAAGTGACCGATGATGCGACAAGACGGATGAAATGCTTTTCGCAACGAGGCTTCGTCAGCGAAGACCATACCCTCGACATAAAGTTTGACGGCTTCTTTGACAGACTCTTTTTCTGCGGAATCAGTTGTCATGTCTCACCTCCACTTCTGCTAACGCATTCTGGATTGTTCGCAAGGGCGCCCGCGAACGATCAGGTCGTTTGGTCGAACGGATCTTGCGGGCAATGTCCACAAACGGCGTGACGATCAGGCTGTAAACCGTCAGGTAACGCTCAGAATCCTGATCACCGGTGCCGAACCGCAGGGCTTCGGGTTTCGACGTGGTGACGTACAGCGTGCCGAACATCCAGTCCCACAAGGACAGGTTGATACTGAAGTTCTTGTTGAAATGGTGCGGCGCGTCGCTGTGATGAATCTGGTGCTGGGCCGGGCTGTTCAGCACATGTTCGAACACCGGGCCGAACGACAGCCAGACATGACTGTGACGCAGGTTTCCCACCAGCCCGTTGAGGATGAACACCAGCCAGGTCACGCCGAACAAAGTATAGCGGCTGATCTCGCCGCCGCAGGCGTACCAGAAGACGCCGGCATAGGCGCCGATGCCGATGATCGTCGAGAGCTTTTCGACAATCTTTTCCACGAAATGAACCCGGCTGGCGGTCGCTGGAACCAGCACCGGCGCCGAATGGTGGACTTTGTGGAATGCCCACAACCATTTGGAATGGAAGGCGCGGTGCGCCCAGTAGGCCATGAAGTCTTTCACCAGGAAAACGCCCAGCCCGTAGAGCAAGGACAGTGAAAGATTCTGCTCCACTTGCACCCGCGCGCCCCAGAGGTTGGTGAAAAAGGCGATGTAGTCTCCGGAGCGCAGGACGAGCGGGTCCACCAGACCGACAATCGGCAACACTAACGCCACTTTCAGAATCGCCCGCACGAAGTAGTAGCGGTAATCGAGCAACGCCGAACGATGGAAATACACCCGACGCCCGCCGATGAACTGCCCGAACGACTGCGCGTCGGTGAGACCTCGATGTTTCCTGAACCGGAACAGGGCGTAAGCGATGCTGTAAGACGAGAACAGAAACAGTACACCCATGCGCCCATTCAGATCGAAAAGGCCCAGGAACTGGCGAGTGACGGGCTCGATCACCCACTCGGTCAGGCCGTTAAAAAGCAGCACAAGGGCATCCACCAGGAGCTTGCCTCCCTCAAAGAAAAGGTATTGGAATTTAACCGCAACAGAGAACGGTTCTTAAGTGTAGATTGAGTTCAAGCCTCTGCACATCCCCCCACTCAGAGATTGGATCTGCTTCCTCGCCACAGGCTTTGCGGCTGACGTAAAGTCGCGGGACTTTCCGGAGGCCAACATGAGCGAACCCACCCCCACGATCTACCTGTCCGATACATCCGACCGGGCGCTGTTCGACCGGATTGCCGATGAATTGCAGCAAAGTCTCGACGGGACGTGGGTCGTACAGGCCAGCGGGCTGGATCAGCGTTATTGGGACCTGGAGGTCGAGGGGCAGCTCATTACGCTGCATCTGGAACATTACCTGGGGATCATGCTGCTGGTGGACGACGCGGATCCGGTCTGGGTGGCGTCGGAACGCTTTCAGGCGTTGGTGCAGCGGTTGCAGGTTTTCGACCGGGAAAAATCGATGGGGACGCCCCCCGATCCGTAGGAGCCAGGCTTGCCGGTGAAGGCGTCCATGAAATCGCCATCGCCGGCAAGCCGGCTCCTACAGGTGTGGCGTGAACCTACAATCCCCAACACCCCCGAATCCGTAGGAGCCAGCTTGCTGGCGATGGCATCCGGGAAATCGCCATCGCCAGCAAGCCGGGCTCCTACAGGTGTGGCGTGAACCTAAATTCCCCAACACCCCCGAATCCGTAGGAGCCGGCTTGCTGGCGATGGCGTCCGTGAAATCGCCATCGCCAGCAAGCCGGGCTCCTACAGGTGTGGCGTGAACCTACAACCCCCAACACCCCCGAATCCGTAGGAGCCAGGCTTGCCGGCGAAGGCGTCCATGAAATCGCCATCGCCAGCAAGCCGGGCTCCTACAGGTTTTGGGTGAACCCTCAATCCCGGACATCCCGCGATCCGTAGGAGCCGGCTTGCCGGCGATGGCGTCCGTGAAATCGCCATCGCCAGCAAGCCGGCTCCTACAGGGTTGGGGGGGAGCCCATCATCATGGGTGCTAGAAGGTGATGTCGGCGGCGGGTATCACGTCGATCCGTGCCACTGAACCGGTCAAATGCGCCAGGTCCTTGTTGTGCTCGGCGATGATGTCTTCGGCGGGGATGTTGCCGTTGTCGACCGTGGAGTGAGCGTCAGCCGCCAGCACCACGTCGTACCCCAGTTGCAGCGCCTGACGCACTGTGGCGTTGACGCAATAGTCGGTTTGCAAACCGCAGATGACCAGGCGTTCGAAATCCTGCACCGGCAGCAGCTTTTGCAGGTTGGTCTGGTAGAACGAATCCGGTGTGGTCTTGCGTACGTGCCAATCCTTGGGCGAGGTTTCCAGCCCTTCGGCCAGTTGCCAGCCGTCAGCGTTATACGCCAGCGGACTGCCGTCTTCCTCATGCTGGATCAGCACCACCGGAATGCCGGCCTTTCGGGCACGGGTGCTGAGCCCGTTAATGGTGTCGATGACACGTGAGATTTCGAAGCACTCGTACTCGCCCGTGCAAAGTGCTCGCTGAACATCGATGATCAACATTGCGGTGGTCATGGTTCCATCCTTGATCTGTCGTTGGATCTGGGGACAGAAACTAAATCCGTCCCCCTCCAAACACAACCCTCAATAACCGAGAGACAACCCGGTGTTACGACGCGGATCGTTCGCTCCGTAGAAACGGTTTTTGCCCACCGGTTTACCTTCCAGCGACGGCGCGCCGACCAGGATCGCCGCGATATGGTTAGCATCCTGCGGCCCGGCAAACTTGTGGCCCCAGCTTTCAAGCAGTTTCACCGTGTCCGGGCTGGTGGTGAACGCCTCCAGGTTGGTCTCTTCCGGCAACCATTGCTGGTGGAAACGCGGCGCATCCACCGCCTCCTGAATGTTCATGCCGTAGTCGATCACATTGAGAATGGTCAGCAAGGTCGCGGTGATGATGCGGCTGCCGCCAGGGGTGCCGACGACCATCACGACTTTGCCGTCCTTGGTGACGATGGTCGGGCTCATGGACGACAGCGGCGCCTTGCCCGGCGCGATGGCGTTGGCCTCCCCTTGCACCAGACCGTACATGTTCGGCACGCCGATTTTCGAGGTGAAGTCGTCCATCTCGTCGTTGAGGATGACCCCGGTTTTGCTGGCCATGACCCCGGCGCCGAACCAGTCGTTCAAGGTGTAGGTCACCGACACCGCGTTGCCCCATTTATCGACGATGGAGTAATGGGTGGTGTTGCTGCCTTCGTGCGGCGCGACGCCGGGTTTGAGCTCGCGGGACACGCCGGCCTTTTGCGGATTGATGGCCGCGCGGATTTTGCTCGCGTAGTTTTTATCCAGTAAATGGGCGATCGGATTTTTCACGAAGTCCGGGTCGCCGAGGTAGCTGTTACGGTCGACATACGCGTGGCGCATGGCTTCGATCTGGTAATGCATACCCTGCGCCGAGCGGTAACCCAGGTCTTTCATCGGGTAGCCGTCGAGGATGTTCATGATCTCGCAGATCACTACGCCGCCGGAGCTTGGCGGTGGTGCCGAGACCACGTGGTAGCCACGGTAATCGCACTCGATGGGGGCCAGTTCGCGGGTCTTGTATTTGTCGAGGTCGGCCTGGGTGATGATGCCTTTGTTGGCCTGACTGGAGGTGACGATCGCGTCAGCGACCCAGCCCTTATAGAAACCGTCGGCGCCCTTCTCGGAGATTTCCCGCAGGGTTTTGCCCAGGTCTTTTTGCACCAGTTTCTGGCCGACCTGCATCGGCTCGCCGTTGCTCAGGAAGATCGAGCCGGAATCTTTCATGTCCTTTTTGAAGACGTCGGTGGCGGACTCCAGCAAATCGACATCGCCCTGCTCCAGCACAAAACCGTCTTCAGCGAGTTTGATCGCCGGGGCGATCACTTCCTTGCGCGGTTTGGTGCCGTAGGTTTTCAGCGCCAGTTCCATGCCGGACACGGTGCCAGGCACGCCGACAGCCAGATGACCACGGGTGCTGAGGTCCGGGACGACGTTGCCCTCTTTGTCGAGGTACATGTCGGCAGTGGCAGCCAGCGGGGCTTTTTCGCGGAAGTCGAGGAAGGTCTTGCGCCCATCCGCCAGTTGGATGGTCATGAAACCACCGCCGCCCAGGTTACCTGCCGCGGGATACACCACCGCCAGCGCATACCCGACCGCGACGGCGGCATCGACGGCGTTACCACCGTTCTTGAGCACATCGACGCCCACATGACTGGCCAGGTGCTGGGCCGTGACCACCATGCCGTTTTCGGCGGCGACGGGAGCGACGGAAGCGGCGTGAGCCGCCAGGCAACTGAGTGCCAATGAAGTCGCGATGAGCGATTTGGCAAAAGGTTCGAACTTCATGAGTCGGTCTCTTTTTGTTTTTAGGGTCGGTAAAAAAACAGAGAAAACGTTTCAAGAGCAGTACGCAGTATGGTCGGGATTGCGTATTGCGCCTCTCCGTCGAGGCAGTATGCTTGCCGCCTGCTCACCTGTTTTCGGAGTCCGCCCGCATGAGTTACACCTTCACCACCATGGCGTCGCCGGTCGGCGAGTTGAAGCTGGTTGCGAACGGTTCGAGACTGGCGGCCATCCTCTGGGAAAACGACAAACCAAATCGCGTACGGCTCGGGCCGATGAGTCAGGCGGCGGACAACCCGGTCCTGGTGCGCGCGGTTCAACAGTTGCAGGAATACTTCGCCGGCACACGAAACCGCTTCGACCTGGAACTGGATTTCGCCGGTACGGACTTTCAGAAAAAGGTGTGGCAGGCCCTGCTGACCATTCCGTTCGGCGAAACGCGCAGCTATAGCCAGATTGCCGAGCAGATCGGCAACCCGAGCGCAGTGCGTGCAGTGGGCGCGGCGAATGGCAAGAACCCGATCTCGATTATTGCGCCGTGCCATCGGGTGATCGGCGCGTCGGGGAAATTGACCGGGTTTGCAGGTGGGCTTGAGGCGAAGGAATTATTGCTGACCCTGGAAGGCGGCCAATGGGGTGGGACCGGGCGACTGGAAGGCTTTTGACCTTGCTTTATGTAGGAGCGAAGCTTGCTCGCGAAGGTGTGCCAGCAACGGTGCTGTCGCCTGACACACCTTCGCGAGCAAGCTTCGCTCCTACAGGGGATTGCGTGCTCAGGTGAACATATTTTTCATGGCGGCGTACTGCAGCAGCATGATGGTCTTCGCGTCGCAGATCTCTCCGCGATAAAACGCTTCCAGCGCCTCATTGAACGGCCACTCCAGCACTTCCAGTTCTTCGGTCTCTTCTTCGAGCCCGCCGCCCTCGCCGACTTTCGATGAAGCATCGTATTCGGCGATGAAAAAATGCAGTTTCTCAGTCACCGAGCCGGGGCTCATGTAGGCCTCGAACACCTTCTGCACATGGTGCACGCGATAACCGGTTTCTTCCTCCGCTTCATCGCGGATGCGTTCTTCTGGCGCGGCGCCTTCGAGCAATCCCGCAGCCACCTCGATCAACAGACCGTCATGACCATTGACGAACACCGGCAAGCGGAATTGCCGGGTCAGTACGACAGTTTTCTTCTCTCGGTTGAACAGCAGAATCGCCGCGCCATTGCCACGGTCGTAGACCTCGCGGGTCTGGCGTTGCCATTCGCCGTTGTTGCGCTGGTAATCGAAGGTGATTTTCTTCAGCAGATACCAGTCGTGGGACAACACCTGGGACTCGACGATGTTGACCCGTTCGGCTGTGTTCGGCATGACAACGCATCCTTATTTCGTCAGAAAACGCCCATCTTAGACGAAGGCCCTCACGAAAGTTGAGCCTTGTATTCCCTCTCGTATTGCCTGGCGAGCGTTTCTTTCTGCTGGTCGTCGAGCAGCTTGCCGGCCATCTGGAAGAACTTCTGCTCTTCCTCCTCCAGATGGTGATGGACCTTCTCGGAGAGCTTCTTCGCGGTCACCAGCCAGGCCGGGCTGGACATCTCGGTCTCGTCGAGTTCTTCCATCATTTCGTCCATCTCGTGATGTTCCGAAATCGCGTGGCGACTGAGGTCGACACCGTTGTCGAACTCCATCAGCGGGATATAAAAATGCCGCTCTTCTGCGGTTTCGTGTGCCTGGAGTTCGGACTTGAGCTGCTTGTAGGCTTCAACGCGCTCCGGGGTGTCGCCGCTGGTCTTGACCAATGCGACGGCGTAGGTGCGTTGGCGGTCGTGGCTTTCGCGCAAGGCTTCGAAAATGTTCATTGGCAATCCTCATCGGCCGCGTTCTGGAATGACGCTGTAAAGGCTAGACATCTGCGCGCTGGCGACGGTTCCTCTGAATAACGAGGGATAGAACAATCGTCGCGACCCGGATACGCTCGTGCATCACTGCCATAAGGATGTAGCCGATGACACTCAGCATCGAACAGTCGCACAACCCGACACCGGAAGATCGCGAGGCGATCCTCGCACCGTTGCGGGCCTACAACGTCGCCCAAGCGGGGGACGGCAAAGCGCAACCGCTGGCCCTGCTGGTACGCGATGACCAGGGCGAGATTCTCGGCGGGCTGTACGGCCGGTTTTTCTATCAATGGTTGTTTATCGAATTGCTGTCGGTGCCGGAACAGGGCCGGGGACAAGGCATCGGTTCCAGACTGATGCAGATGGCCGAAGACCTGGCGCGGGAGAAGGAATGCATCGGGATCTGGCTGGACACCTTCGACTTTCAGGCGCCGGAGTTCTACAAGAAGCTTGGGTTCAGCGAGTTGGGGCAGATCGTTGACTACCCGCCGGGGCACAAGCGCTTCTTTTTCCAGAAGCGCCTCTGACTGACTACACACAACCCTGTAGGAGCCGGCTTGCTGGCGATGGTGTGTCAGTCGACATATCTGTAGCTGACACACCATCGCCAGCAAGCCGGCTCCTACAAAGGGGGATTGCGGTGTTCAAAAGATCAGAGGCAGGTAGCCAGCGCCGCCAAACGGCGCTTGGCGACAAAGTCGTCATGCTGCGCGTAGTAACTCAACGCCGTCCCTGACGCATCGGTGGTCACGTCCACAAAGGACTCCGCCGAACGCGTGTAAACGGTAGACCCGCCCTTCTTGCCCGGCTGCAAATACGCGCCCGCATCGACGCCGAATACCGCCTCGTCCTGCCAGGCGAACTGCACGCACTGGGCGACGACTTTTTCCGGCTTGTCCGAAGTCAGGGTTTTGTACGGGGTGCCCGTGCGGGCATCGTTCATCACCGAACCGGCGCATCCCGCCAGCAACGTTGCGGCCAGCGCCACCATCAGAATTCGCATTGCGTGTGCTCATCAAGAAAAAGCGGACTGTATCACCGTGGGCCGGCGTATCGTTCTGCTTTACTTCATTTATACCGCGACACCGCGCAACGATTCGCGCACCCTGTCGCGCCAACCGCTGCATCGCCCCTGTTTTCGGGCTCATTTTTTTGGAACGTCCATGACACCCAACGCCGAATTCTACAAACCGACCGCTGAATATGCCGACAAGCTGATCAGCCAGATCGGCCAGACGCCTTCCTGGATCGCCAAGCGAATCGGCGTCACCGACAAGCGGATCCGTTACATCCTCGACGGCGAACGTACCGTCAAGGGCGAAACCACGCCGATCCAGATGACCTACTGCGAGCAGTTTGCCCTCGAATGCCTGGCCGCAGCGGCCAAGGCCAGCAAGAAGCAGTCCGTGTAACCCATTCTCAAGGAGCGACCATGGCGGCAACCGAACAGCAACACGAGCAGGCGCTGCAGAAGTTTCTCGATGAGCGACCTGAACTGCGCCACGAACTCGACAACCTCAACCCGCTGCTGGCTCAGGCCAAAGGCGAAACCGCGGCGCAGTTTCGCGATGAGCGCTTGCATGAAGCGTTCGAAGCCGAGGCCGAACGCCTGGGGTTGTTTGCCTGGGAGCTGACCCTGCAACTGACCGCCGCGACACCGGAGGACTACGAAGCTCAACGCCTGAACGTACACCGGGAAGTGGCCGAGATGGCGGGGATGGACTGGCTGGAGTATTGCGAGTTATATGGTCTGATCCCATAACCGTCGCCGCACAAGGATCCCGCCACCGATGCTGCCTTCGTCCTCCACGACCCGCGCCAGTCCGGGGCATCTGCACACTCAGAAATGGCGCGGCCGCATCGGCCTGTCGCTGGTGGCCGCACTCTCGGTACTCGCCGGCATGACCGACGCTATCGGCTTCATGGCCAGCGGCGATTTCGTCTCCTTCATGAGCGGCAACACCACCCGCCTCGCCGTGGCGATCAGCGACGGCGACATGGGCCTGACCCTGCGCCTGCTGTTGCTCGTGGCCACGTTCATCCTCGGCAACGCCTTGGGCATTGTCGTCAGCCGTGTCGGTGGACGCCGCGCGCTGCCCTTGCTGCTGTGCATCGCCATGTTGCTGTGTGCGGCAGCGGCCTGGCCTTATGACGAACAATTGCCGGCGCTGCTGGCGGCGATCATCGCGATGGGCATGCTCAATGCCGCCGTCGAAGAAGTGAATGGCCTGCCGGTGGGGCTGACTTACGTGACGGGCGCCCTGTCGCGCTTCGGTCGCGGGCTGGGACGCTGGATGCTTGGCGAGCGGCGCAATGGCTGGCGGGTGCAGTTGATTCCCTGGACCGGAATGTTTGCCGGCGCGGTGCTGGGGGCTGTGCTGGAGCATCATCTTGGACTCAGGGCGTTGTTTGTCAGCGGGTTGCTGGCGGGGGCGCTTGGAGTGCTGTCGTTGAGGATTCCACGGCGTTGGCAGTTGGGGTATATGCCGCGTTGAACCTGCATTGACTGTTCGGGCCTCATCGCCGGCAAGCCGGTCTCGCTCCCACAAGGGATTTGCGTCGAGCACAATTTTGGAGCGGACCACCGAACCCTGTGGGAGCGAGACCGGCTTGCCGGCGATGGGGTCGACTCGGTCTCAAGGAAAACGCCCTTCGCCGCCCCGACGAGAAAGCTTTATCATGGCCGCAGTTTCGCTGATCGAGTCCGTCATGAAGTTCGCCATCGCGCTGTTTTCCGCCGCCCATGCGCCCTCCTCGCGCCGTGCCTTGTTGTTCGCCCAGGCTGCGCTGGCCGGCGGACATGAGATTGTCCGGCTGTTTTTCTATCAGGATGGCGTCTACAACGCGTCCGCCAGCGTGGTCACGCCGCAGGATGAACTGGACCTGCCCAAGCAATGGCGCGCCTTTGTGGCCGAGCATCAACTGGACGGCGTCGTCTGCATCGCCGCCGCCCTGCGTCGTGGCGTGTTGAACGACGAAGAGGCCCGGCGTTATCAGCGCGAAGCGGTCGCCGTCGGCGCGCCGTGGGAGTTGTCCGGTCTCGGTCAGTTGCATGACGCGGTGCAGGACGCCGACCGACTGATCTGTTTCGGAGGTGCGTGACATGCCTAAATCCTTGCTGATTATCAGCCGCCAGGCGCCGTGGTCCGGGCCGAGCGCACGTGAAGCACTGGACATCGTGCTGGCCGGTGGTGCCTTCGACCTGCCGATCGGCCTGCTGTTTCTTGATGACGGGGTGTTCCAGCTCGCGCCGAAACAGGACGCCAAGGCCCTGCAACAAAAAGACTTGAGCGCCAACCTGCAAGCGTTGCCGATGTTCGGCGTCGAAGACCTGTTCGTCTGTGGCGACAGCGCCGCCGAGCGCGGCCTGGCCCCGAACAGCTTGTCGCTGGAGGACGCCCAGGTATTGGCCGCCCGCGAAATCACCGCCCTTATTGACCGTTACGACCAGGTGATCACCCTCTGATGTCGACTTTGCATGTGTTGTCTCATTCCCCGTTCGGCGACGACCGCCTGAGCAGTTGCCTGCGCCTGATCGGCGCGAACGATGCGCTGCTGCTGACCGGTGACGCGGTGTATGCGTTGCAACCGGGCACCGCGCCCTTCAACGCCCTGATCGCCGGCAACCCGAGGCTGTTCGTGTTGGCCGAAGACGCCCAGGCGCGTGCGGTGGAGGTTCCGGATACGGCCAAGGCGATCGACTATCCCGCCTTCGTCGAACTGTCGATTCACTACGACAAGGTCAACAGCTGGTTATGAATGCACTGACGGTCGGCGCCCGCGCCATCGAGTTGGACAAGGACGGTTTCCTGGTTGAACTGAGTGACTGGTCCGCCGACGTGGCCAGCGCCCTCGCCGCTGCCGAAGACATCGAGTTGAGCCCCGAGCACTGGGAAATCCTCGAATTGCTGCGCAGCTTCTACGCCGAGTTCCAGTTGTCCCCGGCGACACGTCCGCTGATCAAGTACACAGCGTTGAAGCTCGGCCCGGAAAAAGGCAACAGCCTGCACCTGAACCGACTGTTCAAAGGCACCCCTGCCAAACTCGCCGCGAAACTGGCGGGCCTGCCCAAACCGACGAATTGCTTATGACCGATTATCCAGTGCTGACTCTAGAAACGCCCGCCGAACACCCCTTCGCCCAATTCGTGCGGATCCTCGGCAAAGGCAAGCGCGGCGCCCGCGACCTGACCCGCGAGGAAGCCCGCGAAGCCATGGGCATGGTGCTCGACGACAAGGTCGAAGACACTCAGCTCGGTGCGTTTCTGATGCTGCTGCGGCACAAGGAAGAAAGCGCCGAGGAAATGGCCGGCTTCACCGAAGCCCTGCGTGAGCGCTTGCAACCACCGGCCTTGAATGTCGATCTGGATTGGCCGACCTACGCCGGCAAGAAACGCCATCTGCCGTGGTATCTGCTGGCGGCCAAGTGCCTGGCGCAAAACGGCGTGCGGATTTTCATGCACGGCGGCGGCGCACACACGGCCGGGCGGCTGTACAGCGAGCAACTGCTGGATGAGCTGAAGATCCCGTTGTGCCGCAACTGGCAACAAGTCGGCTCTGCGCTCGATAAAGGCGGCCTGGCGTTCATGCCGCTGGTGGATTGGGCGCCGCAACTGCAACGCATGATCGACCTGCGCAATACCTTGGGCCTGCGCTCGCCGATCCACTCCCTGACGCGCATTCTCAATCCGTTGAACGCCCGCTGCGGCCTGCAAAGCATTTTCCACCCCGGCTACCAGGCGGTGCATCGCGATGCCAGCGGCTTGCTCGGCGACACCGCGATTGTGGTCAAGGGCGATGGTGGCGAGATCGAGATCAACCCCGACACCGACAGCCACTTGTACGGCACCACCGGCGGCGAGAGCTGGGATGAGGAATGGCCGCAGCTGTCGGCGCAACGCCATGTCAAACCCGCCTCTCTCGATCCCGAACATTTGAAAGCCGTATGGCGTGGCGACGTGGTCGACAGTTATCCGCAAATGGCGCTGATTGCGACAATGGCCCTCGCACTACGCGGCCTCGGCCAACCTCGCGAAATCGCCTTCGAAACAGCCCAGAAATATTGGGACGCACGGGACAGATCGATTTAACCGATCATAAGCGCCCAACCTTTGCGCTTTTTTATCGAACCTATCGGAATAGACTCCTCTCCAACGCTTATCGGTTGAGGAGTCTTGAACATGGGTTTGTTAGTCGAAGGTCGCTGGCATGACCAGTGGTACGAAAGCAGCAAGGACGGCGCGTTCCAGCGCGAACAGGCGCAGCGTCGAAACTGGCTGACGGCCGACGGCACGCCCGGCCCGACCGGTGTGGGTGGCTTTGCCGCCGAAGCGGGTCGTTATCACCTCTACGTATCGCTCGCCTGTCCGTGGGCGCATCGCACACTGATCCTGCGCAAACTCAAAGGCCTTGAAAGCCTGATCGACGTGTCGGTGGTCAGTTGGCTGATGCTGGAAAACGGCTGGACCTTCGACAAGCACTTCGGCTCGACCGGCGACAAGCTCGATCACTTCAACTTCATGCACCAGCGCTATACCGCCGACACTGCCGACTACACGGGTCGCGTCACCGTGCCGGTGCTCTGGGACAAGCAGCAGAATCGCATCGTCAACAATGAATCGGCGGAGATCATCCGCATGTTCAACGGCGCATTCGATGACTTGACCGGCAATGACCTGGATTTCTATCCGGCGCCGTTGCGCGGCGAGATCGATGCGTTGAATGAGCGGATTTATCCGGCGGTGAACAACGGCGTGTACCGTGCCGGGTTCGCGACATCGCAGACGGCTTATGAAGAGGCGTTTGACGGGTTGTTTGCGGAACTGGATCGACTGGAACAGCTGTTAGACGCCAATCGTTATCTGGTGGGCGAATACCTGACTGAAGCGGACATTCGCCTGTTTACCACGCTGATCCGCTTTGACGCGGTGTATCACGGGCACTTCAAATGCAACCTGCGGCGGATTGCCGATTATCCGAACCTGTCGAACTGGCTGCGCGAGATTTATCAGTGGCCGGGGATTGCCGAGACGGTGGATTTTCAGCACATCAAGAACCACTACTATGGCAGCCACAAGACCATTAACCCGACCGGGGTTGTGCCGAAGGGGCCGGAGCAGGACTTTACCGTGGCGCATGATCGGGCGCGGTTGAGCGGGAAAGGGGTTTGGCGCAAGAACAGCGCCTGATCCGGGTTCTATTTCGATTTTGAGGCCCCCTTCGCGGGCAAGCCTCGCTCCTACAGGGATGTGTACGTTCCCTGTAGGAGCGAGGCTTGCCCGCGAAGGAAGCGACGCGGTCTTCAGACTTGCGCCTGAGCCCCCTCAAACCACGCCAGTTTCTCGCGCAACTGCACCACTTCCCCAACAATCACCAGCGTCGGCGCATGTACTTCATGCTCCGCCACCAATCGTGGAAGATCGGCCAGGGTGCCGGTAAACACCCGCTGATTAACCGTGGTGCCCTGCTGAATCAACGCCGCCGGCGTATCCGCTGCGCGACCATGCTTGATCAACTGCTCGCAAATGATCGGCAAGCCCACCAGCCCCATGTAGAACACCAGGGTTTGCGCCGGCGCAACCAGGTCACCCCACGGCAAATCGGTGGAACCGTCCTTCAGGTGCCCGGTGACAAATCGCACCGACTGCGCGTAATCGCGGTGGGTCAGTGGAATCCCGGCGTACGCCGCGCAACCGCTGGCCGCCGTGATGCCCGGCACCACCTGGAACGGGATGCCATGGGCCGCCAGTTCTTCGATCTCTTCACCGCCACGGCCGAAGATGAACGGATCACCGCCCTTCAACCGCACCACGCGCTTGCCCTGTTTGGCCAGGTCCACCAGTTGCTGGTTGATCTGATCCTGCGGCACGGCGTGATCGGCGCGACGCTTGCCGACGTAGACCCGTTCGGCATCGCGACGGCACAAATCGAGAATCGCCGGCGCCACCAACCGGTCATACAGCACCACATCGGCTTGCTGCATCAGGCGCAAGGCGCGGAAGGTCAACAGGTCGGGATCACCCGGCCCGGCACCGACCAGGTACACCTCACCCGTGGCAACCGGCGCTTCACCGCTGATTTTCGCCTGCATCATGCGCTCGGCTTCAGCGCCCTGCCCGGCCAGTTGCCGGTCGGCAATCGGGCCCTGGAACACATCTTCCCAGAACGCCCGACGCTGCTGTACATCCGGAAACAGGCCTTTGACCTGACTGCGAAAACGCGCAGCCAGACCGGCCAGTTGACCGTAGGTGGAAGGAATCCAGGTTTCGATCTTGGCGCGGATCAACCGCGCCAGCACCGGCGCATCGCCGCCACTGGAAACCGCGATGATCAGTGGCGAACGGTCGACGATTGCCGGGAAGATCACGCTGCACAAGGCTGGCGCATCCACCACGTTGACCGGCACGCAACGCCGATGAGCATCAGCGGAGACTTGTGCATTCAGCGGTTCATCATCGGTGGCGGCAATGATCAGCCCGCAGCCGTCCAGATCCGCTTCGACGTAGCCACGCAACAGGCACTCGCCACCGCTGCCGGCAACGAGTTCGCGCAGTTGCGGTTCGATTTCAGGCGCAACCACCCGCAGCAGCGCACCGGCTTCGGCCAGCAGGCGGGATTTGCGCAAGGCAATTTCCCCCCCACCGACGACCAACACACGACTGCCGCGAAGGTTGTGAAACAGCGGCAGATAGTCCATTTAGCCGATGACCTCGAGGCCACCCATGTACGGTTTCAGCACGTCCGGCACACGGATCGAACCGTCGGCCTGCTGGTAGTTTTCCAGCACGGCAACGAGGGTACGACCGACCGCCAGACCGGAACCGTTCAGGGTGTGAACCAGTTCAGGCTTGCCGGTTTCCGGGTTGCGGAAACGCGCTTGCATGCGACGGGCCTGGAAATCGCCGCAGTTGGAGCACGACGAAATCTCGCGGTATTTGTCCTGGCTCGGGATCCACACTTCCAGGTCGTAGGTCTTGACGGCGCTGAAGCCCATGTCGCCGGTGCACAGCGCAAGAGTGCGATAAGGCAGTTCCAGCAATTGCAGGACTTTCTCGGCGTTGGCGGTCAGGCCTTCCAGCGCTTCCATCGAGGTCGATGGCTCAACGATCTGGACCATCTCGACCTTGTCGAACTGGTGCTGGCGAATCATGCCGCGGGTATCGCGACCCGACGCACCGGCTTCACTGCGGAAGCACGGCGTATGGGCGACGAACTTGATCGGCAGCAGTTTCGAATCGACGATTTCGCCGGCGACGATGTTGGTCAGCGACACTTCAGCGGTCGGGATCAGGTACAGATCGGCCTCGCCTTCGCGCGCGATCTTGAACAGGTCTTCTTCGAATTTCGGCAATTGACCGGTGCCTTGCAGTGCCGGCGCCTGGACCAGATAAGGCGTATAGGCCTCTTCGTAACCGTGCTCGCTGGTGTGCAGGTTGATCATGAACTGCGCCAGGGCGCGGTGCAGACGGGCGATCGGGCCACGCAGCAAGGCGAAACGCGCACCGGACAGCTTGGCGGCGGTTTCGAAGTCCAGCCAGCCGAATTTCTCGCCCAGGGCGACATGGTCCTGGACCGGGAAATCGAACGCGGTCGGGGTGCCCCAGCGGCGCACTTCAACGTTGCCGTCTTCGTCATCGCCGATTGGCACAGATTCGTGCGGCAGGTTCGGGATGCCAAGCAGGATCGAATCCAGATCGGTCTGAATCCCGTCCAGCTCGACTTTGCCGGCGCTCAATTCGTTGGCCATGCGCTCGACGTCCGCCATCAACGGCGCGATGTCTTCGCCGCGCTGCTTGGCCTGACCGATGGATTTGGAGCGCGCATTACGTTCAGCCTGCAGTGCTTCGGTGCGGGTCTGGACGGTCTTGCGCTGTTCTTCCAGCGCTTCGATGCGCGCAACATCCAGCGTGTAGCCACGGGATGCCAGGCGGTCCGCTACGTCCTGAAGGTTGCTACGTAACAGTTTGGAATCGAGCATGTCGGTCTCTCGTTATCAAAGTTTGGTCAAGGACAGGCCGGCCCAGGTGGCGAGCAGCCCGCCGAATACGCTGATGGCAGCATAGCCCAGGGCTAGTGGCACCTGCCCGCTTTCCAGCAGGCGCACCGTATCCAGTGAAAAGGATGAAAAAGTCGTCAGCCCCCCGAGGAAGCCGACAATCAGCCCGGCGCGCACTTCGAAAGGCACCTCCGGGCGAATCAAAAACAGACCGTATAGAACGCCGATCAGCAAACAGCCGACGATATTAACGGCCAGCGTCGCGGTATAGAAGTGCCGTGGCCAATTAGCGTTGACCCAGTTGCCAGTGGCGAAGCGCAACAGCGTGCCAGCGATCCCGCCGACGGAAACCGCAACAATCAATGGAAGCACTATTTTCTCCGCTGCCGGGGGCTTAAACGGTCAAGTTGCGCAAGGTGATTGAGCTTCTCGCCGATCTTCAGCTCCAGGCCTCGCGGCACTGGCTGATAGAACGGTTGCGGCTCAAGCTCTTCGGGGAAGTAGTCTTCGCCGGCGGCGTAGGCATCCGGCTCATCGTGGGCATAACGGTACTCGTCGCCATAACCGAGTTGCTTCATCAGCTTGGTCGGGGCGTTGCGCAGGTGCAACGGCACTTCCAGCGAACCGTGTTCGGTGGCGCTGCGCATCGCGGCTTTGAAACCCATGTACACCGCGTTGCTTTTCGGCGCGCAGGCCAGATAGGTGATGGCCTGGGCCACCGCCAACTCGCCTTCCGGGCTGCCGAGGCGTTCCTGCACTTCCCACGCGGCCAGGCACAGGCTCAAGGCGCGGGGGTCGGCGTTGCCGATGTCTTCGCTGGCCATGCGCACCACGCGCCGGGCCAGGTACAGCGGATCGCAACCGCCATCGATCATCCGTGCGAACCAGTACAACGCGCCGTCCGGATTGGAGCCGCGGACCGATTTATGCAGCGCGGAAATCTGGTCGTAAAACGCTTCGCCGCCCTTGTCGAACCGCCGACGGGTATCGCCGAGCAGGCTTTGCAGCAGATCGACGCCGATTTCGCTGTTGTCTTCGGCAAGGTCCGAGGCGTTTTCCAGCAGGTTGAGCAGGCGTCGACCATCGCCATCGGCGGCGGACAGCAGCATCTGAAAGCCTTCATCGCTGAGGGTCAGTTGCCGTTTGCCCAGGCCACGCTCTTCGGTGAGCGCACGATGCACCAGTTTGCGCAGCGCCGCTTCGTCGAGGCTTTTGAGCACGTAGACGCGCGCCCGGGAGAGCAAGGCGTTATTGAGTTCGAACGAGGGGTTTTCCGTGGTCGCGCCGATGAAAATCAGCGTGCCATCTTCGACGTAGGGCAGGAAGGCGTCCTGCTGCGACTTGTTGAAGCGGTGCACTTCGTCGACGAACAGGATGGTGCGTTTGCCGTATTGACCGGCCTGTTGCTTGGCGATTTCCACCGCCTGGCGGATTTCCTTCACGCCGGCCAATACAGCCGAAACCGTTTCGAAGTGCGCATCCGAGACTTCCGCAAGCAACCGTGCCAGGGTGGTTTTGCCCACGCCCGGCGGCCCCCAGAAAATCATCGAATGCAGCGCACCCTGCTCCAGCGCTTCGCGCAAAGGCTTGCCGCGAGCGAGCACGTGTTCCTGACCGACGTACTCGTCCAGATTGGCCGCACGCAAACGGGCGGCCAAGGGCTGAGCTATCGGGGCGCTGCGAAACAGGTCCATCACTGCTTATGAAACCTCACTATGAACACCGCAATACCTGTAGGAGCCGGCTTGCTGCGGGCGGCGTTCCGACGATGGTGGGTCAGTCAACATCGTTGTTGAATGATAAACCGCCATCGCCAGCAAGCCGACTCCTACAAGGGGCTGCGGTTTATTCCTGGATGATGTCCGCGCCTTTAGGGATGTCGAACTTGAACTTCGACGCCGGGATCGGCTCGTTGGCCTTCACGCCGGTAAACAGGATGTTGGTGCGTTGACCGACGCTGTCGATCAGTTGCATGTCATTGACCAGGCCATTGCGGAACGACAGGCGCAGGCTGTCGAACAGGGTGTCCTTGGTCTTTGGCTTCAGGGTGAAGTCAATCACCCCGCCGGCTTCCTTGGCGCTGATGGCGAAGCTCTGGCTGATCTTGGACACGTCACCGGACAGCAACAATGCCGGCGTCTGGCTCAGACGCAGATCGAGGGTCTTGATGGTGGCCTGTTCCAGGTCCGGGTCCCACAGGGTCACTTTCTTGCCGTCGGAAACCACGACTTGCTCCGCCGGCGCATCGGTGTGCCAGTAGAACAGGCCCGGGCGCTGCAGCGACATTTCACCAGCGGTTTCCTGCAACTGGGTGCCGCTGCCATCGAGGGTCAGCTGCGAGAAGCGTGCAGTCAGGGTCTGGGATTTTTCCAGGAGTTGGGTCAGACGTGCCACATCCTTGTCATCGGCGTGGGCCGAGAGCGTGGTCAAAGCCAGAACCGGCAGCAACAGCATGCGGATAAGACGCATGGGAGTCCTCATAACATTCGTGGGAGTTCGGACGGTGCGTCACCGCACCATCCTTGCAAATCAAATCAGTCGCGCACCGGGCCAGGCGCCAGGACTTCACGCGAACCGTTGGTGTTCATGGACGTCACGACCCCGGCCATTTCCATGGCTTCGATCATGCGTGCGGCGCGGTTGTAGCCGATCTTCAGCTTGCGCTGAACCGCAGAGATGGACGCGCGACGGCTTTCCAGCACGAACTGCACCGCTTCGTCGTACAGCGCATCGGTTTCAGCATCGTCATCACCGCCGCCACCGCCATTCTCAAAGCCGCTACCGGCCTCTTCAACACCGGCGAGGATGTCGTCGTTGTATTCAGGCGCACCGCGCAGTTTCCAGGCTTCCACCACCCGGTGAACCTCGTCATCGGAAACGAACGCGCCATGCACACGAATCGGCAGGCTGGTGCCCGGTGGCATGTAGAGCATGTCACCGTGGCCCAGCAGCTGCTCGGCACCACCCTGGTCGATGATGGTCCGCGAGTCGATCTTGCTCGACACCTGGAACGCCATGCGCGTCGGGATGTTCGCCTTGATCAGACCGGTGATCACGTCAACCGACGGACGCTGGGTCGCGAGGATCAAGTGGATACCGGCGGCACGGGCCTTCTGGGCGATACGGGCGATCAGCTCTTCAACCTTCTTGCCGACGATCATCATCATGTCGGCGAATTCGTCGACCACCACGACAATGGTCGGCAGCTTGGTCAGCAGCGGCGCTTCGTCGTGAATGCTTTCGCGCTTGTACAGCGGATCGGTCAGCGGCGTGCCGGCGTCCTGGGCTTCCTTGACCTTGGCGTTGAAGCCGGACAGGTTTCGCACGCCCATCTTCGCCATCAGTTTGTAGCGACGCTCCATCTCCGCCACGCTCCAGCGCAGGGCGTTGGCCGCGTCCTTCATGTCGGTCACGACCGGGCACAGCAGGTGCGGAATGCCTTCGTAGATCGACAGTTCAAGCATTTTCGGGTCGATCATGATCAGCTTGGCGTCTTCCGGGCCAGACTTGAACAGGATCGACAGAATCATCGCGTTCACACCCACCGACTTACCGGAACCGGTAGTACCAGCCACCAGCAAGTGCGGCATTTTGGCGAGGTCGGTGATGACCGGCTTGCCGCCGATGTCATGACCCAGGGCCAGGGTGACCGGGGATTTGAAGTTGTCGTACTCAGGCGTCGACAGCACTTCGGAGAAGCGCACGATCTGCCGGTCTTCGTTGGGAATCTCGATACCGACGGTGGTCTTGCCCGGAATCACTTCCACCACCCGCACACTGGTCACGGCCAGGGAACGCGCCAGGTCTTTCGCCAGGTTGGCGATGCGGCTGACCTTGACCCCGGCGGCAGGCTGGATTTCGTAACGGGTAATCACCGGGCCCGGGTGGATCGAATCCACCGAGACTTCGACGCCGAATTCCTTGAGCTTGATTTCCAACAAGTGGCCGACGGCCGCCAGCGACTCCGGGGAATAATTGAGTTGTTTCTTTTCCGCAGGATCGAGAATCGAGATCGGCGGCAAGGTGCCTTCGACGGCGCTGTCGACGAACAGCGGCGCCTGTTTCTCTTTTTCCACGCGCTGGCTTGGCGCGGCGGGTTTCGGCGGCGCGGGGGCAATCACCGGCGGGACCTGCTTCTCGCGGTCCGACATGTGTTTGCTCAGGGCTTGCTCACGCTCGATCAGGCGCTCCTTGACCTTGGCTTGCTCGCGCTTGTCGGTAACGGTCGGTGCGACCACCTCATGCACGCGATCATCGACTTCACGCAACTGCGCAACCAGCTGCTTGCGCTCGACACGGGCGGCCCACCAGCGGTTGGCCGCGCCCTGGAACACCTCGAACAGGTCGAGGGTGATCTTGCCGGTAACGTCCATCACCTTGAACCACGACAGGTCGGTGAACACCGTCAGGCCGAACAGGAACAACGCGATGAACAGCAAGGTGCTGCCCTGGATATTCAGCGCATTGCGGGCCAGATCGCCAAGGCTTTCGCCCAACGCCCCGCCCGCGCCGGCCGGCAGACCGGTCGGTGCATGGAAATGGATGTGGGCCAGGGCCGCGCCCGACAGCACCAGGAACACCAGGCCGATCAGGCGCCAGGAAAACAGCCAGCCGCTCCACTGCCACGGCTCGTGGCGTTGACGGAAGATCTGGTAGGTCTTGACCGCCAGCAACAGCGGGAAAATGTAGGCGAAGTAACCCAGCACCATGAACAGGATGTCGGCACTGTAGGAGCCGACCGGTCCGCCAAAGTTCTGAACATCGTCGATCTTGCTGTTATGGCTCCAGCCCGGATCGTCCTTGCCGTAAGTCAACAAGGCCATCATCAGGAACAGGCACAGGCCGCCGATGGCGATCAATGCACCTTCCTTGAGCCGGTAGTGCAAATGCTGGCGCCAGAGCGGAACGACGGCTGGTTTAGGTGCTGCGGTGGATTTCTTCAAAACGCTTCTTTTCCTGCGCCTATGGCGCGTCCATCTGTTGAATGACTATAAAAAACTGCCCAATCCAGGCAGGTAAAAAAGTTAACCGGCGCAACTGGGACTACTTTTAACACTGCACTCCGGTTTTTATAAACACGGGGCACACTGAATATTCAAGTGACCGGCACGCATTGTACGGGTTTGTTCGTACGATGCCATGCTGGCAGGCCATGGATCAGCATAGCTAACGGCGCACCGATTGCGATTCAATTTGAGCACGCATTCTCTTTCGTGACAAAGGCTTATGAGGTGTTTTATGAGCGAATCCAAGCATTGCCGCCTGATCATTCTGGGTTCCGGCCCTGCCGGTTACAGCGCAGCGGTTTATGCCGCCCGCGCCAACCTCAAACCTGTGGTCATTACCGGCATACAGGCAGGTGGCCAGCTCACCACCACCGTCGAAGTCGACAACTGGCCCGGTGACGTCGAAGGCCTGACCGGCCCGGTACTGATGGAACGCATGCAAAAACACGCCGAGCGCTTTGACACAGAGATCGTTTACGACCACATCCACACAGCCAAGTTGCAACAGCGCCCGTTCGAACTTATCGGCGACGGCGGCACTTATACGTGCGACGCACTGATTATTGCCACCGGCGCTTCGGCGCAGTACTTGGGCCTGCCCTCGGAAGAGGCCTTCGCCGGCAGAGGGGTTTCAGCCTGTGCAACGTGCGACGGCTTCTTCTACCGCAATCAGGTGGTCGCCGTAGTCGGTGGCGGCAATACCGCTGTTGAAGAAGCGTTGTATTTGTCTAACATCGCCAAGGAAGTCCACTTGATCCACCGACGCGACAAGTTGCGCTCGGAGAAAATCCTTCAGGACAAACTCTTCGAAAAAGCCGCCAACGGTAATATCCGTTTGCACTGGAACCAGAATCTCGATGAAGTGCTGGGCGATGCCAGCGGCGTAACCGGCGCCCGCCTGCGCGAAAGCCACAGCGGCGAAACCAGCGAGCTGTCGGTGGCCGGCGTGTTCATCGCCATTGGCCACAAGCCCAATACCGGACTGTTTGAAGGCCAGCTGAAAATGCGTGACGGTTATCTGCTGATCAGAGGCGGCAGCGAAGGCGATGCCACCGCCACCGAGATCCCCGGCGTGTTCGCCGCAGGCGATGTGGCCGACCATGTTTATCGCCAGGCCGTCACTTCCGCCGGCGCCGGCTGCATGGCCGCACTCGACGCCGAGAAATACCTCGACGACATTCCGGCCGTTTGACGGCAAACTTCACGGTGGGCCCAAACGCCCACCACTGCCCTCCCCTTCTGTAAGCCCGAATGCCATGCTGACTTGGTTACAACGCAACACCCTGACCTTCCCGCCGCTGGAAAAAGCCATGCGCGATCCCAACGGATTGCTGGCTGCGGGCGGCGATCTGTCCGCCGATCGTCTGATTCAGGCCTATCGCCATGGCTGCTTTCCGTGGTTTTCGGAAGGCCAGCCGATTCTCTGGTGGTCGCCGGATCCGCGTACCGTGCTGTTTCCCGACGAACTGCATGTTTCGCGCAGCCTCAGCAAGCTGCTGCGTCAGCAACGCTATCAAGTGACCTTTGATCAGGATTTTGCTGCGGTCATTCGCGCGTGCGCTGCACCGCGCGATTATGCCGACGGAACCTGGATCACCGAAGCGATGCAGAACGCCTACCTGGCGCTGCACCAGCGGGGCTACGCGCATTCGGTGGAGGTCTGGGATCAGGGTGAACTGGTCGGCGGGCTCTATGGCCTGGCGATGGGGCAGTTGTTCTTCGGCGAATCCATGTTCAGCCGCGCCGACAACGCCTCCAAATTCGGCTTTGCCACCCTGGTCAAACATCTGAAAGACTCGGGTTTCGTGCTGATCGACTGCCAGATGCCCACCGATCATTTGCACAGCCTGGGCGCCCGCGCCATTCCTCGTCGCGAGTTTGCCCGCTATCTTGCGCAGCATCTGGACCAACCCAGCCGTGCCACCTGGGTTTGCTGAGCGACTTTCGCGCGCGTGGCTTACACTTAATTCAAAGCTTATACCGAGGGTTGATCATGACCGAGTTGGCGCGTTTGAAGTTTTATGCCACTCAGCCCCACTCTTGCAGTTATCTGCCCGAGGAGCAGGCCACAACGCTGTTCCTCGACCCTAGCCAGCCCATGGATGTGCATGTCTATGCAGACCTGTCTGAAATGGGTTTTCGTCGCAGCGGCGATCATCTTTATCGGCCACATTGCCAGAATTGCAATGCGTGCGTGCCTGCGCGCATTCCGGTAGCGCAATTTTCGCCGAATCGTCAGCAGAAACGCATTTTCAAGCGCAATGCCGACGTGCAGGTGCGTCCGACCAAGCCGAAGTTCAGCGAAGAATACTTCGACCTGTATCAGCGCTACATCGAACAGCGCCATGCCGATGGCGACATGTACCCGCCGAGTCGTGATCAGTTCTCGACCTTCCTGGTGCGTGACCTGCCATTTTCGCGTTTCTACGAATTTCGCCTGGAGGGCCAGCTGTTGGCGGTGGCGGTCACTGACTTGCTGCCGAACGGTCTGTCGGCGGTCTACACCTTCTACGAACCCTCTGAAGAACGCCGCAGCCTGGGGCGCTATGCGATTCTCTGGCAAATCGCCGAGGCCCAGCGCCTGGGGCTTGAGGCGGTCTACCTCGGATACTGGATCAAGAACTGCAAAAAAATGAGCTACAAGACCCAATATCGCCCGATCGAACTGTTGATTAATCAGCGCTGGGTCATCCTGAACTAGAACCCCTTGGCTTAAACCCCATTTTTCGGGCACAATGCACGCCGCTTTTGCCTGGCGCAGTTGCACCGGGCCATTCATTGGACACCGAGGGCTTTACTGCATGTCGAAAGAAGACAGCTTCGAAATGGAAGGCACTGTCGTCGACACCCTGCCCAACACCATGTTTCGCGTGGAGTTGGAAAATGGGCACGTCGTAACCGCGCATATCTCCGGCAAGATGCGCAAGAACTACATTCGTATTCTTACCGGTGACAAAGTGCGCGTCGAGCTGACGCCCTATGACTTGAGCAAAGGGCGCATCACTTACCGCGCTCGCTAATCAAGTCAATACAAGACGCCCGGCTTTTGCCGGGCGTTTTTGTTTGTCTGCGATTTGGTGTGGTGTGGTGTGGTGTGTATATCCATTTTTTTGGTGATGGCTGATATTGGTTCCGCTTTTACAGCGGGTCACTTGGAGAAGCGCCAAGTAACCAAGCGCTCTTGCCCCTTTCGTTCGGTGGCTCGCTAAGGCTCGCCATACCCTCGCTCCGGTCCTGCTCCGTGGGCACGCCGCCATCGGCCATCCATGGCCGGGGGCGGCTAACCCGGCATCCATGCCGGGTTGCCCACTGCGCAGAACCTCCACTCGGCCTCTCGAGGGGGCGACTACCGCCACAGCCGCCGAGGCGGCCTGAAAGCCGACCTGGCTCATCGGTCGTGCGCACACTTGCGCACTGTGGTGGCTGCACCAGTTCTGAATGTTTGCACATTCCCCCTGTAGGAGCCGGCTTGCTGGCGATGGCGTCCGTCCAGCCAATACATGCGTCGACTGACTCACCGCTATCGCCAGCAAGCCGGCTCCTACAGGGATCGGCGTTTGCTTTTGATTTTGATTTTCACCACTCATCAGGCCGAGCGTTAGCTCGCCTTCAGCTTTTGATCTTGAGGTACACGCCCCCTCGAGAGGCCGAGTGGAGGTTCTGCGCAGTGGGCAACCCGGCATGGATGCCGGGTTAGCCGCCCCCGGCCAGGGATGGCCGATGGCGGCGGGCCCATGGAGCAGGACCGGAGCGAGGGCATGCCGAGCCTAGGCGAGGCACCGAACGAAAGGGGCAAGAGCCCTTGGTTACTTGGGGCTCTTCCAAGTGACTCGCCGTAAGGGCGAAACCATTAGCGGCCGTTACCGCAAGAATGGAAATGTACCCAAACCAAGCAGACAACAAAAAAGGCGCCCGAAGGCGCCTTTCGCTTTACAACAGATCAACAACCGTCAGGCCATTTCAGCCGTGGTTTCAAACTCGAAGGTCAGCTCGCCGTCCTTCAGATCGATATGCACCACGCCACCATGGTCAGCCAGCTCGCCAAAGAGAATCTCTTCCGCCAGCGGACGCTTGATCTTGTCCTGAATCAAACGCGCCATCGGCCGAGCACCCATTGCCGAGTCGTAGCCACCTGCCGCCAGCCAGCTGCGCGCCGCGTCGGTCACTTCCAGCTGCACACGCTTGTCTTCCAACTGCGCCTGAAGCTCGGTAAGGAACTTGTCCACCACGCTTTTGATGACCTCATGACTGAGGCGACCAAACTGGATAATGGTGTCCAGACGGTTGCGGAACTCCGGCGTGAAGCTCTTCTTGATCACTTCCATCGCATCGGACGAGTGGTCCTGATGGGTGAAACCGATCGAAGCACGCGCTGCGGTTTCGGCACCGGCGTTGGTCGTCATGATGACGATCACGTTACGGAAGTCCGCCTTGCGCCCGTTGTTATCGGTCAGCGTACCGTGGTCCATGACCTGCAACAGCAAGTTGAAGACTTCCGGATGCGCCTTCTCGATTTCATCGAGCAACAGCACGCAATGAGGCTGTTTGGTGATGGCTTCGGTCAGCAGACCGCCCTGATCAAACCCGACGTAGCCAGGAGGTGCACCGATCAGACGCGATACGGTGTGACGCTCCATGTACTCGGACATGTCGAAACGAACCAGCTCGATACCCAACGCCTTGGCCAACTGACGCGCCGCTTCGGTTTTACCGACACCGGTCGGGCCTGCGAACAGGAACGAACCGACAGGCTTGTCAGGCGACTTGAGGCCGGCACGGGACAGTTTGATCGCAGTCGACAGCGAGTCGATTGCGGCATCCTGACCAAACACCGTCAGCTTCAGGTCACGCTCAAGGTTACGCAGCAGCTCTTTGTCGGAGCTGGTGACGTGTTTTGGCGGAATCCGCGCGATTTTCGCGACGATGTCCTCGACCTGAGGCACTTCGATGCGTTTCACGCGTTTCTCGATCGGCTGCAGACGCTGGTAGGCGCCCGCCTCGTCGATCACGTCGATGGCCTTGTCCGGCATGTGCCGGTCATTGATGTAACGCGAGGCCAGTTCGGCAGCGGCGCGCAGGGCTTCATCACTGTATTCGATATTGTGATGGAGCTCGAAACGCCCTTTCAGGCCACGCAGGATGCCGATGGTGTCTTCCACCGACGGTTCCGATACATCGACTTTCTGGAAGCGTCGCGCCAGGGCACGGTCCTTCTCGAAGATGCCGCGAAATTCCTGGAAGGTGGTCGAACCGATGCAACGGATGTCACCGGACGACAGCAGCGGCTTGAGCAGGTTCGAGGCATCCATGACGCCACCGGACGCGGCACCCGCACCGATGATGGTGTGAATTTCGTCGATGAACAGGATCGCCTGCGGACGTTTTTTCAGCTCATTGAGCAACGCCTTGAAGCGTTTCTCGAAATCGCCGCGGTATTTGGTCCCGGCCAGCAAGGCGCCCAGATCGAGGGAATACACCACGCTGTTGGCCAGAAGGTCCGGTACCTGGTTGTCGACAATACGCTTGGCCAGGCCTTCGGCAATCGCGGTTTTACCCACGCCCGCCTCGCCCACCAACAGCGGGTTGTTTTTGCGTCGACGCGCGAGGATCTGCGCGACACGCTCGACTTCGAGCTCACGACCTACCAACGGATCGATACGACCCTGGCGCGCGAGTTCGTTGAGGTTACTGGCATAAGCATCCAGAGGATTGCCTGAAGAAGAAGACTCACCGCCCTCGTCGTCCTGCATATCTTGCTCACCTTCAGAGTGATCGCCATGCCCCGGCACTTTGGAAATGCCGTGTGCGATGTAGTTGACGACATCAATGCGTGCAACGCTCTGCTGTTTCAGCAGGAACACTGCCTGACTTTCTTGCTCACTGAAGATCGCAACCAGCACGTTGGCGCCAGTCACTTCGCGTTTGCCCGAGCTCTGTACGTGGAAAACAGCACGCTGCAGAACACGCTGGAAGCCCAGGGTAGGTTGGGTCTCGCGATCCTCATCATGAATAGGGATCAACGGCGTGGTGGAGTCGATGAACTCCTGCAGATCATGCTTGAGTTTGTCGAGGTTGGCGCCGCAGGCACGCAAAACGGTGGCGGCAGCCTCATTGTCCAATAAGGCCAGCAGAAGATGTTCGACGGTCATGAATTCATGACGCTTCGAACGGGCCTCCTTGAAGGCAAGATTGAGGGTGACTTCGAGCTCGCGGTTTAACATAGCTTCACCTCATACCCAAGTGGTCGGCGATTAACCGTCCTTCTCGATTTCACAGAGTAGCGGATGCTGGCTTTCCCTGGCGTACTGGTTGACCTGCATGGCCTTGGTCTCGGCAATGTCGCGGGTAAACACTCCACATACTGCCCGTCCTTCTGTGTGGACGGCCAGCATGACCTTGGTCGCCAGCTCGCGATTCAGGTTAAAAAACACCTCGAGCACTTCGACGACGAAATCCATCGGTGTGTAGTCATCATTAAACAAAACCACCTTGTACATCGGCGGCGCCTGTAAAGCAGGCTTGGCCTCCTGAACAGCAATGCCTGCGGAATCGTCGTCGTGTAAATCAGGGCGATCCTGATTGAATGTTAGTCGAATCTGGCTGATTGCATGCATGGAAAGAAAGGTTCGTCAGTTGTGCGAATACAGTAGTGGGGACGGTTATGAACGATTTCAATACCGACTGCCGGGTCACCTTGACTATCGGCAAAACGGTGTTACAACCAATAGAGCCCACAGTGGGTAAAAAAGGTCCGCGGAGTCAATCTTATTTACAGGATTCGACTGCGGATGTACTGGATGATACTCCAGTGATGGAGTCTGTTGCAGAGGGATATGAGCATGGCTGTCGGTAAGGTGAAATGGTTCAACAATGCCAAGGGATTCGGTTTCATCAACACCGACGCCCGCGAAGGGAAGGACGAGGACGGTAAAGAGATCGATTTCTTTGCCCATTATTCCGCCATTGATATGGACGGATACAAAACCCTCAAGGCCGGGCAAGCCGTCAAATTCGACATTGTGCAAGGCCCCAAAGGCCTGCATGCCGTGAAGATTTCTGCCGTCGAAGCAGCAAAAGATGCTGCTTCGGCCGCTGCTGAGCACCAATCGGTAACCAGCTGAAGCGACCAAAACACCTGCCAGAAAAAACCGCCCGGATCGATCACTCGAGCCGGGCGGTTTTTTACAGCTGCTTTTTCTTACATGTGCGAAATCAGTGCATCGCCAAACCCGGAAGACGACACCAGCTTCGCGCCGTCCATCAGACGTTCGAAGTCATAGGTCACGGTCTTCGCGGAAATCGCGCCGTTGGTACCCTTGATGATCAGGTCGGCCGCTTCGGTCCAGCCCAGATGACGCAGCATCATCTCGGCGGAAAGAATCAGCGAACCCGGGTTGACCTGGTCCTTGCCGGCGTACTTCGGCGCAGTACCGTGGGTCGCTTCGAACATGGCGATGGTGTCGGACAGGTTGGCACCCGGTGCGATACCGATACCGCCCACTTCCGCCGCCAGGGCGTCGGAGAGGTAGTCGCCGTTCAGGTTCAGGGTCGCGATCACATCGTATTCGGCCGGGCGCAGCAGGATCTGCTGGAGCATGGCGTCGGCGATGGCATCCTTGACGATGACGTTCTTGCCGGTTTTCGGGTTCTTGAACTGCATCCACGGACCGCCATCGAGCAGGGTCGCGCCGAACTCTTCAGCCGCCACTTCGTAGGCCCATTCCTTGAAGGCACCTTCGGTGAACTTCATGATGTTGCCTTTGTGCACGATAGTCAGCGAGTCGCGGTCGTTGTCGACCACGTACTGCAGAGCCTTGCGCGCCAGACGCTTGGTGCCTTGCAGGGACACCGGCTTGACGCCGATACCGCAGTTTTCGTCGAAACGGATCTTGGTGACGCCCATTTCTTCTTTGAGGAACTTGATGACCTTGGTCGCTTCCGGCGAACCGGCCTTCCACTCGATACCGGCATAAATGTCTTCCGAGTTTTCGCGGAAGATGGTCATGTCGACGTCGCCTGGCTTCTTGACCGGGCTAGGCACGCCTTCGAACCAGCGCACCGGGCGCAGGCAAACGTACAGGTCGAGTTGCTGACGCAGGGCCACGTTCAGGGAACGAATGCCGCCGCCGACCGGCGTGGTCAGAGGGCCCTTGATGGAAACCACGTAATCCTTGACTGCGTCCAGGGTTTCCTGAGGCAGCCAGGTGTCCTGATCGTAAACCTGAGTCGCTTTCTCCCCGGCGTAGACTTCCATCCAGGAAATTTTGCGCTCGCCGCCGTAAGCCTTCTTAACAGCAGCATCGACAACCTTGATCATGACCGGGCTGATATCAACGCCAATACCATCGCCTTCGATGAAGGGGATGATCGGGTTGTTAGGAACATTGAGAGAATGGTCCGCGTTGACGGTGATTTTGTCGCCGACTGCTGGAACCTGAATCTTCTTGTATCCCATGCTGAACTCCATTGTTTGGATTGAACATCTGGCTTCGTCCGAGCGTACCCCAGTTAAATCGGCGCGCAAACCCTATGTTCTGCCGATCGACTGCAAAGCTGCGCAGTTCGTGTTCTACAAGCCTGAAAGCAAAGGGAAAAGCGCCAAACTCAAGCACGGCCAACGACTCTACGCCCTGCACTCCCCTGCGACCTTTAGACCAATGGACGACAATCGTTACGTATGAACCATCGGCAGATTGCCAGCTACCTATGTATAATGCCGCCCGCTGACCACAGAGTCACGACGGCCGACCTCTCTAGCACGAGACTTTGGACCCGAAAAAGCAGGACTGTTACCGCAGTCCACCCGCTTGACGCTCGACTGATGCACCCAACATCACCGCGCACAAATCTCGACATTCGGCTCATGGATGACTTTGAACGAACGCGCTTACCCGGCGCCCCTCGAGTTTCTGCGCACGCTTTAGCAAAGAAGAGAGAGTTAATCCGAATATGCCCACCCGCTCGAAGATCATCTATACCTTCACCGACGAAGCCCCAGCCCTCGCCACCTATTCACTGTTGCCTATCGTAGAAGCGTTCACCGCTTCGGCTGATATCGCCGTTGAAACCCGCGATATCTCTCTTGCAGGGCGCATCCTGGCCAGCTTCCCCGAGCAATTGGGTGACAAAGCCGTAGCCGACCACCTCGCCGAACTGGGCGACCTGGCCGTTACGCCAGAAGCCAACATCATCAAGCTGCCGAACATCAGTGCCTCGGTTCCGCAACTGCAGGCCGCGATCAAAGAGCTGCAAGCCCAGGGCTTCGCACTGCCGGACTACCCGGAAACCGTGACCAGCGACGCCGACAAAGAAGCCAAGTCGCGCTACGACAAGATCAAGGGCAGCGCCGTGAACCCGGTTCTGCGCGAAGGCAACTCCGATCGTCGTGCCCCGCTGTCGGTCAAGAACTACGCTCGCAAGCACCCGCACAAAATGGGCGCCTGGGCTGCGGACTCCAAGTCCCACGTCGCGCACATGAGCACCGGCGATTTCTACGGCAGCGAAAAAGCTGCCCTGATCGACGCCGCTGACGCCGTCAAAATCGAACTGATCGCTCAAGACGGCACCACCACCGTCCTGAAAGAAAAGACCACCGTGCAAGCCGGCGAGATCCTCGATTGCGCGGTCATGAGCAAAAACGCTCTGCGCAGCTTCATCGCTGCCGAGATCGAAGACGCCAAAGCCAAGGGCGTGCTGCTGTCGGTTCACCTGAAAGCCACCATGATGAAGGTCTCCGACCCGATCATGTTCGGCCAGATCGTTGCCGAGTTCTATAAAGACGCACTGGCCAAGCACGCTGACGTGCTGGCACAGATCGGCTTCAACCTGAACAACGGCATCGGCGACCTGTACGCTCGCATCAAGGCTTTGCCTGCCGAGCAACAAGCGCAGATCGAAGCGGACATCCAGGCGGTCTACGCCGTTCGTCCGTCGTTGGCCATGGTCAACTCCGACAAAGGCATCACCAACCTGCACGTGCCGAGCGACGTAATCGTCGACGCCTCGATGCCGGCGATGATCCGTGACTCCGGCAAAATGTGGGGCACTGACGGTCAGTTGCACGACACCAAGGCTGTGATCCCGGATCGCTGCTACGCCACCATCTACCAGGCCGTTATCGAAGACTGCAAGCTGCACGGCGCTTTCGATCCGACCACCATGGGCAGCGTGCCAAACGTTGGCCTGATGGCGAAAAAAGCCGAAGAGTACGGCTCGCACGACAAGACTTTCCAGATCAAGACCAACGGTGTTGTCCGCGTGACGGACAGCAAAGGCGCCTTGTTGCTGGAGCAGTCGGTTGAAGCCGGCGACATCTTCCGCATGTGCCAGACCAAAGACGCGCCGATCCAGGACTGGGTCAAACTGGCCGTCAACCGTGCTCGCGCAAGCAGCACCCCAGCGATCTTCTGGCTGGACCCAATGCGCGCTCACGATGGCGTAGTGATCGAGAAAGTTCAGGCTTACCTGAAGGATCACGACACCTCCGGCCTGGACATCCGCATCATGTCGCCAGTCGACGCGATGGCCTTCACCCTGGGCCGCACCCGCGAAGGCAAGGACACCATCTCGGTGACCGGTAACGTACTGCGCGACTACCTGACCGACCTGTTCCCGATCATGGAACTGGGCACCAGCGCCAAGATGCTGTCGATCGTTCCGCTGATGAACGGCGGCGGCCTGTTCGAAACCGGCGCCGGCGGTTCGGCACCGAAGCACGTTCAGCAGCTGCTGGAAGAGAACTTCCTGCGCTGGGATTCCCTGGGCGAGTTCCTCGCACTGGCCGCTTCCCTTGAGCATCTGGGCGTTACTTACAACAACCCTAAGGCGCTGGTTCTGGCCAAGACCCTGGACCAGGCCACCGGCCAGTTCCTGGACAACAACAAGTCGCCATCGCGTAAAGTCGGCAACATCGACAACCGCGGCAGCCACTTCTACCTGGCGCTGTACTGGGCTCAGGCCCTGGCCGCCCAGACTGAAGACGCTGCACTGCAAGCGCAGTTCGGCGAGCTGGCAAAAACCCTGACCGAGAACGAGGCGACCATCGTTGCCGAGCTCAACGCCGTTCAGGGCAAGCCAGTGGACATCGGCGGTTACTACCACGCCAATGCCGAGCTGATCAGCAAGGCCATGCGCCCAAGCAACACTTTCAACGCCGCGATCGCTGCACTGGTTTAAGGTTGTAAGGATGCAAAGAAGCCCCGGCCCAGTGCCGGGGTTTCTGTTTCTACAGGCTGACCACAACCTTGTAGGAGCCGGCTTGCTGCGGGCGGCGTTCCGACGATTGCGGTGTATCAGCCAACAAAAATGTTGAATGATAAAACGCAATCGTCGGAACGCCGCCCGCAGCAAGCCGGCTCCTACAGGGTACGTATTTCAATTGGAAATTGAGGAAGCTTTATGGACTGGAAACCCCACATCACCGTCGCCACCATCGTCGAAGACAATGGCCGCTTCCTGATGGTCGAAGAAACCAAGCACGGACGGACGGTGCTCAACCAGCCCGCCGGCCACCTCGACCCGAACGAAACCCTGACCGAAGCCGCCGTACGCGAAACCCTCGAAGAAACCGGCTGGGACGTCGAGGCGACCGGCGTGGTGGGCATTTACCTCTACACCGCGCCCAGCAACGGCGTGACGTATCAGCGAGTCTGCTTCATCGCAAAAGCGCTCAAGCACCACCCCGACTATCAACTGGATGACGGCATCGTCGGCGCAAAATGGCTGACACGTGACGAACTGCTGGCACAACGCGCAAACTGGCGCAGTGAGCTGATCATCCGTTGTATCGATGATTATCTGGACGGTAAACACTTCGGCCTCGAACTGATCCGCCCTTCTCTTTAGCCTTGTGGGCTGCGGCCTGCTAGAATCGCGTCCTTTTTCAAGACACTCATTGAATCCCTATGCGTGATCCAGCCCCTTCTGACACACAAAAGAAGCGCGTCATTGTCGGCATGTCCGGCGGCGTGGACTCTTCCGTTTCCGCCCTCCTGCTGATCGAGCAGGGTTATGAGGTGGAAGGCCTGTTCATGAAGAACTGGGAAGAAGACGATGGAACGGAATACTGCACCGCCATGGACGACCTGGCGGACGCCCAGGCCGTGTGCGACAAAATTGGCATCAAGCTGCACACCGCCAACTTCGCCGCCGAGTACTGGGACAACGTGTTCGAGCACTTCCTGGCCGAATACAAGGCCGGTCGCACGCCGAACCCGGACATCCTGTGCAACCGCGAAATCAAGTTCAAGGCGTTCCTCGACTACGCCATGGTGCTCGGCGCCGACCTGATCGCCACCGGCCACTACGTGCGCCGCCGCGACATCGACGGCCGCACCGAACTGCTCAAGGGCCTGGACCCGAACAAGGACCAGAGCTACTTCCTGCACGCCGTCGGCGGCGAACAGATCGCCAAGACCCTGTTCCCGGTCGGCGAGCTGGAAAAACCGCAAGTGCGGGCGATTGCCGAAAAATACGAACTCGCCACCGCGAAGAAAAAGGATTCCACCGGGATCTGCTTTATCGGCGAACGCCGCTTCAGCGACTTCCTCAAGCAATACCTGCCGGCGCAGCCAGGCGAAATCAAAACCACCGAAGGTGAAGTCATCGGCCGCCACCACGGCTTGATGTACCACACCATCGGCCAGCGTCAGGGCCTGGGCATCGGCGGCTTGAAAGACGCCAGCGACGAGCCGTGGTACGTGCTGATCAAGGACCTGGAACACAACGAGCTGATCGTTGGCCAGGGCAATGACCACCCTTACCTGTTCTCCCGCGCCCTGCTCGCCTCGGACATCTATTGGGTCAACCCGATCGACCTGAGCGAGCCGCGCAAACTGACCGCCAAAGTGCGTTATCGCCAGAGCGACCAGTCGTGCACGCTGGAGAAAACCGCCACCGGTTACCGCGCGACCTTCGATGAGCCGCAACGCGCGGTCACCCCGGGTCAGTCCGTGGTGTTCTACGACGGCGAAATCTGCCTCGGCGGCGGCGTGATTGAAGTGGCGGAACCGTGGACCAGCAAAGGCACCCTTCAAGGCGAGCAGCAATGAGCCCCACTCAGGAGCAACTGACGGCGCTGGGCGGCGTGTTTCTCGCCGCCGTCCTTGTCGACAAGATCGCCAAGACCGGCCAGACCAGCGAAGCCGGCCTGACCTGCATGCTTGGCAGCCTGCTGATTCGCGACCCCAAGGACACGCTGGAAGTCTACGGCGGCGACGACATCAATCTGCGCGAAGGTTATCGCGCACTGATCGGCGCCCTTGAACGCGACCCGAGCACCCTGCAGCGCGAACCGCTGCGCTACGCCCTGGCAATGCTCGGGCTGGAGCGTCAACTGGCCAAGCGCGGCGACATGCTCGACGTGATCGGCAAACGCCTGCCGCAGATTCAGTCCCAGGTCGAACACTTCGGCCCGGCGCACGAAAATGTGATCGCCGCTTGCGGCGCACTGTACCAGGACACCCTGAGCACCTTGCGCCAACGGATTCAGGTTCACGGCGACATGCGCAACCTGCAGCAGCCGAGCAACGCTTCGAAGATCCGCGCGCTGTTGCTGGCCGGGATTCGTTCGGCACGCCTGTGGCGGCAGTTGGGCGGTCATCGCTGGCAGTTGGTCGTCAGCCGCCGCAAATTGCTGAAAGAGCTTTACCCGCTGATGCGCAGCAGCTGAACCGCGCCCGCAACACCGTTTTGTAGTCAGTAACGCGTAATACGCTGGTCAGTTGGCAACGGACCGGCGGATTTTTTCATGTATGATACGCGCCCCATTTCGTTGCCCGACTGTCCGAGAACACCCCATGCAGCTTTCTTCGCTCACTGCGGTTTCCCCTGTTGACGGCCGCTACGCCGGCAAAACCCAGGCCCTGCGCCCAATTTTCAGCGAATACGGTCTGATCCGTGCTCGCGTGCTGGTTGAAGTGCGCTGGCTCCAGCGCCTCGCCGCTCACCCTGCCATCAGCGAAGTGCCGGCGTTTTCCGCCGAAGCCAACGCTGTGCTGAACACCCTGGCGGAAAACTTCTCTCTGGAGCACGCCGAGCGTGTCAAAGAGATCGAGCGCACCACCAACCACGACGTCAAAGCCATCGAATACCTGCTCAAAGAGCAAGCGGCCAAGCTGCCGGAACTGGCGGCTGTCAGCGAATTCATCCACTTTGCCTGCACCAGCGAGGACATCAACAACCTGTCCCACGCCCTGATGCTGCGCGAAGGCCGTGATGACGTCATGCTGCCGCTGATGCGCCAGACTGCCGAAGCCATCCGCGAACTGGCCATCCGTTTCGCTGACGTGCCGATGCTGTCGCGCACCCACGGTCAACCGGCCTCGCCGACCACCCTGGGCAAAGAGCTGGCAAACGTGGTTTACCGTCTGGAGCGCCAGATCGCTCAAGTCGCTGCCGTTCCGCTGCTGGGCAAGATCAACGGCGCTGTCGGCAACTACAACGCTCACCTGTCGGCCTACCCTGAGATCGACTGGGAAGCCAACGCCCGCGCCTTCATCGAAGACGAGCTGGGCCTGGGCTTCAACCCATACACCACGCAGATCGAACCGCACGACTACATCGCCGAGCTGTTCGACGCGATCGCGCGTTTCAACACCATCCTGATCGACTTCGACCGCGACATCTGGGGCTACATCTCCCTGGGTTATTTCAAACAGCGCACCATCGCTGGCGAAATCGGTTCGTCGACCATGCCGCACAAAGTCAACCCGATCGACTTCGAAAACTCCGAAGGCAACCTGGGCATCGCCAACGCACTGTTCCAGCACCTGGCGAGCAAACTGCCGATCTCCCGCTGGCAGCGCGACCTGACCGACTCCACCGTACTGCGCAACCTCGGTGTCGGCTTCGCCCACAGCGTGATCGCATACGAAGCCAGCCTCAAAGGCATCAGCAAACTGGAGCTCAACGCTCAGAAAATCGCTGCTGACCTCGATGCTTGCTGGGAAGTCCTGGCCGAGCCGATCCAGACCGTGATGCGTCGCTACAACATCGAAAACCCGTACGAGAAGCTGAAAGAGTTGACCCGTGGCAAGGGCATCAGCCCTGAAGCGCTGCAAACTTTCATCGACGGGCTGGACATGCCTGCCGCCGCCAAGGCCGAGCTGAAACTGCTCACCCCGGCGAACTACATCGGCAACGCTGTAGAGCAAGCCAAGCGCATCTGATCGACCGCTTTACCCGTTTGAGACGCCCGGCAGCGCCGGGCGTTTTTATTCCCGTCTGAAAAGTGCTTTTTTTCAATAGGTTACACATGAATCCTGACATTCCTCTTCAACTTCTGGGCGGCATCACGGCGCGCGAATTCCTGCGTGACTACTGGCAGAAAAAACCCCTGCTGATCCGTCAGGCAATCCCTGATTTCGAAAGCCCGATCGACGCCGACGAACTGGCCGGCCTGGCGCTGGAAGAAGAAGTTGAATCGCGCCTGATCATCGAGCACGGCGAGCGTCCTTGGGAATTGCGCCGCGGCCCGTTCGCCGAAGACGAATTCAGCAAGCTGCCGGAAACCGAATGGACCCTGCTGGTACAAGCGGTTGACCAGTTCGTGCCGGAAGTCAGCGAACTGCTGGAACAGTTCCGCTTCCTGCCGAGCTGGCGCATCGACGACGTGATGATCAGCTTCGCTGCGCCGGGTGGCAGCGTCGGTCCGCACTTCGACAACTACGACGTGTTCCTGCTGCAAGGCCACGGCAAGCGCAACTGGAAAATCGGCCAGATGTGCAACTCCGAAAGCCCGATGCTGCAACACGCAGACCTGCGCATCCTGGCTGATTTCGAAGCCACCGATGAGTGGGTACTGGAACCGGGCGACATGCTTTACTTGCCGCCACGCCTGGCCCACTGCGGTGTGGCCGTCGATGACTGCCTGACCTACTCCGTAGGTTTCCGCGCACCGAGCGCCGCTGAAGTGCTGACCCACTTCACCGACTTCCTCAGCCAGTTCCTGACTGACGAAGAGCGTTACACCGACGCCGACGCCCTGCCTGCGGTTGATCCGCATCAGATCCAGCACGACGCCCTCGATCGCCTGAAAGCCCTGCTGGCCGAGCACATGAGCGACGAACGCCTGTTGCTGACCTGGTTCGGCCAATTCATGACCGAACCACGCTACCCGGAACTGGTGGTCGGCCCTGAAGAAATCGAAGAAGACGACCTGCTTGCCAGCCTGGAGCAAGGCGCCGTACTGATCCGCAACCCAAGCGCCCGCATGGCCTGGTCCGAAGTCGATGACGACCTGCTGCTGTTCGCCAGCGGTCAGAGCCGTTATCTGCCGGGCAAACTGCGCGACCTGCTGAAGTTGATCTGTGCCGCCGATGCGCTGCACATCGACAACCTCGGCGAATGGCTGAGCGACGAAGACGGTCGCGGCTTGATTTGCGAACTGATCAAGCAAGGAAGCCTGGGGTTTGCCGATGAATAAAATTCACGTACGTGTCGCAGACTGGCAAAAGGATAACGCCGAGATCCGGCGCATTCGTGAGACGGTGTTCATCGCCGAGCAATCCGTTCCGCCCGAGCTGGAATGGGATGCAGATGATGCAACAGCGGTGCATTTCCTGGCCTTCGAAGGTGACTTTCCGATTGGCACCGCGCGCCTGCTGCCCGATGGGCATGTTGGCCGGGTTTCGGTGCTGAAAGACTGGCGCGGCCTGAAGGTTGGCGACGCGCTGATGCAAGCGGTGATCGGTGAAGCCGAGAAGCGCGGGCTGAAGCAGCAGATGCTGAGCGCGCAGGTGCAGGCGACGGCGTTCTATGAGCGCCTGGGCTTCTGCCTGGTCAGTGAGGAGTTCCTGGAAGCCGGGATTCCGCATGTGGACATGGTGCGGCACTCCGCTTAAACCGCGGCGCGGCCTTCGCGAGCAAGCTTCGCTCCTACAGAATTACACTGAACCTGTAGGAGCGAGGCTTGCCCGCGAAGAGGCCCGAAAGCACACCCCAAAACGCCCCGCCATTTTCGGATGCCGGGGCGTTTTGCTGTCTAGGATTCAACTTGCCCCACGCCGGGCCGACAAACTGGCAAACTCAAGACCTGTAGGAGCGAACCTGCTCGCGATGGCCGTGAGAGCGCCGCGGGGTATCAGGCTTCCAGCGTCATCGTTGACGACCATCGCCAGCAAGCTGGCTCCTACACACAAACTTCAAGGCCGGAGATAACGGATATGTCCCTACGCACCCTGCTCACCACGCTGCTGCTGACCTGCAGTTTTTCGGTCATGGCAGCCACCGAGATCGTGCCGTTGAACTACCACACCAGCGCCGACATGCTGCCGATGGCGCAGGACTTTATCGGCAAGGACGGCCAGGTCAGCGCCTACGGCAACCAACTGATCGTCAATGCCGATCAACGCAAGATCGACGAACTTAAAGCGCTTATCGCCCAACTCGACACTCAGCCCAAGCGCCTGCTGATCACCGTCGACACCAACGAAAACAACTTCCAGGGCGATCAGGGCTACTCGGTGAACGGCGCCAAACCCAGCCAGACCCGAATCATCAATCGCAGCACCGAAAGCCGTGACGGCGGCATTCAGCAAGTCCAGGCCAGCGAAGGCACACCGGCGCTGATCCAGGTCGGTCAGAGCGTGCCACTGACCAGCACGCAGATCGATTCGTATGGCGATCCCCGCAGCCAGACCGAATACCGCAACGTCACCCAGGGTTTCTATGTCACCGCCAGCGTCACCGGCGACATCGTTCACCTGTCGATCAGTACCAACCGTGACCGCATGAGCCAGGAACGTCCCGATGTAGTGAACGTGCAAAGCACCGACACAACCGTCACCGGCCGCCTCGGCGAATGGATCACCCTCGCCGGCGTGAATCACCAGACTCAGGCCGACAAACAGGGCATGACCCGCAGCTACTCGACTCAGGGCCGGGATGACATGACCCTGCGGGTGAAAGTCGATACTTTGGACTAAACCACCAAAAACTGACTGATTAGTCGTATTAGACCAAAGATGTAGTGCCATAAAAAAAGCACTACAAAACGTTTGACGAGCCAAAAAAGCGAAGGCATGATGGCCTCGCTCCCGCTAATCAGGGGCCCTGGCAAGGGCCTTCGAGGCGATGCTCGCACCTACCCCGCGAGCCGTTTCGTGTCTGTACCGCCCACAAGGTGTGTTTGACGAGGTTGCCGACTGGAACGAAGTTGTCCCGAGGGACGGAAGCGTATTTAGGTAACCCGGCATCACACTGAAGTTCGTATAAAGGCCCACGACGCCCGAATGCGCTCGCCAGTCCGCCCTTACCTGCTCACTTCCCCTCGAGCCCATCGTTCATCCCGTCGCCAACCCCGCCGAATTCGACTTGACCGCCTAAGCTTCTGGTCTGCGAGCGCATGAATTTTCCACCGCAGAACAACTTTCCGTAAAAGACGCGACGAGGTTTATCTCCATGGCACTGACACGCGAACAGCAAATTGCAGCCCTCGAAAAAGACTGGGCTGAAAACCCACGCTGGAAAGGCGTGACACGCGCTTACTCCGCTGCTGACGTCGTCCGCCTGCGTGGCTCGGTTCAACCTGAGCACACCTTTGCAAAACTCGGCGCCGAGAAGCTCTGGAACCTGGTCACCCAGGGCGCCAAGCCGTCCTTCCGTCCTGAGAAAGATTTCGTCAACTGCATGGGCGCCCTGACCGGCGGCCAGGCTGTACAACAAGTCAAAGCCGGCATCCAGGCGATCTACCTGTCGGGCTGGCAGGTTGCTGCGGACAACAACTCCGCCGAATCGATGTACCCGGACCAGTCGCTGTACCCGGTGGACTCGGTTCCAACCGTGGTCAAGCGCATCAACAACTCGTTCCGTCGTGCCGACCAGATCCAGTGGAAAGCCGGCAAGGGCCCGGGCGATGAAGGCTACATCGACTACTTCGCACCAATCGTGGCTGACGCCGAAGCCGGTTTCGGCGGCGTACTGAACGCTTACGAGCTGATGAAGAGCATGATCGAAGCAGGCGCCGCCGGCGTTCACTTCGAAGACCAACTGGCTTCCGTGAAAAAATGCGGCCACATGGGCGGCAAGGTACTGGTTCCTACCCAGGAAGCCGTACAGAAGCTGACCGCTGCTCGTCTGGCGGCTGACGTTGCCGGTACTCCGACCATCATCCTGGCACGTACCGACGCTAACGCGGCTGACCTGCTGACTTCCGACTGCGACCCGTACGACCAGCCATTCGTGACTGGCGAACGTACCCAGGAAGGCTTCTACAAAGTGCGCGCTGGCCTGGACCAGGCAATCGCTCGCGGCCTGGCTTACGCTCCGTACGCCGACCTGATCTGGTGCGAAACCGCCAAGCCGGATCTGGACGAAGCCCGTCGCTTCGCTGAAGCGATCAAGAAGGAATACCCGGACCAACTGCTGTCGTACAACTGCTCGCCTTCCTTCAACTGGAAGAAAAACCTGGACGACGCGACCATCGCCAAGTTCCAGCGCGAACTGTCTGCCATGGGTTACAAGCACCAGTTCATCACCCTGGCCGGCATTCACAACATGTGGCACAGCATGTTCAACCTGGCGCACGACTACGCCCGCAACGACATGACTGCCTACGTGAAGCTGCAAGAGCAGGAATTCGCCGACGCCGCCAAGGGTTACACCTTCGTGGCTCACCAGCAGGAAGTGGGCACCGGCTACTTCGACGACATGACCACCGTGATCCAGGGCGGCTCGTCGTCGGTTACCGCACTGACCGGTTCGACTGAAGAAGAACAGTTCCACTGATCTGCTTCGCCTGAACGAACGGCCGTTGCGGACCGAATAAAAAGCTAACCGCAACGCCGCACATCTGACGCCCCGACTGGTTCGGGGCGTTTTTTTTGCGTTCATTTTTTACACGATACGGCCCCTGTAGGAGCGAGGCTTGCCCGCGAAGAATGCACCGCGACATGCCAGGTAGACCGCAGCGCATTCTTCGCGGGCAAGCCTCGCTCCTACAGAAGGAAGGGGGTGATTCAGGAAAAATCCTTGATCCAGCGCAGTTTCACGATCAGAAAAACAGGGTAAAACGGTGCCGCCCGCTACTTGCAGTAACGCGCATATAAGACAACTTTCCACCCACCTACCCGTTAAACAGTTTGAAAACCGCTTCAAACAATATTGATTATCATTTAGCTCAAACTATGTTCGTTACATTCCCTACAAAACATAATTGATGAAAAGCCTGCTAATGCCCGCAACGCATGGGCTGCGGGACTTTGGAGGTGCGCTATGTCCTTATTCCTATAAATAATTTCGCTATAGGAATTTTACTTGCACGGTGTTGTGCCATAAAATCAGCGGGATTGATTGCTGCGACATATCGTCACTGCTTTGTTTCTTTTTCAAGCTCAGAGACCTTTGCTCTCTGTTAAGGATTACCAGCATGCCCGAAGCGACAGGACTCATGGCCCACAACTGGGGCTTTGCCATTTTCCTTCTGGGCGTCGTCGGCCTTTGCGCCTTCATGCTCGGCGTCTCCAGCCTCCTCGGGTCAAAAGCCTGGGGCCGCAGCAAAAACGAACCGTTCGAGTCCGGCATGCTACCTACAGGTGGCGCCCGCTTGCGGCTCTCAGCCAAATTCTATCTGGTCGCGATGCTCTTCGTGATCTTCGATATCGAAGCCCTTTTTCTCTTTGCCTGGTCTGTGTCCGTCCGCGAAAGCGGCTGGACCGGATTCGTCGAAGCTCTCGTTTTCATAGCAATTCTGTTGGCAGGCCTTGTCTACCTATTCCGAGTGGGCGCCCTTGACTGGGCTCCGGAAGCTCGTCGTAAGCGGCAAGCGAAGCTGAAACAATGAGGCTTTGGCAATGCAATACAATCTCACCAGGATCGACCCCGATGCTCCTAACGAGCAGTATCCGATTGGCGAACGGGAAACCGTTTCCGATCCGTTAGAAGATCAAGTCCACAAAAACATCTTCATGGGCAAGCTCGAAGACGTGCTTAACGGCACGATCAACTGGGGGCGCAAGAACTCCCTGTGGCCGTATAACTTCGGCCTTTCGTGCTGCTACGTGGAAATGACCACCGCCTTCACGGCGCCCCACGACATCGCGCGCTTTGGCGCCGAGGTTATCCGGGCATCGCCGCGTCAGGCGGATTTCATGGTTATCGCCGGTACCTGCTTCATCAAGATGGCGCCGATCATTCAGCGTCTCTACGAGCAAATGCTCGAACCTAAATGGGTCATCTCCATGGGTTCGTGCGCCAACTCCGGTGGCATGTACGACATCTACTCAGTCGTTCAAGGGGTGGACAAGTTCCTGCCCGTGGACGTCTACGTGCCTGGCTGCCCGCCTCGTCCTGAAGCTTTTCTGCAAGGCTTGATGCTCTTGCAGGAGTCGATTGGACAGGAGCGTCGTCCGCTTTCCTGGGTCGTTGGCGATCAAGGCGTGTATCGCGCCGAGATGCCTTCCGAGAAGGACAAGCGCCGCGAACAGCGAATCGCAGTCACCAACCTGCGCAGCCCCGACGAAGTCTGATCCAGATCTGCTTCTTATATAGAACGAGACACTGGCTTCATTCTTTACGTTGACCGAAAGCGATAAATAACCATGACTACAGGCAGTGCTCTGTACATCCCGCCTTACAAGGCAGACGACCAGGATGTGGTCGTCGAACTGAATAACCGTTTTGGCCCCGAGGCGTTCACCGCCCAGCCTACCCGCACCGGCATGCCGGTGCTTTGGGTTGCCCGCGCCAAACTCGTCGAAGTGATGACCTTCCTGCGCAACCTGCCCAAGCCGTACGTCATGCTCTATGACCTGCACGGCGTGGACGAGCGTCTGCGCACCAAGCGTCAAGGGCTGCCAAGCGGCGCCGACTTCACCGTGTTCTATCACCTGATGTCGATCGAACGTAATAGTGACGTGATGATCAAGGTCGCCTTGTCCGAGAGCGACCTCAGCGTGCCGACCGTCACCGGGATCTGGCCGAACGCCAACTGGTACGAGCGTGAAGTGTGGGACATGTACGGCATCGACTTTGCCGGCCACCCGCACCTGACCCGCATCATGATGCCGCCGACCTGGGAAGGTCACCCGCTGCGCAAGGACTTCCCGGCCCGCGCAACCGAGTTCGACCCGTTCACCCTGAACCTGGCCAAGCAACAGCTTGAGGAAGAAGCCGCGCGCTTCAAGCCTGAAGACTGGGGCATGAAGCGTTCCGGTGCGAACGAGGACTACATGTTCCTCAACCTCGGTCCCAACCACCCTTCCGCGCACGGTGCGTTCCGCATCATCCTGCAGCTGGACGGTGAAGAGATCGTCGATTGCGTACCGGACGTCGGCTACCACCACCGTGGTGCCGAGAAGATGGCCGAGCGTCAGTCCTGGCACAGCTTCATCCCGTACACCGACCGTATCGACTACCTCGGCGGCGTGATGAACAACCTGCCGTACGTGCTCTCGGTCGAGAAGCTGGCCGGCATCAAGGTGCCCGAGAAGGTCGACGTCATCCGCATCATGATGGCCGAGTTCTTCCGGATCACCAGCCACCTGCTGTTCCTGGGTACCTACATCCAGGACGTCGGCGCCATGACCCCGGTGTTCTTCACCTTCACCGACCGCCAGAAGGCGTACACGGTGATCGAAGCCATTACCGGTTTCCGTCTGCACCCGGCCTGGTACCGCATCGGTGGCGTCGCCCACGACCTGCCGCGCGGCTGGGAAAAGCTGGTGAAAGACTTCGTCGAGTGGATGCCAAAGCGTCTGGACGAATACCAGAAAGCCGCTCTGGACAACAGCATCCTGCGTGGCCGGACCATCGGCGTCGCTGCCTACAACACCAAAGAGGCCCTCGAATGGGGCGTCACCGGTGCAGGCCTGCGTTCGACCGGTTGCGACTTCGACCTGCGTAAAGCGCGTCCATACTCGGGCTACGAGAACTTCGAATTCGAAGTGCCGCTGGCCGCCAATGGCGATGCCTACGACCGTTGCATCGTGCGCGTCGAAGAAATGCGCCAGAGCATCAAGATCATCGACCAGTGCATGCGCAACATGCCGGAAGGCCCGTACAAGGCGGATCACCCGCTGACTACGCCGCCGCCGAAAGAGCGCACGCTGCAGCACATCGAGACCCTGATCACGCACTTCCTGCAAGTTTCGTGGGGCCCGGTCATGCCGGCCAACGAATCCTTCCAGATGATCGAAGCGACCAAGGGCATCAACAGTTATTACCTGACGAGCGATGGCGGCACCATGAGCTACCGCACCCGGATTCGCACCCCAAGCTTCCCGCACCTGCAGCAGATCCCTTCGGTGATCAAAGGCAGCATGGTCGCGGACTTGATTGCGTACCTGGGTAGTATCGATTTCGTTATGGCCGACGTGGACCGCTAAGCATGAACAGCACGCTTATCCAGACAGACCGTTTCACCTTGAGTGAAACCGAGCGCTCGGCCATCGAGCACGAGCTGCATCACTACGAAGACCCGCGCGCGGCGTCGATCGAAGCCCTGAAGATCGTCCAGAAGGAACGTGGCTGGGTGCCTGACGGCGCGCTCTACGCCATCGGCGAGATCCTCGGCATCCCGGCGAGCGACGTTGAAGGCGTGGCTACTTTCTATAGCCAGATCTTCCGTCAGCCAGTCGGTCGCCACATCATTCGCGTCTGCGACAGCATGGTCTGCTACATCGGCGGCCATGAATCGGTAGTCAGCGAAATCCAGAGCAAACTCGGCATCGGCCTGGGCCAGACCACAGCCGACGGTCGTTTCACCCTGCTGCCGGTCTGCTGCCTCGGCAACTGCGACAAGGCGCCGGCGTTGATGATCGACGACGACACTTTCGGTGATGTGCAGCCTGCCGGCGTTGCCAAATTGCTCGAGGGCTACGTATGACCCTGACTTCCTTCGGTCCTGCCAACCGCATCAAGCGTTCGGCCGAGACTCACCCGCTGACCTGGCGTCTGCGTGACGACGGCGAAGCTGTCTGGCTCGACGAGTACCAGGCCAAGAACGGTTACGCGGCTGCGCGCAAAGCCTTTGCCGACATGGCTCAGGACGACATCGTCCAGACCGTGAAAGACGCCGGCCTGAAAGGTCGCGGCGGTGCAGGCTTCCCCACGGGCGTGAAGTGGGGCCTGATGCCGAAAGACGAATCCATCAACATCCGCTACCTGCTGTGCAACGCGGATGAAATGGAGCCGAACACCTGGAAAGACCGCATGCTGATGGAGCAACTGCCCCATCTGCTGATCGAAGGCATGCTGATCAGTGCCCGTGCACTGAAAACCTACCGTGGCTACATCTTCCTGCGTGGCGAATACACCACCGCCGCCAAGCACCTCAACCGTGCCGTGGAAGAAGCCAAGGCAGCTGGCCTTTTGGGCAAGAACATCCTGGGCAGCGGCTTCGATTTCGAGCTGTTCGTCCACACCGGCGCCGGGCGTTACATCTGCGGTGAAGAAACCGCACTGATCAACTCCCTCGAAGGCCGCCGCGCCAACCCGCGCTCCAAGCCGCCCTTCCCTGCCGCCGTTGGCGTGTGGGGCAAGCCGACTTGCGTGAACAACGTTGAAACCCTGTGCAACGTCCCGGCGATCATTGCCGACGGCGTGGACTGGTACAAATCGTTGGCGCGCGAAGGCAGTGAAGACATGGGCACCAAGCTCATGGGCTTCTCCGGCAAGGTCAAGAACCCGGGCCTGTGGGAATTGCCATTCGGCGTCACCGGTCGCGAGTTGTTCGAAGACTACGCCGGCGGCATGCGCGACGGTTACAAGCTCAAGGCCTGGCAGCCAGGCGGCGCCGGTACCGGTTTCCTGTTGCCTGAACACCTGGACGCACAAATGTACGCCGGCGGCATCGCCAAAGTGGGCACCCGTATGGGTACCGGCCTGGCCATGGCGGTGGATGACAGCGTCAACATGGTTTCCCTGCTGCGTAACATGGAGCAGTTCTTCGCCCGCGAATCCTGCGGCTTCTGCACCCCTTGCCGCGATGGCCTGCCATGGAGCGTCAAGCTGCTGATGGCCATCGAGAACGGCGAAGGCCAGCCAGGCGACATCGAGACCCTGCTGGGTCTGGTCGGTTTCCTCGGCCCAGGCAAGACCTTCTGTGCCCACGCACCGGGTGCCGTGGAGCCGTTGGGCAGCGCAATCAAATACTTCCGCCATGAGTTCGAAGCCGGCATCGCGCCTGTCAGCGCCGTCGTCCCGCCTCTGGCAAGGCCGATCGTAGTCGGCGCTTAACGCTTAAAAAAGGCGAACGGTCCGTGCCGTTCGCCTTCTCGTGTGATGACGCCTTGAACGGCTGTGTTGATTCACGCGAATAACAAGATTCCATTAGCCACGCCCGCTGACACCGGGCCAACGAAGAACTTTGAACCATGGCCACTATCCACGTAGACGGCAAAGAGCTCGAAGTCGATGGGGCAGACAACCTGTTACAGGCATGTCTGTCGCTAGGCCTCGATATCCCTTATTTCTGCTGGCACCCTGCCCTTGGCAGCGTTGGCGCTTGCCGCCAGTGCGCGGTCAAGCAGTACACCGACGAGAACGACACCCGCGGTCGCATCGTCATGTCCTGCATGACCCCTGCCACCGACGGCACCTGGATCTCCATCGAAGATGAAGAGTCCAAGGCCTTCCGCGCCAGTGTTGTTGAATGGCTGATGACCAACCACCCGCACGACTGCCCGGTCTGTGAGGAAGGCGGTCACTGCCACCTGCAAGACATGACCGTGATGACCGGCCACAACGAGCGCCGTTATCGCTTCACCAAGCGTACCCACCAGAACCAGCAACTGGGCCCGTTCATTTCCCACGAAATGAACCGTTGCATCGCTTGCTACCGCTGCGTGCGCTTCTATAAGGATTACGCTGGCGGCACCGACCTTGGTGTGTTCGGCGCCCACGACAACGTGTACTTCGGTCGCGTTGAAGACGGCGTACTGGAAAGCGAATTCTCCGGCAACCTCACCGAGGTCTGCCCGACCGGTGTGTTCACCGACAAGACTCACTCCGAGCGCTACAACCGCAAGTGGGACATGCAGTTCTCGCCGAGCATCTGCCATGGCTGCTCTAGCGGTTGCAACATCTCCCCGGGCGAGCGTTACGGCGAACTGCGTCGGATCGAAAACCGCTTCAACGGTTCGGTCAACCAGTACTTCCTGTGCGACCGTGGCCGTTTCGGCTATGGCTACGTCAACCGCGAAGACCGCCCGCGTCAGCCATTGCTGGCCAACGGCACCAAGCTGAGCCTCGACGAAGCGCTGGACAAAGCGGCTGACCTGCTGCGCGGTCGCAACATCGTCGGTATCGGTTCCCCGCGTGCCAGCCTCGAAAGCAACTACGCGTTGCGCGAACTGGTCGGCGCCGAGCACTTCTACTCCGGTATCGAAGCCGCCGAGCTGGAACGCATTCGTCTGGTCATGCAGGTGCTGAAAGACAGCCCGCTGCCGATCCCGAACATGCGCGACATCGAAGACCACGACGCCATCTTCGTCCTCGGCGAAGACCTGACCCAGACCGCCGCCCGTATGGCGCTGTCCCTGCGTCAATCGGTCAAGGGCAAGGCAGAAGACATGGCCGACGGCATGCGCGTTCAGCCTTGGCTCGACGCTGCGGTGAAGAACATCGGTCAGCACGAGCTGAACCCGCTGTTCATCGCCAGCCTGGCTGAAACCAAGCTCGACGACATCGCCGAAGAATGCGTTCACGCCGCTCCAGACGACCTGGCCCGCATCGGTTTCGCCGTGGCTCACGCCCTCGACGCCAGCGCCCCAGCGGTTGAAGGCCTCGACGCCGAAGCCCTCGAACTGGCCAAGCGCATTGCCGACGCCCTGCTCGCCGCCAAGCGCCCACTGATCATTGCCGGCACCTCGCTGGGTTCCAAAGCATTGATCGAAGCCGCCGCGAACATCGCCAAAGCCCTGAAGCTGCGCGAGAAGAACGGTTCCATCAGCCTGATCGTGCCAGAGGCCAACAGCCTCGGCCTGGCCATGCTCGGTGGCGAATCGGTCGACGCCGCGCTGCAAACGGTGATCGATGGCAAGGCCGACGCCATCGTCGTGCTGGAAAACGATCTGTACACCCGCACCGACAAAGCCCGTGTCGATGCCGCCCTGACCGCCGCGAAAGTGGTGATCGTTGCCGACCACCAGAAAACCGCCACCAGCGATCGCGCGCACCTGGTTCTGCCAGCCGCCAGCTTCGCTGAAGGCGACGGTACGCTGGTCAGCCAGGAAGGCCGCGCCCAGCGCTTCTTCCAGGTCTTCGATCCGAAGTACATGGACGCGAGCATCCTGGTTCACGAAGGCTGGCGCTGGCTGCATGCCCTGCGCGCTACCTTGCTGAACCAGCCGATCGACTGGACCCAACTGGACCACGTCACCGCTGCCGTCGCTGCAAGCACGCCGCAACTGAACCGCATCGTCGATGCTGCACCGTCCGCCTCGTTCCGCATCAAGGGCATGAAGCTTGCCCGCGAACCGCTGCGTTACTCGGGTCGTACCGCCATGCGCGCTGACATCAACGTGCACGAACCGCGTACCCCGCAAGACAAGGACACCGCGTTCGCCTTCTCCATGGAAGGTTACTCGGGCTCGGCCGAACCGCGTCAGCAAGTGCCATTCGCCTGGTCTCCGGGCTGGAACTCGCCGCAAGCCTGGAACAAGTTCCAGGACGAAGTTGGTGGTCACATCCGCGCTGGCGACCCGGGCACCCGCCTGATCGAAAGCACCGGTGATTCGCTGAACTGGTTCTCGGCTGTTCCGCGCGCCTTCAACCCGGCGCCGGGCACCTGGCAGGTCGTGCCGTTCTTCCACCTGCTCGGCAGCGAAGAGAACTCTTCGAAAGCCGCACCGGTTCAGGAACGCATTCCGGCCGCCTACGTCGCCTTGGCCAAGTCCGAAGCCGATCGCCTGGGTGTCAATGACGGTGCCCTGCTGAGCTTGAACGTTGCCGGCCAGACCCTGCGTCTGCCGCTGCGCATCAACGAAGAGCTGGGTGCTGGCCTGGTCGCATTGCCGGCCGGTATCGCGGGCATTCCGCCAGCGATCTTTGGCAAATCCGTTGACGGTCTGCAGGAGGCAGCTCAATGACCTGGTTCACGCCTGAAGTGATTGACGTGATCATCGCGGTCCTCAAGGCCATCGTGATTCTGCTCGCCGTGGTGGTGTGCGGCGCGCTGCTGAGCTGGGTCGAGCGTCGTCTGCTCGCCCTCTGGCAGGACCGTTACGGTCCGAACCGCGTCGGCCCGTTCGGCGCGTTCCAGATCGCGGCCGACATGATCAAGATGTTCTTCAAGGAAGACTGGACCCCGCCGTTCGCCGACAAGATGATCTTCACCCTGGCACCGGTAGTCGCCATGAGCGCCCTGCTGATTGCCTTCGCGATCATCCCGATCACCCCGACCTGGGGCGTGGCGGACATCAACATCGGCATCCTGTTCTTCTTCGCCATGGCCGGTCTGTCGGTCTACGCGGTGCTGTTCGCCGGCTGGTCGAGCAACAACAAGTTCGCCCTGCTGGGCAGCTTGCGGGCCTCGGCACAGACCGTGTCGTACGAAGTGTTCATGGGCCTGTCGCTGATGGGCATCGTGATCCAGGTCGGCTCGTTCAACATGCGCGACATCGTTGAATACCAAGCGCAGAACCTGTGGTTCATCATTCCGCAGATCTTCGGTTTCCTGACCTTCTTCATCGCCGGCGTCGCCGTGACTCACCGTCACCCGTTCGACCAGCCTGAAGCGGAACAGGAACTGGCTGACGGTTACCACATTGAATACGCCGGCATGAAATGGGGCATGTTCTTCGTCGGCGAGTACATCGGCATCGTGTTGATTTCGGCGCTGCTGGTGACCTTGTTCTTCGGTGGCTGGCACGGTCCGTTCAACATTCTGCCGCAGATCCCGTTCATCTGGTTTGCGCTGAAAACCGCGTTCTTCATCATGATCTTCATCCTGTTGCGCGCCTCGATTCCGCGCCCACGGTATGACCAAGTGATGGACTTCAGCTGGAAGTTCTGCCTGCCGCTGACCCTCGTCAACATGCTGGTGACCGCTGCGATCGTGTTGCTCAACACGCCCGCCGTCGCGGCTCAGTGAGGATAGAGAATCATGAAGTACATATTTGACATCGTGCATGGCTTCTTCACCCAGCTTCGCAGCCTGGTGATGATTTTCGGCCACGCCTTCCGCAAGCGCGACACGCTGCAGTACCCGGAAGAACCGGTCTACCTGCCGCCGCGCTACCGTGGCCGTATCGTCCTGACCCGCGACCCTGATGGCGAAGAGCGTTGTGTAGCCTGCAACCTGTGCGCCGTGGCGTGCCCGGTCGGGTGCATCTCGCTGCAGAAAGCTGAAACCGAAGACGGTCGCTGGTACCCGGACTTCTTCCGCATCAACTTCTCGCGCTGCATTTTCTGCGGCCTCTGCGAGGAAGCCTGCCCGACCACCGCGATCCAGCTGACACCGGATTTCGAGATGGCCGAGTTCAAACGTCAGGACCTGGTTTACGAGAAAGAAGATCTGCTGATCTCCGGCCCCGGCAAAAACCCTGATTACAACTTCTATCGTGTTGCAGGTATGGCGATTGCCGGGAAGCCGAAAGGCTCCGCGCAGAATGAAGCCGAACCGATCAACGTGAAGAGCTTGCTGCCTTAAGGAAGAAAGATGGAATTCGCTTTCTATTTCGCATCGGGTATCGCTGTGGTGTCCACGCTTCGCGTGATCACCCACACCAACCCTGTGCACGCCCTGCTCTACCTGATCATTTCGCTGATCGCCGTGGCCATGACGTTCTTCGCCCTCGGCGCACCGTTTGCCGGTGTTCTGGAAGTGATCGCCTACGCTGGCGCCATCATGGTGCTGTTCGTGTTCGTGGTGATGATGCTGAACCTGGGCCCGGCCTCGGTTCAGCAAGAGCGCGTCTGGCTCAAGCCCGGCATCTGGCTCGGCCCGGTGATTCTCGGTGCCCTGCTGCTGGCTGAACTGCTGTACGTGCTGTTCTCCCACCAGAGCGGCCAGGCCGTCGGCCACACCACCGTAGACGCCAAGGCCGTGGGTATCAGCCTGTTCGGTCCGTACCTGCTGGTGGTCGAACTCGCCTCGATGCTGCTGCTCGCCGCAGCCGTGACGGCGTTCCACTTGGGCCGTAACGAAGCCAAGGAGCAATGACGATGCCTGCTATCCCTTTGGAGCATGGTCTGGCGGTCGCCGGCATCCTGTTCTGCCTCGGTCTGGTCGGCCTGATGGTCCGCCGCAACATTCTCTTCGTGCTGATGAGCCTGGAGGTCATGATGAATGCCTCCGCTTTGGCGTTCATCGTTGCCGGTAGCCGCTGGGCGCAGCCGGATGGACAGATCATGTTCATCCTGGTGATCAGCCTGGCAGCCGCCGAGGCCAGTATTGGCCTGGCGATCCTGCTGCAACTGTATCGCCGCTTCCACACGCTCGATATCGACGCTGCCAGTGAGATGCGCGGATGAATCTTCTCTATCTGACTTTCGTATTCCCTCTCATAGGTTTCCTGCTGCTGTCGTTCTCCCGTGGACGCCTCTCGGAAAACCTGTCGGCGCTGATCGGCGTCGGTTCCATCGGCCTGTCTGCCATCGTCACCGCTTACGTGATCTGGCAGTTCAACGTCGCGCCACCTGAAGGCGGTCACTACACCCAGGTGTTGTGGCAGTGGATGGCGGTGGAAGGCTTCACGCCGAACTTCGCGCTGTACCTGGATGGTCTGTCCCTGACCATGCTCGGTGTCGTGGTCGGTGTCGGCTTCCTGATCCACCTGTTCGCGTCCTGGTACATGCGCGGTGAAGCCGGTTACTCGCGCTTCTTCGCCTACACCAACCTGTTTATCGCCAGCATGCTGTTCCTGGTCCTGGGCGATAACCTGTTGTTCCTGTACTTCGGCTGGGAAGGCGTGGGCCTGTGCTCGTACCTGTTGATCGGTTTCTACTACAGCAACCGCAACAACGGTAACGCAGCACTCAAAGCCTTTATCGTGACCCGCATCGGCGACGTGTTCATGGCCATCGGCCTGTTCATCCTGTTCGCCCAGCTGGGCACGCTGAACGTCCAGGAACTGCTGGTGCTGGCACCGCAGAAATTCCAGGCCGGCGATTTCTGGATGGTCATGGCCACCCTGATGCTGCTGGGCGGCGCTGTCGGTAAATCCGCGCAACTGCCGCTGCAAACCTGGCTGGCGGATGCGATGGCCGGTCCTACCCCGGTTTCGGCACTGATCCACGCCGCGACCATGGTGACCGCCGGTGTCTACCTGATCGCCCGTACCCACGGCCTGTTCACCCTGGCGCCAGAAATCCTGCATCTAGTAGGAATCGTCGGTGGCGTGACCCTGGTACTCGCCGGTTTCGCGGCACTGGTTCAGACCGACATCAAACGTATCCTCGCCTACTCGACCATGAGCCAGATCGGCTACATGTTCCTGGCACTGGGCGTTGGCGCATGGGATGGCGCGATCTTCCACCTGATGACCCACGCCTTCTTCAAGGCGCTGCTGTTCCTTGCGTCCGGTGCGGTGATCGTTGCCTGCCACCACGAGCAGAACATCTTCAAGATGGGCGGCCTGTGGAAGAAACTGCCACTGGCCTACGCCAGCTTCATCGTCGGCGGCGCGGCCCTGGCGGCCCTGCCACTGGTGACCGCAGGCTTCTACTCCAAGGACGAAATCCTTTGGGAAGCGTTTGCCAGCGGCAACCAAGGTCTGCTGTACGCAGGTCTGGTCGGTGCGTTCATGACTTCGCTGTACACCTTCCGCCTGATCTTCATCGCGTTCCACGGTGAAGTGAAGACCGAAGCGCACGCCGGTCACGGCATCGCTCACTGGCTGCCACTGTCGGTGCTGATCGTATTGTCCACCGCCATTGGCGCGATGATCGTTCCGCCACTGCACGGCGTGCTGCCGGAAAGCGTCGGCCATGCCGGCGGCGAAGCCAAGCACAGTCTGGAAATCGCCTCGGGCGCCATCGCCCTGGCCGGTATCCTGCTGGCCGCATTGCTGTTCCTCGGCAAGCGTCGTTTCGTCACTGCAATCGCCAACAGCGGCATCGGCCGCTTCCTTTCGGCCTGGTGGTTCGCTGCCTGGGGCTTCGACTGGATCTACGACAAACTGTTCGTCAAGCCATACCTGGCGATCAGCCATGTACTGCGCAAAGACCCGCTCGACCAGACCATCGGTCTGATCCCGCGTATGGCCAAAGGCGGTCACACCGCCCTGAGCCGTACCGAAACCGGTCAACTGCGTTGGTACGCGGCATCGATGGCAGCCGGCTCCGTGCTGGTCATCGGCGCCATCGTGCTGGTAGCGGTCTGAATATGAACCTTGCGAACTTGCGAAAGGAATTGAGCCCGTCATGATTCTGCCTTGGCTAATCCTGATCCCCTTCATCGGCGGCCTGCTGTGCTGGATGGGTGAGCGCTTCGGCGCCACCCTCCCCCGCTGGATTGCGCTGATCACCATGTCCCTGTTGCTTTCCCTCGGCCTCTGGCTGTGGGCCACCGGTGACTATTCATTTGCCCCGGCGCCTGGCGCCGACCCGACCTGGGCGCTTGAGTTCAAGCACATCTGGATCGAACGCTTCGGCATCAGCGTGCACCTGGCCCTCGACGGCCTGTCGCTGCTGATGATCATGCTGACCGGTCTGCTGGGTGTGCTTTCGGTACTCTGCTCGTGGAAAGAGATTCAACGTCACGTTGGCTTCTTCCACTTGAACCTGATGTGGATCCTGGGCGGTGTCGTCGGCGTGTTCCTCGCCCTCGACCTGTTCATGTTCTTCTTCTTCTGGGAAATGATGCTGGTGCCGATGTACTTCCTCATCGCGCTCTGGGGTCACAGTTCTTCAGACGGCAAGAAAACCCGGATCTACGCGGCGACCAAGTTCTTCATCTTCACTCAGGCTTCCGGCCTGATCATGTTGGTGGCGATCCTGGGTCTGGTACTGGTCAACTTCAACGACACCGGCGTGATTACTTTCAACTACGCCGATCTGTTGAAAACCAAGATGTCGCTGACCACCGAGTACATCCTGATGCTCGGTTTCTTCATCGCCTTCGCGGTCAAGCTGCCAGTCGTACCGTTCCACTCCTGGTTGCCTGATGCTCACGCCCAGGCGCCGACCGCAGGTTCCGTCGACCTGGCCGGTATCTTGTTGAAAACCGCTGCGTACGGTCTGCTGCGTTTCGCCCTGCCGCTGTTCCCGAACGCGTCGGCCGAGTTTGCGCCGATCGCCATGACCCTCGGTCTGATCGGGATTTTCTACGGCGCGTTCCTGGCCTTCGCACAAACCGACATCAAGCGTCTGATCGCCTTCTCGTCCGTTTCCCACATGGGCTTCGTACTGATCGGCATCTACTCCGGCAGCCAACTGGCGCTGCAGGGCGCGGTGATGCAGATGCTGGCGCACGGTCTGTCGGCCGCGGCACTCTTTATCCTGAGCGGTCAGTTGTACGAGCGCACCCACACTCGCGACATGCGTGAAATGGGTGGCCTGTGGTCGAAGATCGCTTACCTGCCGGCCCTCAGCCTGTTCTTCGCTGCCGCGTCGCTGGGCTTGCCGGGCACCGGTAACTTTGTCGGTGAGTTCCTGATCCTGATCGGTACCTTCCCTGCTGCACCGTTGGTCACCATCATCGCGACGTCCGGCCTGGTGTTCGGTTCGGTCTACTCGCTGATCATGATCCACCGTGCGTACTTCGGTCCGGCCAAATCGGACGCGGTACTGCATGGCATGGACGGTCGCGAACTGATCATGGTGGTCGGTCTGGCGGCACTGCTGATCTACATCGGCGTGTACCCGCAACCGTTCCTCGATACCTCTGCTGCGACGATGCATGGCGTGCAGCAATGGCTCGGCACCGCCTTCACTCAACTCGCTTCGGCCCGGTAAGAGCGCTATGGAATTCACGACTCAACACTTTATCGCGCTAGCGCCGTTGTTGATCACCAGCGCCACGATCATCGTGGTGATGCTGGCGATTGCCTGGCGCCGCAACCACTCGCAGACCTTCCTGATTTCCGTGGCGGGCCTGAACCTGGCGTTGCTGTCGATCCTGCCAGCCTTGAAAGTCGCGCCATTGGCCGTGACCCCACTGCTGCAGATCGATAGCTTTGCCTGCTTGTACATGGCGCTGATCCTGGTCGCCACCCTGGCCTGTGTGACCCTCGCCCACGCCTACCTCGGCGATGGCGGTTCGGGTTACCCGGGCAACCGCGAAGAACTGTACCTGCTGATCCTGATGGCCGCCGCCGGTGGCTTGGTTCTGGTCAGCGCGCAGCACCTGGCCGGGTTGTTCATCGGTCTGGAACTGCTCTCGGTGCCGGTCTACGGTCTGGTGGCCTACGCCTTCTTCAACAAGCGCTCGCTGGAAGCCGGTATCAAGTACATGGTGCTGTCGGCCGCCGGTTCCGCGTTCCTGTTGTTCGGTATGGCCCTGCTCTACGCCGATTCCGGCAGCCTGAGCTTTGTCGGTATCGGCCAGGCCCTCGCGGCCACCGGCCTGCCAAGCTCCCTGGCGCAGATGGGCCTGGGCATGATGCTGATCGGTCTGGCGTTCAAACTGTCGCTGGTACCGTTCCACCTCTGGACCCCGGACGTTTACGAAGGTGCTCCGGCACCGGTGGCGGCGTTCCTGGCGACCGCTTCCAAAGTCGCTGTGTTCGCGGTGATGGTGCGTCTGTTCCAGATCTCGCCAGCGGCGAGCAGCGGTGTACTCAGCGACGTGCTGACCATCATCGCCATCGCGTCGATCCTGTTCGGTAACCTGCTGGCCCTGACCCAAAGCAACCTCAAGCGTCTGCTGGGTTACTCGTCCATCGCGCACTTCGGCTACCTGCTGATCGCCCTGGTGGCGAGCAAGGGGCTGGCCGTGGAAGCCATCGGCGTGTACCTGGTCACCTACGTGATCACCAGCCTCGGCGCCTTCGGCGTGATCACCCTGATGTCCTCGCCGTACAACGGCCGTGACGCGGATGCCCTGTACGAATACCGCGGCCTGTTCTGGCGCCGTCCGTACCTGACCGCCGTGCTGACCGTGATGATGCTGTCCCTGGCTGGTATCCCGCTGACCGCGGGCTTCATCGGCAAGTTCTACATCATCGCCACCGGTGTCGAGTCTCACCAATGGTGGCTGGTTGGTTCCCTGGTACTGGGCAGCGCCATCGGCGTCTTCTACTACCTGCGCGTCATGGTCACTCTGTACCTGATGGAGCCAAACCTGCGTCGCCACGATGCGCAACTGCATTGGGAGCAACGTGCAGGCGGCGTGATGCTGCTGGCCATCGCCGTACTGGCGTTCTTCCTCGGGCTGTATCCGCAGCCGTTGCTGGCTCTGGTTCAACAGGCTGGTCTGGCGGGTTGATCGCTTAGCGATACTCGGTAGAAAACAGAAACGGCACCTTCGGGTGCCGTTTTTGCGTTTGTGGGGTTTGGTTCTGCTGTTTTTCCCCCTCCTCCGGCGTACATATCCATTTTTGCGGTAACGGCGGCTATGGGTTTCGCCCTTACGGCGAGTCACTTGGAAGAGCCCCAAGTAACCAAGGGCTCTTGCCCCTTTCGTTCGGTGCCTCGCCATGGCTCGGCATTCCCTCGCTCCGGTCCTGCTCCGTGGGCCTCTCGAGGGGGCGCTCAGATCAAAAGCGGAAGGCGAGCTAACGCTCGGCCTGATGAGTGGTGAAAGGCAAAAGCAAACACCGAACCCTGTAGGAGCGAGGCTTGCCCGCGAAAAACGACCGGACAACGCGTTCATTCAGACAGCCCGCGTTATCGTTGACGTCCATCGTTGGCAAGCCAGCTCCTACAATTTCGAACCGTGTGAACCCAATCCCCGTGTAGGAGCCAGCAAGCTGGCTCCTACACGGGAACGTGTCCAACTGGGCAATCAGGTCGCTGATACTGGATCTGACACCAACAAAAACGGCACCTTACGGTGCCGCTCGCCTTTCTCAGTGCCGCCGTTTACTTACGCGCATCTGCCCACGACTTCAGCAGTTCGTTGTAGCTCACGGTTTCACCCTTGGGCTTTTCGTTCGCCAGTTTCGGTTTTGGTGCACCCGGCTGATCGAACCAGTATTGCGCATCGCGCTCGGGGTTCATTTTCGGGGCGCAGGTGGCTTGGGCCTTCGAGCGTTCCAGACGGGACATGATCGCGTCCTGATCCTTGGCCAGACCATCGAGCAGCTCGCGGCGCTGACTTGAGTCGCCGCGCGCTGTACCCACCCACATGACGAAATTGTAATAACCCCATCACCTTGGCGTTATCCGCAGATTGCAACGATGTCTCCCGGCGATCACGCGGGTGGGCCCTGCCCTCCCGCCGAACAATAAAACCCACGCCGAAGAACGTTCCAGTTCTGCCGATCCCAAGGAGTGCTTGATGGTTAACAATACAAAAATGTCGATGGCGGCTTTAGCCGTGGTGGTCGGTTCGGGGCCGACCCTGGTGTTAGCGGAAGAAAAAGCCGAGGGGTTTATCGAAGGCAGCAGCCTGACGCTGCTCAACCGCAACTACTACTTCAATCGTGATCACCGTGACGGTCAGTCCAGTCCCACCGGCAACGGTTATTCCGAAGCCTGGGCCCACGCCATCATCAGCAAGTTTGAATCCGGGTTTACACAAGGCACTGTCGGGGTGGGTGTCGATGCGTTTGCGATGATCGGGTTAAAACTTGATACCGGTGATGGCCGCAACGGAGGCCGCAGTTCGTTCGACGTACTGCCGGTCAACAGTGAAGGCCAGGCGCGGGACGAATACACCAAGGTCGGGGGCGCGGCGAAAGTGCGAGCCTTTGATACGGTGGTTAAAGTGGGCGATGTCTTTCCCTCCAACCCGGTCGTCGCGGCAGGCGACTCCAGGCTGCTGCCGGAAAGCTTCCGGGGTGTCACCGCCACCAATACCAGTATCGAAGGCCTGTCAGTACAGGGCGGTCGCCTGCATGCGATGAGCCAACCGGTTTCCAGCGACATGCGCGAAAACTTCGCGACGTTCTACGCGGGGCCGGTCAATTCGCCGTGGATTGGTTACTTCGGTGGGGACTACGCACTCAACAACAACCTCAGCTTCAGTCTGTATTCCAGTCGCCTCAAGGATGCCTGGATTCAATACTACGCAGGCAGCGCGTGGACGTACCCGCTGTCGGATGACCTGTCGTTGTTAGGCGGCCTGAACTACTACACGGCTGTCGACGAAGGCAAACAACTGCTCGGCGAGTTCGACAACAACATCTGGAGCGGCCGCGTCGGAGTGAAACTCGGCGCGCACTCCGTGGCCCTCTCGCACCAGCGCAACAACGGCAATGACGACTTCGATTATCTGCGCCAATCCGATTCGATCTTCCTCGACAACTCCATCCAGTACAGCGACTTCAACTCGCCCAAGGAACGTTCGTGGATGGTGCGTTACGACCTCGACATGACGACCTACGGCGTGCCGGGATTATCGTTCATGACCCGTTACGCCCGTGGCACCGACGCCGACTATTCCAGCGCCAACGCCGTGTACATGCGCCGCGATACCGACGGCAATCCGCTGACCGACCAGAAGCGCTGGGAACGCGACATCGAAGTCAAATACGTGGTGCAGAGCGGCTCGTTGAAAGACCTGTCACTGCGTTTGCGCCAGGCCAATACCCGCGCCACTGCGTATGAATCGGATCTGGATGAAGTGCGGGTGATTATCGAATACCCGCTGGCGATTCTCTGAGTTACCCCTTCATACCCATTCACCTTTAGAAGCTCCTTGCTCCTTTGGTAAGAGGTGAATCCTTTGGCGTCCTTCGGGGCGCCTTTTTTCGCCCGCTGATTAACCGATTTTGTAGCGAGGGAGCGTGGTCCCGCTCGCTTGCGACTCCACGGCCGTGGGCTTTTCAGATGCGCGATATTAGAATGTCATCACTTTAAAACTGTAAATCAAAAGGAATGAATCGTGGTGGTACTAATAGGGTTGGTGGCGTTGTTTGGATTGCTGTCTTTGGTGGTGGCGGTTGTCGGGCTGATAGCGCCGACTGTTTTCAAGAGCAAAAAAACCGGCAAGGTCCCGACACGATGGACCTTGTTCATGGGTGGGTTGGGCTTCATGCTTCTGGCCTCTGCTCTTGTTGACTACCTCAACCCCAAAACTCAAGGCTTCGAGTCCGTGGCAACTGTTGAAGCAAACGCCAACCGTTCCGCAGACTCCATGGGTTTGACTGTCAATGAGTTCCATAACGCGTTCAACGACGCGGTAGGTCGATACAACAAGGAATTCAAAACTGCCGACTTTGAAGTTCAGACGGGTGGGGCCACCGACACGTTCTCGCATGCTTTCAGCCAGGACCTGGCGATGATGGGAACCATCGATAAAAATGACGGCAACGTGGACATGGTGATCCTTAACATCTCACCAAATGAGGAGCAATCACTTCAGATATTTTCTGTTCTGCTTGCGATCACTGAAGCACTCAACCCTGGCATCCCGGTTGAGCAGAACAAAAAAATGGTCATGGACGTTTTCCATGAGTCGGTCAAGAATTTCGACGCTAAAGAACCAACCGAGCGCAAGGTGGGCGACCTTAATTACTCAGCGACGACGACTCGTTACACAGGAATGATGTTTTCTATCGTAAAGAGCAGCAAAAACTGAGTCATCCAGCACACTAAAAAACCGCGTCCCTCAACGGGTCGCGGTTATTCAAGGAATGCCAAAGCGCTAAATCCCCCTTCATAAGCTAAAGGTGGATTAGTTACACAGAAGGCTCCCCATCTCCCAAACAACCTTTAAACACCCCGAATTGAAATACGCACTGTTGGGGGATTGTGTGGCCTCAGCCACCGTTGTTTCGGCAGGCACCCACCACGCTGTATTTGAGGGTGTTGAGCTGTCCTTTCGAATCTTCATAGGTCATGGCGGCGGGGGCGACAGCGCAGGCTGGCTGCGGCTTCACAACGCTGACAATTTTCACTACATCCAGCTTCATGCCGTATTCATAGTCCTTCACTACCGGCGCCGCTTTGCCTTGGCTCACGGCGTATTGCTCCATGGCTTTGACGTTGGCGCTAAACGCGCGCTCAAAGGTTCGGTCGCCGCCCCCCTTCGGCCAGTGCATTCAGAGACACGGCCATGACGCCGGCAAACGCGAGCAACTTGAAACCTTCCATATCCATATCCCTCCAGTGCGGACTCATGAAAAAGCCCGGCATCGGCGTTCGATGACAGGCTTGGTGCGATGCGGCACGCTTACAGATCTTTGGTTTTTTCGTCTTTCTTTTCGTTGACGACGACCGGATCGCGGGCCTGTTCCTTGGCGACGAACAGCTCAATGGAGCGGTCGTTGGCGGTCATCATTCTGTCGAAGGTGCGGTCACCGCCGCCTTCGGCCATCGCCAGAGAAGACATCACCAGAGCTGCTGCAACGGCACCGATTTGGGCAAGTTTCATGTTTGATTCCTCGTTTAAGTAGCTGACGGGATCAAGGTAACAAGCCGAACCTTTCGTGACGGTGGCGTGCAAATTACATATCCGTTATGTGGCACAAACTTGTGGGAGCGAGCCTGCTCGCGAAAGCAATGGATCAGGCACACACAAAAACGGCACCTTCCGGTGCCGTTCGCCTTTCTCAGTGCCGCCGTTTACTTACGCGCATCTGCCCACGATTTCAGCAGTTCGTTGTAGCTCACGGTTTCACCCTTAGGCTTTTCGTTCGCCAGTTTCGGTTTCGGTGCACCCGGCTGATCGAACCAATATTGCGCATCGCGCTCGGGGTTCATTTTCGGGGCGCAGGTGGCTTGGGCCTTTGAGCGTTCCAGGCGAGACATGATCGCGTCCTGATCCTTGGCCAGGCCATCGAGCGCCTGTTGCGGGGTTTTGTCGCCGCTGGCGGCTTCGGCGATGTGGCTCCACCACAGTTGCGCCAGACGCGGATAGTCCGGCACGTTGGTCCCGGTCGGGGTCCATTGCACGCGGGCCGGGCTGCGGTAGAACTCGACCAGACCACCGAGTTTCGGCGCCAGGTCGGTCATCGCTTGCGAGTTGATGTCCGACTCGCGGATCGGTGTCAGGCCGACGATGGTTTTCTTCAGCGATACGGTTTTCGACGTCACGAATTGCGCATAGAGCCAGGCAGCCAGTTTCTGTTTCTCAGGCGTGGACTTCATGAACGTCCAGGAACCCACGTCCTGATAACCCAGCTTCATGCCCTCTTCCCAATACGGACCGCGCGGCGAAGGCGCCATGCGCCATTTCGGTGTGCCATCGGCGTTCACCACGGGCAGACCCGGTTTGGTCATGTCGGCGGTGAAAGCGGTGTACCAGAAGATCTGTTGGGCGATGTTGCCCTGGGACGGCACCGGGCCGGACTCGGAGAAGGTCATGCCCGCCGCTTCCGGTGGTGCGTAGGCCTTGAGCCAGTCGACGTATTTGGTGGTGGCGAATACCGCCGCCGGGCCGTTGGTGTCGCCACCGCGAGTCACGCTGGAACCGACCGGGTGGCAGTCCTCTACGCGAATGCCCCACTCGTCCACCGGCAAACCGTTAGGCAAGCCCTTGTCGCCACCACCCGCCATGGAGAACCAGGCATCGGTGAAGCGCCAGCCCAGGGACGGGTCTTTCTTGCCGTAATCCATGTGCCCGTAGACCCGCTTGCCGTCGATTTCCTTGACGTCTTCGCTGAAGAATTTGGCGATGTCTTCATAGGCCGACCAGTTCACCGGAACGCCCAGCTCGTAACCGTACTTTTCCTTGAACTTGGCTTTAAGGTCCGCACGCTCGAACCAGTCGGCGCGGAACCAGTAGAGGTTGGCGAATTGTTGGTCGGGCAGTTGATAGAGCTTGCCGTCGGGCGCGGTGGTGAAGGAAAGGCCGATGAAATCCTTGAGGTCCAAGGTCGGCGAAGTGAAGTTTTTACCTTCATTGGCCATCAGGTCGGTGATGGATTCAGTCTTGCCGTAACGGAAGTGCGTACCGATCAGGTCCGAGTCGTTGACCCAGCCGTCATAGATGCTCTTGTCCGACTGCATCACGGTCTGCAGCTTTTCCACCACGTCGCCTTCCTGCAGCAAATCGTGGGTCACCTTGATCCCGGTGATCTCGGTAAAAGCCTTGGCCAACACCTTGGACTCATATTCGTGAGTGGTCAGGGTTTCCGAGACGACCTTGATGTCCATCCCGCGAAACGGCTCGGCGGCCTTGATGAACCACTTCAGTTCCGCGAGCTGCTGATCCGCCGTCAGGGTGGACGGCTTGAACTCGCTGCCGACCCATTTTTTCGCAGCTTCTTCGTAGGCATCGGCCCAGGCCGAAGCGCTCAAACCGCTGAGTGCCAGCATGGCTGCCAATGAAATGCTATGTCGCAGCTTATTGTTTTTGTCGAACATAGAGACCTCCTTTTAGGGTTTCGGAGCAACATTGCCGAGCGATTCGACTAGCCCCAACGCATCACAGCCAACAGCCACACCAGGGACAACGCGAACGCTACCCAGATGCTCCAGTCGGTGACGCCGATTACCAGCAAATGCAGGTAGGCGCTGCCGAGAAGACCGATAAACAGCCGATCGCCACGGGTGGTGGCAATCGGCAAAAAACCACGCCGAAGAACGCTCGGCGAACGTAGTTCCCACGTCGTCATGCCCACCAGAATCAGGCCAATGACGGTGAAGAACGCCGCTGTGGGGACAGTCCAACTCATCCATTCCATCATCAGTTCCTCATACTCGGCCGAGGGCAAAGCCCTTGGCCACGTGGTTACGGACAAACCAGATCACCAGCATGCCCGGCAGGATGGTCAACACCCCCGCCGCCGCCAGCACGCCCCAGTCGATGCCGGACGCCGAAACGGTTCGGGTCATCACCGCGGCAATCGGCTTGGCGTTGACCGAGGTCAGCGTCCGCGCCAGCAACAGCTCGACCCAGGAAAACATGAAGCAGAAGAACGCCGTCACGCCGATCCCCGAGCCAATCAGCGGCACGAAAATCTTCACGAAGAACTTGGGAAAACTGTAGCCATCAATGTAGGCGGTTTCGTCGATTTCCTTCGGAACGCCGGACATGAAGCCCTCGAGAATCCACACCGCCAACGGCACGTTGAACAGGCAATGCGCCAACGCCACGGCGATGTGGGTGTCGAACAGACCAATCGACGAATACAACTGGAAGAACGGCAACAGGAATACCGCCGGTGGGGCCATGCGGTTGGTCAGCAGCCAGAAGAACAGGTGCTTGTCGCCGAGAAAGCGATACCGCGAGAACGCATACGCCGCCGGCAACGCCACGCTCAGGGAAATCAGCGTGTTCAGGCTCACGTAATACAGCGAGTTGAGGTAACCGGTGTACCAGGCCGGATCGGTGAAGATCACCTTGTAGTTGGCAAACGTGAAATCCTGCGGAAACAGCGTCAGGCCGCTGAGGATTTCGGTGTTGCTCTTGAAGGACATGTTCAGCAGCCAGTAGATCGGCACCAGCAGGAACAGGATGTAGATCAGCAGTGGAATCAGCTTTCTCTTGCTCATGGCGGACCTCAGCGGTTGGCGTCAGAGTGAGTCATGGCGGTGTAGAACAGCCAGGACACCAACAGGATGATCAGGAAGTACACCAGCGAGAATGCCGCCGCCGGGCCGAGGTCGAACTGGCCGATGGCCATTTGCGTCAAGGTCTGGCTGAGGAACGTCGTGGCATTGCCCGGCCCGCCGCCCGTGAGCACGAACGGCTCGGTGTAGATCATGAAACTGTCCATGAACCGCAGCATCACTGCGATCAACAGCACGCTCTTGAGCTTGGGCAACTGGATGTGTCGGAACACCGCCCAGGCCGATGCCCGATCGATCCGCGCCGCCTGGTAGTACACGTCCGGAATCGCCCGCAACCCGGAGAAACACAACAGCGCCACCAGCGACGTCCAGTGCCACACGTCCATCACCAGCACCGTGACCCAGGCGTCCATGGTGTTGGCCGCATAGTTATAGTTGATGCCCATCGCATTGAGGCTCGAACCGAGCAAGCCGATGTCGGCCCGGCCGAAGATCTGCCAGATGGTGCCGACCACGTTCCATGGAATCAGCAGCGGAATCGCCAGGATGATCAGCACCAGGGAAGACCAGCGGCCCTTGGTCGGCATGGTCAGGGCGATGGCGATGCCCAGCGGGATTTCGATCAGCAACACGCAGCCGGAGTAGATGAACTGACGCAGCAGCGAGTCGTGCAGCCGTGGGTCGAGCAGCACCTGTTTGTACCAGTCGGCGCCGACGAAGTAGCGGCTGGACTGGTCGAAGATGTCCTGCACCGAATAGTTGACCACGGTCATCATCGGGATCACCGCACTGAACGCCACCAGCAAAAACACCGGCAGCACCAGCCACCAGGCCTTGTTGTTCTGCACCTTGTTCATGGCAGCACCTCCAGCAGGTAATCGTCGGCATAGACCATCAACCATTGCGCCGGAAAGCTGATGTACGCCGTGCCCTCCGGCACCGGTTTGTCTTCGGCCAACCGCACTTTCAACGTCACGCCGTCGAGGTTCAGGGTCATGATCTTGTAGGTGCCGAGGTCTTCGACGTGTACGACCTTTGCCTGCATCGCGTCGTCAAACGGTTCGTCCCACACGTGTACAAACTCAGGTCGGATGCCAACCTTCAGGGTTTTCCATTCGGACCCGGCGATGCGTTGCAGTTGCGCCTCGGACAACGGCAAATGCGTCGAGGCAAAACCGACACCGCCCGGTTGCGGCTGCACGTCGATCAGGTTCATCCCCGGGCTGCCGATGAAATAACCGACAAAGGTATGGCTCGGCCGTTCGAACAATTCCCGTGGCGTGCCGAATTGCACGATCTGCCCGCCGTACATCACCGCAATCTTGTCGGCGAAGGTCGAGGCTTCGAGTTGATCGTGGGTGACGTAGACCATGGTGATGTTGAATTGCTCGTGGATCTGTTTGAGTTTGCGCCGCAGCTTCCACTTCAGGTGCGGGTCGATCACCGTCAGCGGTTCATCGAAGAGGATGGCGGAGACGTCATCGCGCACCAGCCCTCGGCCCATCGAGACTTTCTGTTTTTCGTCAGCGGTGAGGTTGCGCGCCTTCTTGCTCAGCAACGCCTGGAGGTCGAGGACCTCGGCAATTTCCTGCACCTTGCTGTGAATTTTCGCTTCGGCCATGCCCTGATTGCGCAGCGGAAAGGCGAGGTTATCGAACACCGTCATGGTGTCGTAGACCACCGGAAACTGGAAAACCTGAGCGATGTTGCGCTTCTCCGGGGTCAGGTCGTTGACCGCTTTGCCGTCGAACAGCACATGACCCTGGGACGGGCTGAGCAACCCGGAAATGATGTTGAGCAAGGTTGACTTGCCGCAACCCGAAGGCCCGAGCAAGGCGTAGGCACCGCCCTGCTCCCAGATGTGATCCATCTCGCGGATCGCGTAATCCTCGGGGCCGCTCGGCGTGCGCGTGTAACTGTGGGCGAGGTTCTGCAAACGGATTTCGGCCATCAGGCAACCCTCGATATACGGCGACCGGGCGCCTGGACCAGCCGCCCCTGCGCATCGAACACAAACAGTTTATGGGTCGGGATGTAGATGCGGATCGGCGCATCGACGTCGTATTCGTGAACCCCGGGCAAATGCAGCACCAGCAGGAAATGCTCGTTGCGCACGTGGAGGAAGGTTTCCGAGCCGCTGATCTCGGCGACCTCGACGGTCACTGCCAGTTCGAGGTCATCGTCGTTGCTCGGCACCAGCGAGATATGGCTCGGACGCACGCCGAAGCGGAACTCGCCTTCGCCCACCGGACGCAAATCGACGTTCAACGGGAAGTGAACGAAATTGGCGAAGCTGACTTCGTTGCCGGCGATGCGCCCGGGCATCAGGTTGATCGGCGGTTCGGAGAACAGCTCGGCGGCCAGCACCGATTGCGGCTGGTGATAGACCTCGGAGGACTTGCCGCTCTGGATCACCCGGCCTTCGTGAAGAATGGTCGTGGTGCCACCGAGCGCCAGCGCTTCGTTGGGCTCGGTGGTGGCGTAGATGGCGATGGTGTGCCGCGCCTTGAACAGCTCGCGCATTTCCTGGCGCAGTTCTTCGCGCAACTTGTAGTCGAGGTTGACCAGCGGCTCGTCGAACAGGATCAGTTCGGCGTCCTTGACCAGCGCCCGGGCCATCGCGGTGCGCTGTTGCTGACCGCCGGAGAGCTCCAGCGGATAGCGCTGGAGAAACTTCTCGATGCGCAGCATCTTCGCGGTTTCCAGCACCTTGCTCTGGATCAGTTCGTTGGACACGCCGGCCTGGCGCAGCGGCGAAGCGATGTTCTCGAACACCGTCATGGTCGGGTAGTTGATGAACTGCTGATAGACCATCGACACGTTGCGCAAACGCACCGGGCGTTGGGTGACGTCGACGCCGTTCATCAGGATGCGGCCGCTGTCGGGCTTGTCCAGGCCCGCCATCAGGCGCATGAGACTGGTTTTGCCGGACAGCGTGCGGCCCAGCAAAACGTTGAAGGATCCAGGTTCGAAACTCAGGCACGCATCGTCGATCCAGGTCTGGCCCTCGACGGTGCGGCTGACGTGCTCCAGAGTGAGTGACATGGCTCGGCCTTTTTATTATTGGAGTCAAGCGACCGGAGCAGTAGAGCGAGTTTCATGCCAGAAATTGCAAGTGGTTGATCTGGTTTGGAAATCCGTGAAACAGCGGTGAAAGCGCTTTCGTTGCTGAACAGAAATGAACAACGACGGTTGAACAATTGAACAATCGAACCGTTGACAATGAACAATAGTGAACAACACTCTACGGACTGTTCACGGTCCCTGTAGGAGCCAGGCTTGCCGGCGAAGGCGTCTTTGAAATCGCCTTCGCCGGCAAGCCTGGCTCCTACAGGTCAGTGGTGTGTCAGTACCATCACGCGAGAGATTCGACGTGATGTGCAAACCCCATAAAAACAATAAAAGCTTGCTCAGAGATCGACTGCCATGGCCGCACCTGCCTCGCCGCTCTCCCACGACGCCATCATCCAGGACTCCTGGTCCCGTTGCCGCGCGTTCGGGCTCGATCATCAGAGTGCCCCGGCATTCGACCAGCTACCGGCAGCGGACATCGCGCAGTTGCTGGAAAGCCAGCATTCATTGGTGCAGACCACCCATCAGGAGGTCCTGCCCTATTACGAAAACATCCTCAGCAATTCCAATTGCCTGATCATGCTCGCCGACAATCAGGGCCAGGTCCTGACCTCCTGGGGCACCCAGCGCTTCATCGAGCCGAGCCTGACCCGCGGCTTCAGCGCCGGCGCCAGCTGGATGGAGCGTTGCAGCGGCACCAATGCCATCGGCACCGCCCTGGCCTGTGAGCAGGCGGTGCACATCGAGCACGATGAACATTTCCTCAAGGCCAACCGTTTCATGACCGGTTCCGCCGCGCCGATTTTCGATGCCGAACGCAAGGTCATCGCGGTGCTGGACGTGTCCAGCGACAGTTACCTGCCGCCGTCCCACACCCTCGGCATGGTCAAGATGATGAGCCAGACTGTGGAGAACCGGCTGATCCTCAACCTGTTCCATGGCCAGCATTTTCAACTGACGTTCAACACCGGGTTGAACAATCTCGACAGCCAATGGGCCGGTCTGTTGATTTTCGATGAGACCGGCCAGGTGCTCTCAGCCAATCGCCGCGCCGATAACCTGCTGGGCATCAGCCTGTCGCGGGTCAGTGTCGAGAGCCTGTTCAAGGTCTCATTGCTCGAACTGCTGAATCAGCCGGATGGCCTGCCCTTCTCCCTCCAGGCGTCTGGGCGCAACCGCTTCCAGTGCCTGTTGAAGCGACCGAAACAGGCACCGATCCAGGCAAGAATGTTCGCCGAGCCCGCCGTGGCGGCACCCGCACCCGCCGCGATCAGCCTCAATACCCTGCACTTCGGCGACAGCCGTGTGGAAAAAGCCGTGCGCCAGGCCGAGCGCCTGCTGGAGAAAGACATTCCGCTGCTGATCCACGGCGAAACCGGGGTCGGCAAGGAAGTGTTCGTCAAGGCGCTGCATCAGGCCAGTTCTCGCAGCAAACAACCCTTCATTGCCGTCAACTGTGCAGCGATCCCCGCCGAACTGGTGGAGTCCGAGCTGTTTGGCTACGAGAAAGGCGCGTTTACGGGTGCCAATCAGAAAGGCAGCATCGGGCTGATTCGCAAGGCCGACAAAGGCACGCTGTTTCTCGATGAAATCGGTGACATGCCATTGCCGACTCAAGCCCGGCTATTAAGGGTTTTGCAGGAGCGCTGCGTGCAGCCGGTGGGCAGCAGCGAGCTGTTCCCGGTGGATATCCGCATTATCTCGGCGACTAACCGTTCGTTGCGCGAGCAGGTTCAGTTGGGACGGTTTCGCGAAGACCTGTATTACCGGATCGGCGGCTTGACCCTGGAATTGCCGCCGCTCAGGGAACGCAGCGACAAGCAGGCGCTGTTCAAACGCTTGTGGGAACAACACCGTGAACCGTCGCAGTGGGCCGGGTTGAGCCGTGAGGTGCTGGAGTTGTTCGGCCGTCATCCGTGGCCGGGGAATTTGCGCCAGGTCAGCAGCGTGATGCAGGTAGCGCTGGCCATGGCGGAAGAGCAACCGGTGCGGCCGGAGCATTTGCCGGATGATTTTTTTGTCGATCTGGAGATGGAACCGATCGAGGTGGATGAACCGTTGGCGGTTGATTTGAATGATGTGGAGGATTTGAATCGGCAGTTGCAGGCGGCTGGGGGGAATATTTCCCATCTCGCCCGGCGGTTGGGGGTTAGTCGCAATACCCTTTACAAGCGGTTGCGCCAGTCGGAATGATGGGGCATCCGCAGCGGCGGCGCCCGGTTTGAGACCATTCGCGGGCAAGCCTCGCTCCTACAGGGTCCGCGCCGTTCGCCAACACCGTGAACGACGCGGTCCCTGTAGGAGCGAGGCTTGCCCGCGAAGACGTCAGCCCTGTCACCGCTGAATCAATCCCACCCCAAAAACAAAAACCCGCACAAGGCGGGTTTTTTTTGTAACAAACGCAGCAATCAGTCAGCCAGACGCCAGGTCGTGCCACCCTTGCCGTCTTCCAGCACCACACCCATCGCGGTCAGCTGATCGCGAATACGGTCGGATTCCGCCCAGTCCTTACCGGCACGAGCCGCCAGACGCGCAGCAATCAGCGCATCAACCTCAGCCGCATCAACCCGCCCTTCGGCACCGGCCTGCAGGAAGTCATCGGCCTCAAGCTGCAACACACCCAGCACGCTCGCCAGTTCTTTCAGACGCGCCGCCAGACCGGCCGCCGCATCCAGATCGCTCTCGCGCAGACGGTTGATCTCGCGAACCATCTCGAACAGCACCGCGCAGGCTTCCGGCGTGCCGAAGTCGTCGTTCATCACCTGGGTGAAGCGCTCGACAAAAGCTTCGCCGCCAGCAGGCGCGACAGTCGGCAGGCCTTTCAACGCATGGTAGAAACGCTCGAGTGCGCCTTTGGCGTCCTTGAGGTTGTCTTCCGAATAGTTGATTGCGCTGCGGTAGTGGCTCGACACCAGCAGGTAACGCACGACTTCCGGGTGGTACTTTTCCAGCACGTCACGAATGGTGAAGAAGTTGTTCAAGGACTTGGACATCTTCTCGCCATTGATGCGAATCATGCCGCAATGCATCCACGCGTTGGCGTAGGTCTTGCCGGTGGCCGCTTCGCTCTGGGCGATTTCGTTTTCATGGTGCGGGAACTCAAGGTCGCTGCCGCCGCCATGAATGTCGAAGGTCTCGCCCAGGCAGCAGGTCGACATCACCGAGCACTCGATGTGCCAGCCCGGACGACCGTCGCCCCACGGCGATGGCCAGCTCGGTTCACCCGGCTTGGCGCCTTTCCACAGCACGAAGTCCAGCGGGTCCTGCTTGGACTCGTCGACTTCGATCCGCGCGCCGATGCGCAGGTCTTCGATCTTCTTGCGCGACAGCTTGCCGTAGCCCATGAACTTGGCGACGCGGTAGTACACGTCGCCATTGCCCGGTGCGTAGGCGTAACCCTTGTCGATCAGGGTCTGGATCATGGTCTGCATGCCAGCGATGTGATCGGTGGCCCGCGGTTCCATGTCCGGCTTGAGGATGTTGAGGCGCGCCTCGTCCTCGTGCATCGCGGTGATCATGCGCTCGGTCAGCACGTCGAACGGCTCGCCGTTCTCCTTGGCCCGATTGATGATCTTGTCTTCAATGTCGGTGATATTGCGCACATACGTCAGGTTATAACCGCTGAACCGCAACCAGCGGGTCACCAGGTCAAACGCGACCATGCTGCGGCCGTGGCCAATGTGGCAGTAGTCGTACACGGTCATCCCGCAGACGTACATGCGCACATTGTTGCCATCCAGCGGTTTGAATACTTCTTTGCTCTTGGTGAGCGTGTTGTAGATCGAAAGCACGTTAGAGGTTCCTTGAATCACTGGCCCCACGAATCACGCAAGGTCACGGTACGGTTGAATACCGGAGCACCTGGTTTCGAGTCCTTGATATCCGCGCAGAAGTAACCTTCGCGCTCGAACTGGAAACGGTCTTCCGGCTGTGCATTGCCCAGCGAGGGTTCAGCACGACAACCAGTGAGTACTTGCAGCGAATCAGGGTTGATGTTGTCCAGGAAACTGGCACTGTCTTCGGCCTTTTCAGGGTTCGGCGAGCGGAACAGGCGATCGTACAGACGCACTTCGCACTCGACGCTGGCCGCGGCCGGCACCCAGTGAATCACGCCTTTGACCTTGCGGCCTTCAGGGTTCTTGCCCAGGGTTTCCGGGTCGTACGAGCAACGCAGTTCGACGATGTTGCCATCAGCGTCCTTGATCGCTTCGTCGGCACGGATCACATAGCTGCCACGCAGACGCACTTCGCCAGCCGGTTCCAGGCGCTTGTAGCCTTTTGGCGGCTCTTCCATGAAGTCATCACGGTCGATGTAGATTTCACGGGCGAACGGCAGCTTGCGCACGCCGAGTTCTTCTTTCTGCGGGTGACGAGGCAGTTCGAGGTGATCGACCTTGTCTTCCGGGTAGTTGGTGATCACGACTTTCAACGGACGAAGCACGCACATGGCGCGCGGGGCGTTCGCGTCGAGGTCCTGACGGATGCTGAACTCAAGCATGCCGAAGTCAACCACGCCGTCGGAACGGTTGGTGCCGATCATGTCGCAGAAATTGCGGATCGACGCCGGGGTGTAGCCACGGCGGCGGAAGCCGGACAGCGTGGACATGCGCGGATCGTCCCAGCCATTGACGTGCTTCTCATCCACAAGCTGCTTGAGCTTGCGCTTGCTGGTGATGGTGTAGTTCAGGTTCAGGCGGCTGAACTCGTACTGGCGCGGGTTCGCCGGCACCGGCAGGTTCTCGAGGAACCACTCGTACAGCGGACGGTGGCTTTCGAATTCCAGGGTGCAGATCGAGTGGGTGATGCCTTCGATGGCGTCCGACTGACCGTGGGTGAAATCGTAGTTCGGGTAGATGCACCACTTGTCACCGGTCTGGTGGTGATGCGCATGGCGGATGCGATACATGATCGGATCGCGCAGGTTCATGTTCGGCGAAGCCATGTCGATCTTGGCCCGCAGCACACGTGCGCCGTCCGGGAACTCGCCGGCGCGCATGCGGGCGAACCAGTCGAGGTTTTCTTCGACGCTGCGATCACGGAACGGGCTGTTGCGGCCCGGCTCGGTCAGAGTGCCACGGTATTCCTTGGCCTGTTCAGGGCTCAGGTCGTCAACATAGGCCTTGCCGGCCTTGATCAGTTCAACGGCCCAGTCGTGCAACTGGTCGAAATACTGCGAGGCATAGCGCACTTCGCCGGACCATTCGAAACCCAGCCATTTGACGTCGCTTTCGATGGCGTCGATGTATTCCTGGTCTTCCTTGGCCGGGTTGGTGTCGTCGAAACGCAGGTGGGTGACGCCGCCAAACTCCTGGGCCAGACCGAAGTTCACACAGATCGACTTGGCGTGACCGATGTGCAGGTAGCCGTTGGGCTCAGGCGGGAAACGGGTGACGATCTGCGTGTGCTTACCCGAGTCCAGGTCCGCCTGGATGATCGGGCGCAGGAAATTGACCGGCACGGCAGGGCCGGTCTTGGAATTCGAGGTAGGGTCGACAGTGGGCTTGCTCATAGGATCCTTGAACGTACAAGTGCGCGGCCGGAACACGGGCCTGATAAAACAAAGCCGCTATCATAGCCGAAGCCGTCAAGTCGCTGACAGTACAGGCCCGAAAACGGCTGCATTTAATCGGATGCAAATGAAAAACAGCCTCGAAATTGGCGTCTGTCGCGCTAAACTGCGCACCTTGGCCGACATCGGCCGGACCGGTTGAGGGCTCGACAGCCCTGAAACCCACGAATTCCCAGAAAGAGTACCGATCATGACCCAAGTCAAACTGACCACCAACCACGGCGACATCGTCCTGGAACTGAACGCCGAGAAAGCCCCGATCACCGTGGCCAACTTCATCGAGTACGTTAAAGCCGGTCACTACGAAAACACTGTTTTCCACCGCGTCATCGGTAACTTCATGATCCAGGGCGGCGGTTTCGAGCCAGGCATGAAAGAAAAGAAAGACAAGCGCCCAAGCATCCAGAACGAAGCCGACAACGGTCTTTCCAACGACAAATACACCGTCGCCATGGCCCGCACCATGGAGCCGCATTCGGCTTCCGCCCAGTTCTTCATCAACGTCGCTGACAACAGCTTCCTGAACCACAGCGGCAAGAACGTTCAGGGCTGGGGCTACGCAGTGTTCGGCAAAGTGACCGCCGGTACCGACGTTGTCGACAAGATCAAAGGCGTGTCCACCACCTCCAAGGCCGGCCACCAGGACGTACCAGCAGACGACGTGATCATCGAGAAAGCCGAGATCATTGAGTGATATTGCTGATTTCAGACTTGCATCTGGAAGAGGAGCGCCCGGACATCACCCGGGCGTTTCTGGATTTGCTCGCCGGACGCGCCCGCTCGGCGAGTGCGTTGTACATCCTCGGCGACTTTTTCGAAGCGTGGATTGGCGACGATGCCATGACGCCCTTCCAGCGTTCCATCTGCCAGGCCCTGCGCGACCTCAGCGACAGCGGCACGGCGATTTTTCTGATGCACGGCAATCGCGACTTCATGCTCGGCCAGGCCTTTTGCAAACAGGCCGGTTGTACGTTGTTGAAGGACCCGAGTGTCGTGCAGTTCAACGGCGAGCCGGTGCTCTTGATGCACGGCGACAGCCTCTGCACCCGCGACGAAGCTTATATGAAGCTGCGTCGTTACCTGCGCAACCCGATCACCCTGTTCATCCTGCGCCACTTGCCGTTGCGCACCCGCCATAAACTGGCGCGCAAACTGCGCAGCGAAAGCCGTGCGCAGACGCGGATGAAGGCCAATGACATTGTCGATGTCACGCCGGACGAAGTGCCACGGGTGATGCAGGCCTATGGAGTGAAAACCCTGATCCACGGGCACACCCATCGCCCGGCCATCCACAAGTTGCAGATTGGCGAGCAAGCGGCCAAGCGCATTGTGCTGGGGGATTGGGATCGCCAAGGGTGGGCGTTGCAGGTGGATGAGAGCGGGTTTGCGTTGGCGCCGTTTGATTTCGGCCCCCCGCGCGTTACCGTTGAATGAGGTCCCTGTAGGAGCGAGGCTTGCCCGCGAAGGGGTCGTATCATTCAACATTGATGTCGACTGACACACCGCCTTCGCGGGCAAGCCTCGCTCCTACAGGGATTCGCTCAATGGCCGGAGGCCGCGGGCCCGGCCTTTGCGGCAAACGGCGGTTTCGCCAGCCACACCAGCACGATCAATCCCATGAACGCCCACCCCAGCAACGTGAAGTAATCCACGGTGGAGAGCATGTACGCCTGGCTGGTCAGCACATGATCGAGCTGCGCATACGCCGGGTTGTTCGCACCGCCCAGCGCATTCAGGGCCTCGCGGGTCGCCGGTTCGTAGGTGCTGATGCTCTCGCTCATGTACGCGTGATGCTGATCCGCCCGGCGAATCCAGATCCACGTGGTCAACGACGCCGCAAAACTGCCGCCCAGTGTCCGCAGGAACGTCGCGAGGCCCGCGCCATCGGCAATCTGGCTCGGTGGCAGGTCCGACATCAAAATGCTCAAGGTCGGCATGAAGAACAGCGCCACGCCAATGCCCATGAACAGTTGCACCAGGGCGATGTGCTGGAAGTCCACTTCGTTGGTGAACCCGGCGCGCATGAAGCAGCTGAGGCCAATTGCCAGGAACGCCAGGCCTGCCAAAAGCCGCAGGTCGAACTTGTGCGCGTACTTGCCGACAAACGGCGAGAGGATCACCGGCAGAATCCCGATCGGCGCCACCGCCAGCCCGGCCCACGTTGCCGTGTAGCCCATCTGCGTTTGCAGCCATTGCGGCAGGATCAGGTTGATGCCGAAGAACCCGGCGTAACCCAACACCAGCACAATCGTGCCGATGCGAAAGTTGCGATACGCGAACAAGCGCAGGTTGACCACCGGGTGTTTGTCGGTCATTTCCCAGATCACGAACACCGCCAGCGCAATCGCGGAAATGGCAGCGCCGATGAGGATGAAATTCGATTCGAACCAGTCGAGGTCGTTGCCCTTGTCGAGGATCACCTGCAACGCGCCGACACCGATGATCAACGTGATCAGGCCGACGTAATCCATTGGCTGATAACTGGTCACCACCGGCCGCGCCTTGAGCTGCGAACGCACCACCATCACCGCGAAAACCCCGATTGGCACGTTGATGAAGAAGATCCACGGCCAGCTATAACTGTCGGTAATCCAGCCGCCCAGAATCGGCCCGGCAATCGGCGCCACCACCGTGACCATCGCCAGCAACGCCAGGGCCATGCCGCGCCTGGCGGGTGGATAGACCGCGATCAGCAGCGTCTGGGTCATCGGGTACAACGGCCCGGCCACCAGACCTTGCAACACCCGAAAGCCAATCAGCTCCGGCATCGAGGTGGAAATACCGCAGAGAAACGAAGCCAGCACAAACAGGATCGTCGCCCACAGAAACAGTTTCACTTCGCCAAAGCGCCGACTGAGCCAGCCAGTCAGCGGCAGCGCAATCGCATTGCTCACCGCAAACGAGGTGATCACCCAGGTGCCCTGCTCCGAACTCACGCCCAGGTTGCCGGAAATCGTCGGCAACGCCACGTTGGCGATGGTGGTGTCGAGCACTTGCATGAAAGTCGCCAGCGACAGGCCGATGGTGCTGAGCAGCAGGCTGGGCGGGGTGAAAGACGCGTTATTGCTCATCGCGAATCCTTTGAAACCTGATGGGCGCTGCGCCCCTTACAGACGCAGCTGACCGTGTAGGAGCGAGCTTGCTCGCGATGGTGGTCCAGACAACGCGGGTATCCAGACAGCCGCGCGTTATCGTTGACATCCATCGCGAGCAGGCTCGCTCCCACAGGGTCGGTGTCATGGCGAATCAGCGTTGCGCGGTTTTGCTGACCGCTGCGCTGTTGTCGTGGATCAACTGCGTGATCATCGCGTCGGCCTCGGCCAACTGACGGTCGTAGACGCTGGTGCTGAACGACGCCTTTTGCGGCGGCTGTTGCGCCAGCACCGGGCCGCTCCGGTCGCGCAGGTTCACATCGACCTGAGTCGACAGGCCCACGCGCAACGGGTGCTTGGCCAGTTCTTCGGCGTTGATGTGAATCCGCACCGGCACACGCTGCACGATCTTGATCCAGTTCCCGGTGGCGTTCTGCGCCGGCAGCAAGGCAAACGCACTGCCGGTGCCCGCGCCGAGGCTGTCGATGGTGCCGCTGAATTTCACGTCGCTGCCGTACAGGTCAGCCTGGATATCCACCGGTTGGCCAATGCGCATGTCGCGCAGTTGGGTTTCCTTGAAGTTGGCGTCGATCCACAACTGATCCAGTGGAATGACGGCCATCAGCGCGGTGCCCGGCTGAACCCGTTGACCGAGTTGTACCGAGCGCTTGGCGACGTAACCGGTCACCGGTGCAATCAGAGTGCTGCGGGAATGGTTCAGGTACGCCTGGCGCAGTTGCGCGGCGGCCGACATCACGTCCGGGTGCGACGACACCACGGTGTCATCCACCAGGGCGCTGGTGGTTTTCAGCTGCTGTTTGGCGTTGGCCAGGGCGTTTTGCGCCGAGGTCAGGTCATCGCGAGCGTGGGACAGTTCTTCCTGGGAAATAGCCCCGCCCGCCGCGAGATTTTTCCGGCGGTTGAAGTTGTCCTGAGCCTTCTGCACTTCCGCCTGCTGGGCGTTGACCTGGGCTTTCATGCCGTCGACGTTGCTGTACAAGCCGCGCACCTGACGCACGGTGCGCGCCAGGTTGGCCTGGGCACTTTGCAGACCGACTTCAGCGTCGTTCGGGTCGAAATTCACCAGTACCTGGCCTTCATGAACCAGGTCACCGTCATCAGCGCCGATGCTCACGACGGTGCCGGTGACCAGCGGAGTGATTTCCACCACGTTGCCGTTCACATAGGCGTCGTCGGTGCTTTCATTCCAGCGCCCGTAGAATTCGTGATAACCCCAGACGCCGACACCGGCGAGGACCACCACGATGGCCAGGACCACCAGCATGACTTTGCGTTTGCGCGGGTTGCTGGTGTCCTGCGGGTTGCCGGAGGTTTGTGTGTTTTGTGCAGTGGCCATGACCATTACCTTGAATTAGTTGTGCTGCGTGGCTGGGGTTGCGTTGGCCGCGGTCAGGGTTTCGCCCTGAAAACCGCCGCCCAGCGCCTGCATCAGTTGGATCGACAGGTCGATCTGCTCGGCATTCAGGTTGGCCAGCTGACGCTGGGCCTGGAGCAATTGCTGCTCGATGCTGAGCACGTCCAGGTAGTTGCCGATGCCGGAACCGTACCGCTGGACCACGGTGTTGTAAGAATCCTGGGCAATGTCGGTGGCGTGCTGCTGAGCGCCGATCTGCCGGCCGATGTCACGCAACTGGTTGATGGTGTCGCTGACATCACCGAGGGCTTTCACCAGGCTTTTGTTGTACTGCGCAACGGCGAGGTCGTAATCGGCGTCGCGGGCATCGAGGTCGGCGCGCAGGCGGCCGCCGTCGAAAATCGGCAGGGAAATGGTCGGTGCGATGTTGAAGAAACGACTGGCGGACCCAAACATCGCGTCACCCAGCAACGACTCGGCACCGGCCGCCGCGCTGAGGTTCAGGTTGGGATAGAACCGGGTCTTGCCGGCGTCGATGCTCTTGCTCGCCGCCTCGACCCGCCAGCGCGCGGCCACCAGATCGGGACGACGACCGAGCAACTCGGCGGGCAGGACCGACGGCAAAGCCACGGCGCTGGCCTGAAGAATCTTCGGCCGGGCGATTTCATTGCCGCGATCCGGGCCTTTGCCGAGCAAGACCGCCAAGGCGATTTTCGCGCTTTGCAGGCGTTTCTCGGCGTCGATCAAGCTGGCTTCAGACGTGGCTTCCAGGCTTTCGGTTTGCTGGAACTGGTACTGGCTGTCGATCCCGGAGCTCAGGCGACGCTGGCTCAGGTCGAGCATTTGCCGGGTGCGCTTGAGGTCTTCGTTGGCGAGGTCATAAACGATGTGCGCCTGCCCCAGATCGCTGTAGGCGCGAGCGACGTCGGCAGACAACGTCAGCTGCGCGGCCTGCTGATCGACTTCGGCAGCCCGGGCTTGGCCCAACGCAGCTTCCCAGGCGTCGCGCTGACCGCCCCAGAGGTCGAAGTTGTAATTGAAACTGGCGCCGATGTTGCGCACGGTGGAGTAGGCATCGCCCTCGCCCCTCGGGTCTTGATCCCGGGCCAGACGCGAACGGCTGACGCCGGCGCTGGCATCGAGGGTCGGCATCCGCGCGGCGTCGGCGGCATACGCGGCGGCGCTGGCCTGATGGGCGCGGGCGTCGGCGATCTGCATGTCGGGGCTGTCGTGCAGGGCTTCGCGGATCAGACCGTCGAGCTGCGGGTCGCCGAGGCTTTTCCACCAGTCGCTTTTCGGCCAGGCCGCAGGCGACAGGGTCACGCCGCTGAGGGATTGCCCGGCCTTGAGGGTTTTCGCATCGAGGCTTTTGCCTTCGGTGGTCAGGCCGCTGTAGCTGGCGCATCCGGCCAGGGTCATGGCCGCGAGCACCAGGCCCAGGCCGGCGCGCAAGGTTTTGCTGCTCATTTGTCACCTACCCGCAGCAGCGTGATCGAGTCACCGGCTGCCACCAAAATTTTCTTCAGGATCTGTTCCAGGGTTTTCAGCTCATCCGGAGTGATCGCACCGGCCAGTTCGTTCATCGCGTCGGCGCCGATCACCGGCAAGCGGTCAGCCAACTGCTGGCCTTGCTCAGTCAACACAAGCTGCACCTGACGGCGGTCCGCTTCGGAGCGTTGGCGGGCGAGGAAACCTTTCTGTTCCAGACGATCGAGCATGCGGGTCATCGAACCGCTGTCGAGTGACAGGTGCCGGCACAGCTCGGCCGGGGTATCGACGCCGTATTGGGCGATGATGATCAGCACTTTGAACTGCGCGGCGGTGATGCCGTGGGGTTCCATGTGCGTGTCGATGATCCGGTCCTTGAGCAGCGCGGCGCGCCCGAGCAGGAGACCGAGATGGCAGTTCTTGAATTCGTCCGGGGTGAAATGTTTCATCTGACCACCAATTAGCTGCCTAGGCAGAGAATGTATGTCGAGATGTTACTGCCTAGGCAGCCAATGTCAACGTAATAGTTAGGTTGCTTTGTATTTGATGGATAAATGGTGCGGATTTTGTGGCGGGCACAATGACGCCTTCGCGGGCAAGCCTCGCTCCTACAGGGATTACACCGAACCCGTAGGAGCGAGGCTTGCCCGCGAAGAAAGCAACTCGGTTTTGGAGAGGACGGGCGTTAGAAATCCCGCTTGTAAAAGATATCCAGCGAACTGGCCACGCCACCCGCCGCTTCGAGGTACACCTTCTTGCTCAGCTTGTAGCGCAGGGCAATGGTGTTGGCCGGCTCAAACACGCCAACGCCATAACGCAGGCTGAGCTTCTCGGAGATATTGCCGCTGGCGACCACACTCGTCGTATTGCCGCTGCCCTCGGTATCGAGCTGGAAATCCTGAATCCCCAGATCGCTGGCCAGTTTGCCGGTCACCCCGGCACTGCCCATCAGGCCCAACCCCAGCGCGGCCTGCGCCAGCATGTTGTTGTCTTCACCGGTGGTGCTCAGCGGACGCCCGAGCACCAGATAGGACAAGGCCTGTTCCTGGCTCATCGCCGGCTCGGAGAAGATCTGCGTGGCCGGCTGCTCGGCGCTGCCGCTCAGGCGAATACCGGCGATGACGTCGTCAGTCTGGCGAATCGCCTCGATGTCCAGGTACGGCTGATCGATCGGGCCGGCAAACAGCAAACGTGCCCGGCGCACCGTCAGCCGCTGGCCGTAGGCCCGGTAACGCCCGTCGTTGAGCCACAGCTCGCCGCGGGTGTCCATGTTGTCGCCGATGTGCACGTGCCCTTGCAGGTTGGCGGTCAGGCCAAACCCGGCGAAGCTGAGTTTGTCTTCGCCGACCGCCACGTCGATGTCCATTTTCATCGCCAGCGGCGGTTTGCCCTCTTCGGTCTGCGCACCAATGATCACCGTGTCATCAGAGACCTTGACCGTCGATGGCGGCAACTCGCGCACGGTGATTTCGCCTTTGGGTACCAGCACTTTGCCAGCGATGGCCAGCTCGTCGTCCTTCATCGAAATCTTCAAGTCCGGCGCCACTTCGAGCTTGGCGTACGGTTCGACAGTGACCGGCAATTGCGTGCCTTTGAGCGCCAGGTCCACCACCAGCGCCTGACCCCAGGCGATGCTGCCGGTCAAGCGGCCCTGCCCGCTCTTGCCGCTTTTCCAGCCACCGTTCAACTGCACGGTTTCGCCGGCGATCAGCGCTTGAAGCTGCAACGCTTCAAGGTCCATCGGCAATTCGGGGCCGGAAATCTCGCCGTCGCTGAGCAGCAGGTTGCCGTTGACCAAAGGCGCCAGCAGCCCACCGGAAATCGTGCCGCTGCCATTCAGGCGTCCGGTGAGTTTCTCGACCATCGGCACAAACGGTCGCGCCACGGACAGGTCGAGGCCATTGAGGCGGAACGCGCCGGTCAGCGGTTTGTTCTTCGGCAATGGATTGATCTGCGCCTGCACACTCAATTCGCCGAGCTTGCCGCCGACGAAGTTGAGGTCGGTGTCGATGCGCTTGGGCGTGAGTTTGCTGGTGAGTTTCAGGGTCTGGTAGGGGAAGTCCAGCCACTGATCCTTTTCCTTGATGCGCAGGGTGCCGCCGCTGGCATCAAGGCTGATCTGGCCGTTCGGGCCGCTGGCCGGCAGGTCCAGTTGCAGATCGGCGTTGAGCCGGCCCTTCCAGGCGAAATCCTTTGGCAGCCATTGCGCAAGGCTTTCAATCGGGAATTGCTTGAGGTGATAACGCAACTTCGGTTCCGGCATCAGGCGCTGGTCTTCACCGCACAGACTGGCCGGGCCGGACATCCAGCAATGGGCGCCGAAGTTGATTTTGCCGTCCGCCAGTCGTTCGAGTTTCGCCGGGTTTTGCAGCTTCCAGTCCTGGCCACCGGCCTGAATATCACCGCTGGCCAAACGTCCGCGCCAGTTGCCTTTGTCCAGATTGCCGTCGAGGCCCAGGGCCAGTTTCAGTTGCGGGCCTTGCAGGTCGAGTGTCAGTTTCTGGTTTTTGATATCACCCTGACCGCTGGCCGTCAGCGTGCCCAGCGACGTGTCGCCGGCCTGCATGCCGCTGCCCTTGAAATCGATTTTCGCCCGTTGCGCACTGTCGAGGGTCGCGTCGAGGTTCAGGCTTTGCAGGCGATTATCTTCGAAGGCCAGTTGCGTGCCTTGCAGCCCGAGCTTGCCTTGCGGTGCCTTGAGCGTGCCGGCGACATCGACGCGGCCATTGAGCTGGCCGCGCAGTTGCGGCCACAGCTGCGCCAGGCGCGACAGCTTGATGTCGATCTGGCCGGCGAGTTTCTGTTGCAGGCTGCCCTTGCCGGTGATGCTGTTGTCACCGAGGCGGATTTGCAGCGCGCTGAGGTTCCATTGCTCGCCGCTGCCATCGGCCTTGGCTTGCAGGATGGCCGGCTGGCCACGCAGTTTGCCCTTCAGATCGAGGTCCGCGTTCAGGCTGAGTTTTTCATTCTTCATCTCGCCTTTGCTGCGCAACGGTCCGGCCAGAGTGCCCGGCAATTCCGCGACCCAGTACGCCGGGTTGATCGCCGAGAGGTCCAGCGCGGTGTCCCAGGCAATGCCATCGGCAAATTGCAGGTTCAGGTGGCCTTCGGCCTTGCCCTGCCCGGCTTCGAGCTGGATTTGTTGCAGGTAGATTTTCGTCAGGTCGCCGGCGAACGGGCTGCTCAGGCTGAACGCCCCGGCCGGGCCATCCAGCGCAGCCTTGAAGTTGCCGAGGTATTTGCCGTCGGTGTAGGAGACTTCGCCGTTGAAGCTGCGCAATGCCACTTCAGGTTCGTCGATCAGCGGATAGAGCCGGTGCCAGGGGAAATCCAGCCAGTCGATTTTCGCCGTGGCGTTCAGGCCTTTACTCCAGTCCAGAACACCCGTGAGTTTGAGACTTTGCTTGTCGTTGGCGGTCAGGTCCAGCGCGGCGATCTGCGCGCCGTTGGCGTCGACTTTGCCTTGCAGCATCAGTGCAACCGGGCCTTGCTCAGCGGGCAGCGTGGCGTTGCCGCGCAATTGGTAGCCGTTTTTCAGGTCGCCGTCGCCGGTCAGTTCAAGCTGATTGAGTTGCAGAGTGTCCGGCAGGTCCGCACTGGGCTTGAAGCCGTCGGCGGTGATCCGCACCTTGGCCGGCAGGTTGTCCACCAGCGGCTGCAACTCGCCGGTCAGTTGGCCGTTCAGGTAACCGCTGCTGTCGGCGGTGAGCTTCAGGGTTTTCAGCAGGTCGCCGTTGATTTTCAGCGTCAGCGCCCAGGGCTCGGGCGCCGGCAGGGTCAGTTTGCCTTCAGCCTTGAGCGGCCAGTTGCCGCTGGGTTGCAGGAGACCGGACAGGTTCAGGCTGAGGTCGTCGCGTTGCAGTTGCACGGAGTCGATCTGCATCCCCTGCTCGGTCCAGTGCGCCGCCAGTTGCAGGCCTTTGAGTTCTTCGCTGCCGTTGAACAGCAAGCTGCCGACCTGCACGTCGCCCAGCTCGATGGCCAGTGGCAACTTCAGATCCGGCAAGGTGATCGGTCCGCTGCTCTGCTCTTCAGGACCCGGTGGAAATTGCAGGCTGACCTGATCGGTTTTCAGTTGCTCGATGCACAGGGCCATGCGCGTCAGGCACAACGGCGACCAGGCGAAAATCACCTTGCTCAGCTCAACCCGGCTGGTGTCCTGCTGCCAGACCAGATGATCGGCGCTCCACTGACCACCCAAACGGCCCTGGAAATTCTCGACCGTCAAACCCGGCACAAAGCCGAGCGCCCAGCGGCTGCCTGTCGCGGTGCCCAGCACCGTGGTCACGGCCAGCAGCACCAGCATCATCAGCGCCAGAATCGTCAGCAGCGTTACTTTCAAACCACGCTTCACAGCTCAGGCCCCATGGAAAAGTGCAGTCGTATGCCGCCGTCGTCGTCCATCGCGTGGGCCAGGTCGAGGCGAATCGGCCCCACCGGTGACACCCAGCGCACGCCGATACCGACGCCAGTCTTGAGATCAGGCAGTTCGAGTTTGTTGAAGGAATTGCCCTGATCGACGAACGTTGCGACCCGCCATTTTTCGGCGATGGAATACTGATACTCCACGCTTCCGGCAATCATGTAGCGGCCACCGATACGGTCGCCGTCGGAGTTTTCCGGGGACAGGCTCTGGTAGTCGTAACCGCGCACGCTCTGATCGCCACCGGCGAAGAAGCGCAGCGACGGCGGCACCGATTTGTAGCCATTGGTGGCACTGCCACCCACCTGCACCCGGCCGAGGAAACGGTGTTTATCAAAGACTGTGGTCAGGCCTTTGACCAGCGCGGTGCCGTAAAGCAGGTTGTTGTCGGAACCCAAGCCTTCCTTGGCCACTTTGGTTTCGAACTGCAGCCGATAGCCGTTGTGCGGGTCGATGCGATTGTCGCTTTTCAGGTAGGAATAGCTGACGCCGGGCATCAGCAGATTGCTCAGCCCCGAGTCATCGCCGAGTCGATACTCTTCGCGCTGCCATTTCAGCGACACCACCCGCTGCCAGCCGCTGGGCAACTTGCTGTGCCATTCGGGTCCGAGGGTCAGGAGTTTGCTCAGGCTGTCCTTGTCAGCGATTTCTTCGCTCTGATAACCACCGGCGAAGCGCAGTTTGTCGGTCAGCGGCGGGTCCAGCGGAATGTCATAGAACAACCCGACGTTTTGCCGTGGCGCCGAGACTTCGGTTTCCCAGCCATAGCTGTGGCCTTGAGGGTTGACCCAGTGCCGGGTCCAGTTGGCCTTGACCCGTGGGCCGACGTCCGTGGAATAGCCCAGGCCGAGGCCCATGGTCCGCGGCTTGCGGGTGTCGAGCTTGACGTCCACCGGGATCACATCGTTCTTGGACGCCGTCGGCGCGGCGTCGACGCGCACGCCTTCGAAGTACCCGCTTGCCTGCAGATTCTGATTCAGTTCGGCGATCAGTTCGGAGTCATAGGGCTCACCCGCCTTGAACGGCACCATGCGTTGCAGCAACTCTTCGTCGAACGGCGTATCGCCTTCGAAACTGACTTTACCCAAGGTGTAACGCGGGCCGCTTTCGTAGATCAGTTCGATGTCGGCAACGCCGGCTCGCGGGTCGACCGCGAGTTTCTGCCGGGTGAAATAACCGCTGAAGAAACCGTAACGCGAAGCCTGGTTCTGGATCAGCCGCTTGGCGTCTTCGTAGCGGCCATGATTGAGCACCGCGCCGGTTTTCAGCGCATTGCTTTTGGGCACACGAAAGGTTTTGAGGGAGGCCGCAGGGCCGTCGATGCGAATAGTGACATTGCGCAAATGCACAGGCTCGCCGGGATCGATGTTCATGACCAGGCGCGGTGTCTTGCCGCCCTTCACGTCCGTGTCGATCTGCGGCTGGTAATAACCCAAGGCCTGGGCGGCCTTGCGCGCCTGTTCTTCGGCGCCACGACTGAAGCGCAACAAGGCCTCCTCGTCACGATCGCCGAGGCTGCCGATATAGCCCTCTATATTGGCCTTCAGTTCATCGTTGGACGGTTTGATCCGCACATCCAATTCACTTTGCGCCAACGCCGCGCAGCTGGTGATCAGCATCAGCACGCCGCTGGTAATTCTTCCTGGAAACTTCATAGGCGCGGATGCTATCACGAGCGTGGGAGCGTGATAGAGCCTCGCGCCCCGCGAAAGTTCTACCGTTTTATGCCGAAGCGGTTTGCAGCACCTGTGGGTTGGCGTGGAAAAACACGTGCTCGCGGATCGGTCCTACCGCCACTTCACCGATTTCCTCGTAGCCCTGACGTTTATAGAACTCCAGATAACGCGGATTCCCGGTATCGAGGACTACACCCTGGGAATGCTCATCGACCGCGCACCAGTTATGGACCGCCTGCAGCAGTTGTTCGCCGAAGTGCTTGCCCTGAAATTGCGGGTGAACCCCCAGCAAGGGCAGCAGGTGCACCGAATCGGACGGCACGCAGGCCATCACCGCGTCGTGGTATTCGAGGTAGCGGCGGGTGCAGCGAAACCCGGTGCTGAGCACCATCCGCAGGCGCCACGCCCAGCTTTCAGTGATGCCCAGGCGTCGTTGCGGCGGCGCGATCAGCGCGATACCGATCAAGCGGTCGTTGACCAGCAGACCGATGGCCGGCAAATCCTGAAGAAAGTGTTGCTTGACCAGTTCCCGCACGGTGGCGCGTACACGCTGTTCATAACCGGGACGTTCGGCTTCGAAGAGGTAACCGAAGGTCGGTTCGTGGCGGTAGGCCTGGTACAACAGGGAGCGGGCTTCGCGGGAATAACCGCTGTCGAGCATGTGGATATCGGCTATGACGGTCGAGGTTTCGGGCATAACGGTCATTCTCCCCGGCGCGGCTCGGGTGGCTGCGCTCTTATTGGTACGAGCGTTTGGGTGGCTTCACAGTTCCCCAGACAGGTATAGACCAAAGTCAGGATCTTCATCGACTGAACTGGCCTCTTCGCGGGCAAGCCTCGCTCCTACAGGTGAATCAATTGGGTGCAACTCAAAACCTGTAGGAGCGAGGCTTGCCCGCGAAGAGGCCGGTACTGCCAATGAAGATCTGACAGAACACCGAGAATCCCCTCACCCCACACTGGCCCCAATCCCACAGGTCAGCTAGCATCGCCCTTTTGCCAGGACTGCCGACCATGAAGATCGTCTCCTTCAACATCAACGGGCTGCGCGCTCGTCCTCATCAGCTGGCGGCGCTGATCGAAAAGCATCAGCCGGACGTGATCGGCCTGCAGGAAACCAAGGTCCACGACGATCAATTCCCGCTGGCCGAAATCCAGGCGCTGGGCTATCACGTGTATTTCCACGGGCAAAAAGGTCACTACGGCGTTGCCCTGCTCTCGCGCAAGGAACCGCTGGAACTGCACAAAGGTTTCGTCACCGATGAAGAAGACGCCCAGCGCCGCTTCATTTGGGGCACTTTCGCCGACGCCAATGGCGTGCCGGTGACCATCATGAACGGCTATTTCCCACAGGGTGAAAGCCGCGACCATCCAACCAAATTCCCGGCCAAGGAACGTTTCTACAACGATCTTCAGCACCTGCTGGAAAGCCAGTTCAACAACGAACAGCCGCTGGTGGTGATGGGCGATGTGAACATTTCCCCGGAAGACTGCGACATCGGCATCGGCCCGGACAACATGAAGCGCTGGCTGAAAACCGGCAAATGCAGCTTCCTGCCGGAAGAACGCGAGTGGATGGCACGCTTGAAGAACTGGGGCCTGGTGGACAGCTTCCGCCACCTGAACCCGGACGTGGCCGACCGATTCAGCTGGTTCGACTACCGCAGCCGTGGCTTTGAGGATGAACCGAAGCGCGGGCTGCGGATTGACGTGATCATGGCGTCCCACGGCTTGTTGCCGCGCGTGAAGGATGCCGGCGTGGATTACGAGTTGCGCGGGATGGAAAAACCGTCGGACCACGCGCCGATCTGGCTTGAGTTGAGCTGATCCCCCGGCTCAACGCAACTCAACTGTAGGAGCAAGCTTGCTCGCGATAGCGGACTGTCAGCCAACTTAGATGTTGAATATCAGCCCCCATCGCTGGCAATCGAGCGTCGACCGGCCGCTCCTACAAGGTAAACTGTCATCTTTCAGAAACCTTACTGACTTAATCTCCCGGCACTTTCTTTGTTCTTTAAAGGTGCCGGCATGACGCTGCGCGTTTTCTTCCTGTTAATGCTGTGCGCCGGGCTGCCCATCACCGCGTCGGCCGCTGACTTGCCGACGCCCAAACAGGGACCGGTGCTGCGCATCCAGGGTTCCAACACCATTGGCGCGGCATTGGGCCCGGCGCTGGTCGAGGGCTTGATGCGCGAGCAAGGCTTGCTCAAGGTCCACAGCGAAACCCCGGACAAAGCCAACGAATTGCGCGTGGTCGGCGAAACCGCTCAGGGCCGCCGGGTCACGGTGGACATCGCGGCCCACGGTTCCAGCACCGGTTTCACCGCCCTGAAAAACGCCACGGCGGACCTTGCCGCCTCTTCGCGCCCGATCAAGGACAGCGAACTGCTGGCCCTGCAATCCCTCGGTGATCTGAAGAGCCCCGGCGCCGAGCAGGTCATCGCCATCGACGGCCTGGCAATCATCCTTCATCCGCAAAACCCGCTTAATCAACTGAACACCGAACAACTGGCGCAAATCTTCAGCGGTGAAGTGAGAACCTGGGAAGAACTCGGCGGCAGCGGCGGAGCCATTCACCTGTATGCACGGGATGACCAATCGGGCACGTACGACACGTTTAAGGAAGTGGTGCTCAGCCGTCGTGGGAAAACGCTGAACAGCGCAGCGAAACGTTTCGAATCCAGCGAGCAGTTGTCCGACGCGGTCAGCCTCGATCCGCAAGGCATCGGTTTTATCGGCCTGCCCTACGTGCGCCAGGCCAAAGCCGTGGCGATCGTCGATGGCCAATCCCAGGCCATGCCGCCGCTCAACAGCCTGATCGCCACGGAAGACTATCCGTTGTCGCGGCGGTTGTTCTTTTACCTGCCGCCCAACGCCAAAAACCCCTGGGCCGAAGCGTTGGTGGCGTTTGCGCAAAGCAGCAACGGCCAGGCCATCGTCGCGGCCAACGGGTTTATTGCCCAGACCGTCCAGGCGATGGCCGTTACGCCCAATGCATTGATGCCCGAGGGTTATCAGGCGCTCAGTCGCCACGCCCAGCGCTTGACCGTGAATTTTCGTTTCGAGGAAGGCAGCGCAACGCTGGACAACAAGGCCCGACAGGATCTGACGCGGGTGCTCGATTACCTCCAGCAGAACCAGAAAACCAACCGGCAGGTGACGTTGGTGGGGTTTGGCGATGCCAAGAGCGATCCGGCGCGGGCTGACCTGCTGTCGAAATTGCGGGCCATGGCGGTGCGGCGGGAGTTGGTGAAAAGCGGCGTGGTGTTTCGCGAGATTCGCGGTTTTGGCGCCGAGATGCCGGTGGCGGCCAATAGTGCGGATGAGGGGCGGATCAAGAATCGGCGGGTTGAGGTTTGGGTGTATTGATTGGGTTTTGAGTGTATATCCGTTGCTGCGGTAACGGCTTCTATTGGTTTCGCCCTTACGGCGAGTCACTTGGAGAAGCGCCAAGTAACCAAGCGCTCTTGCCCCTTTCGTTCGGTGCCTCGCCTAGGCTCGGCATACCCTCGCTCCGGTCCTGCTCCGTGGGCCCGCCGCCATCGGCCATCCATGGCCGGGGGCGGCTAACCCGGCATCCATGCCGGGTTGCCCACTGCGCAGAACCTCCACTCGGCCTCTCGAGGGGGCGCTCAGATCAAAAGCGGAAGGCGAGCTAACGCTCGGCCTGATGAGTGGTGAAGATCAAAGGCGTACGCGCGCCCTGTAGGAGCCGGCTTGCCGGCGAAAATCGTCTGGGCACCGCGTTCATTCAGACAGCCCGCGTTATCGTTGACGTCCATCGCCAGCAAGCTGGCTCCTACAAGGGAAATGCATATGCATTTGGATAAATACGATCAACTGTAGGAGCCGGCTTGCTGCGGGCGGCGTTCCGACGATGGCGGTGGGTCAGTCACCCTCCTTTTCGACTGGACGGACGCCATCGCCAGCAAGCTGGCTCCTACGGGGAAATGCATATGTGTTCGGAATGTACACGATCAACTGTAGGAGCCGGCTTGCCGGCGATGGCGGTGGGCCAGCCAACAAATTCATCGCCTGAACAGACGCTATCGCCAGCAAGCCGGCTCCTACAGGGGAGCGGTGTACATGTCGGGAATGAGTGAACGCATCAAAGAAGGACAACGCGGACAACTGAAGAGCCAGGTCGGCTTTCAGGCCGCCTCGGCGGCTGTGGCGGTGGTCGCCCCCTCGAGAGGCCAAGTGGAGGTTCTGCGCAGTGGGCAACCCGGCATGGATGCCGGGTTAGCCGCGCACGGCCAAGGATGGCCGATCGCGGCGGGCCCACGGAGCAGGACCGGAGCGAGGGCATGCCGAGCCTAGGCGAGGCACCGAACGAAAGGGGCAAAAGCGCTTTGGTTACTTTGGGGCTTTTCCAAAGTGACTCGCCGTAAGGGCGAAACCAATAGAAGCCGTTACCGCAGCAACGGATATGTACTCCGACAAAAAAATGATCGACTATCAGGCCGCCATCGCCAGCAAGCCGGCTCCCACAGAGGTTCCGGGGCCAGATGCTCAATCAGCCCAGCAGTTTCTCCAATTGCGCAACAGTATCCACCGCACCCAGCGTTTTCGCAGCATCCAACGCCGAAACCCCATTGGCATCCTTGGCCTTCGGATCCGCCCCTTTACTGATCAGGTAATCAACGATTTCCACGCGGTTGAACATCGCCGCCATCATCAACGCCGTGCGACCGTCAAACGAAGCACCTTCCACCAGCGCACCGCCCTCGACCAACGCCTTGACCACCGCCAGGTCCCCTTTGAACGCCGCGCCAGCAATCGGGCTCTGGCCATTGTCGTTGCGGATTTCCGGATCGGCCTTGTGCTCAAGCAGCACTTTCACCGTGTCCACATGGCCGTGGTAAGCGGCCAGCATCAGCAACGTGTCACCCTTGTGGTTGCGCAGGTTCGGCGGCAGGCCTTTGGTCAGCAGCGCAGCCATCATCGCCGCATCACCCTCGCGCGCCTTGTTGAAAACCTGTTCGGCAAATTCGGCGGCTTCTTCGGGGGTCATCTGGCGGCTTTGATCGGACATTGGAAACTCCACTTACAGTTATTCGCAAAGCCGACAGTTTCCCGAGCGCCCCCGACACTGTCACTTGTTTTTTCTCAAGGCACGCCATAGCCACAATCAATAGCGGTACTTGCCGCCGTGAATATCCGCCAGCAATTGTTCGTCGACCTGCACGTAAGTGTCAGTACCCGGCAGCCAGGCATAGATCGGGTCGTCGCCGGTTTTGCCAGGGTCGAAGGCTTCGTCCTTGAGTCGGGTCTTCTGGTATTTGAAGGTGCCGGTAGTCTCCATCTTCACTTTCACCCGCAGAAACAGCGGCACCGCATACGCCGGCATTTGCTCACGGGCGAAGGCCAGCAGCTCGCTGAAATCCAGGGTCGCCAGGGACTCGGCGGGCGTGATCGCCGCCATCCCGGCGCGCCCGTTGGTGTTGCGGACCTCCACGCCATAAGCCACGGCTTCGGAAATGTTCGGGTGTTGCAGCAGGATGTTTTCGACCTCGGTGGTCGAGACGTTTTCACCCTTCCAGCGATAAGTGTCCCCCAGGCGGTCGACGAACTGCGCGTGACCAAAACCGATGTTGCGCAGCAGGTCACCGGTGTTGAAGTAACGGTCACCCTTCTCGAACACGTCGTGCAGCACGACTTTTTCAGTCTTCTGCGGATCGGTGTAGCCATCCAGCGGCGCCTTGTCGTCGATCTTCGCCAGCAACAGCCCCTGCTCACCCTTGGCTACCTTGCGCATGAAGCCGTTGGCGTCCCGCGTCGGCGCGCCGCTGTCATGGTCGTAGGCTGCAAGCTCCCAGGACATCAGGGAAAACCCGACGGTGTTGTCGAAGTTGAGGATGTTGGTGAAACCGATATTGCCGTCGCTGGCCGCGTACAACTCGCAGATGTGGTTCACGCCAAAGCGCGTCTTGAATTCGTGCCATGCGCCGGGGCGCAGGCCGTTGCCGATCATTTTCGTCACGCCGTGCTTGTTGTCCTCGGCGCTGGGCGGTTGATCCACGAGGTAGCGGCACAATTCGCCGACGTAACCGAGGGTGGTCGCGCGGTAATTGCGCACGTCGCTCCAGAACTGGCTGGCGCTGAACTTGCGGCGGATGGCAAACCCCGAGGCGCCGCTAATGGCCGAGCCCCAGCACACGCACAACCCGGTGGCGTGATACAGCGGCAAGGTGCAATAGACGATGTCCTCGGGGCGCATGTCCAGCGCGATCAAGCCGAAACTGGCCGAGCTGCGCATCCAGCGGCCATGTTTGAACACCCCGGCCTTGGGCAGCCCGGTGGTGCCCGAGGTGTAGATGTAGAAACACGGGTCGTCGAAAAAAACCTGCTGGCTGCTGGCAGGGTTGTCGCTGGGGCTGTCGACAATCGCGGTCATCAGGTTGATGAAACCGTCGGGTGCAATGCCCGGTTGGCGGTAGGTGTCCTGGTCGGCGACGAACCAGGTGCGCGCCGCGTCGATCGAGACCCGTTCGCGCACTGCCGCAAACGCCGGTACCAGCTCCTCACCGACAATGATCGCTGCCGGCGCCACCAGGTTCAGGCTGTGGGCCAGGGTATCGCGGGTTTGAGACGTGTTGAGCAAGGCACTGATCGCCCCGACCTTGGCCACCGCCAATATGTTCACCAACAGTTCCGGGCGGTTTTCGATGAACACCGCGACCACGTCGCCCTTGCCGATGCCTTGAGCAATCAGGTGATGGGCGATGCGATTGGCCCATTGATTGACTTGCGAGTACGTGAGCACCACCGCGCCCTGCAGCAAGGCCGGGCCGGCGGGATTGCGCAATGTCGCTTGTTCGAAGCTCCAGCCCAGGCCACACGGTTGGGTCGGGTCCTTGACGTTGGCGGCCTTCATGCCTTTCACCACCCGGGGGATGGCTTTGGCAATGGACGGCAGCTTGCGGAGCATCATGCCCCAGGTAATCGTGTCGTTCGTCGTGCGGCTCATGGATGCTCCCGTTCGATCTTTTTATTGTCGGGCGACGGTGATTGAGCCCGAAAATACGTCAACGGTTCTTGAGCTGTACACGCGGTTTTTGAAATGTTTTGTATCCGCGAAAAACGCGAACCCGGAGGATGTGAATGGTTCCATCGAACCGACATCGACCCCGCAAAATGCAGGATGCACGATGGCCATTCATGCAGATTGCACGAAAGCAAAAAACTGGCTTTAAATTAACTTATTGATTTATAACGAATTTTAAAAAAATCAGGTGCTGGCACAATCACTGCAACTACCTCTGCATGCTTGCAATTCAAGCGCTTACGGAGCTGATAGACATGAACCTGATCCAGGAAAAATTTTCGTCCCTGTTCTCCAACTTCGAAGTCACCACCCAGCCACGTCCCGACGGTGGCATTCTGCTGACCTTGCGCAGCAGTGAAGGCAGAGTCTTCAAGCGCTCGGTTTCCTACCAGCAGTTGCATGCCGGTGATCAGCTGTCGTGGGTGATCAGTGCGATCCGCCGTGACCTGGCCGAACAGGCCAGCGAATTGCCGCAGATCTCCATGCTGCAAAGCCAACAGCGCTTTGCGCTGCCGACGTATCACTCGGCATAAACCGTTTCAACGCCGCAAACCAGCCCTTGTAGGAGCGAAGCTTGCTCGCGAAGGCGGCGTATCAGTCAACATTAATATCGCCTGATACGCCGCCTTCGCGAGCAAGCTTCGCTCCTACAGGTTAGCGTCGTGAATTAGTACGCGGAAGGGTTGATCCGGGCGAAGCTGTCCACGGTCACATGCCCTGCCAACTCCCCGCCTTCACGTGCCAGTCCGCAGGTTGCCATACCTGCCGTGCGCGCCGCGTCCAGCTCTTCGACGATGTCCGACAGGAACAGAATCTGCGCCGCTTCAAGGCCGATGGCCTGGGTGATGCGCTGGTACGACTGCGCTTCACGCTTGGGTCCCGATGTGGTGTCGAAATAGCCGCTGAACAACGGCGACAAATCCCCCGCCTCGGAGCAGCCGAAGATCAGTTTTTGCGCCTGAATCGAACCCGAGGAATAAACAAACAGTTTGAAACCTTGCTGATGCCAACGCTTGAGCGCTTCAACGGCGTCCGGGTACACGTGACCTTTCAACTGCCCGGCCTGATAGCCCTGCTCCCAGACCATGCCTTGCAACGCCTTGAGCGGTGTGGCTTTGCGGTCTTCGGCGATCCAGCCGAGGAGTATCTCGATGACACGTTCGACGTTGGCGTCCGGCTCATGGCTATCCCGGCGCACGGCGTGCAGTTGCTCCGCCACATCGGCGCGCGCGGCGTGCTGGCGAACGAAGTCCGGCAGGTGTTTGGCGGCGTAGGGAAACAGCACCTCGAACACAAAACTCACCGCGCTGGTGGTGCCTTCGATGTCGGTGAGAATCGCTTTGATCGGCATCGACTCAGTCCTCAAGACGCGGGAAGCGGCTGGCGATGTCTTCGCCGGTGAAATTGGCCACCCAGCCTTCCGGGTTGTTGAACAGCCGGATCGCGACGAAATGCGGATGCTCGCCCATGTCGAACCAGTGCGGTGTGCCGGCCGGTACCGAGATCAGGTCGTTTTTCTCGCAGAGCACGGCGTAGACGTAATCGTCGATGTGCAGGGTAAACAAGCCACGGCCGGCGACGAAAAATCGTACTTCGTCTTCGCCATGGCGGTGCTCGTCGAGGAACTTGGCGCGCAATTCGGCTTTTTGCGGATGATCGCTGTTCAGGCTGACCACATCGACGGTGATGTAACCGCGTTCGGTCATCAGCTTGTCGATTTGCTCCTGGTACGCGGCAATCACTTCTTCCTGACTGGCGCCGGGCTGGATTTTCGCCGCCGCTTGCCAGCGGTCGAAGCGCACACCTTGCTCGGCCAGGGTCGAGGCGATGTCTTCGAAATGGGTCAGCACCTTGTTCGGAATGTCAGGGCTTGAGACATGGTAGACGGACAGGCTGCTCATCAGGGCAACTCCTTAACGGTTTAGGATCGAACGCGTCTTCAACTCGCACTCGAACAAAAATTCAAAGGCCTCGATCTGCCGCAACGCATCACTCATGCGGGCGCCCCAGGTGTAGAGGCCGTGACCGCGAATCAGATAGCCGACGCAATCGGGATGGGCTTCCAGCCAAGGCTGCACCTTGGCGGCCAAGCGCGCAATGTCCTGATCGTTGTCGAAAATCGGCACGCGCACCCGGGATTCGTGGGTCGAGATGCCGCTGAACGCCTTTTGCAGCTCGTAGTCTTCGAACTCGATGAAATCTTCCGGCGTCAGTCGCGACAGCACCGTGGCGTTCACCGAATGGGTGTGCAGCACCGCGCCGATCTCCGCACGCCAGCTATAGAGCTGGGTGTGCAACAAGGTTTCGGCGGACGGTTTCTTGCCCGGTTCCAGACTGTTGCCCGACAGATCAGTGGCCAGCACATCGTCGATGCCCAACTGGCCTTTGTGCTTGCCGGACACGGTCAGCAAGGCTTCGTTCGCCGACAGTCGGGTCGAATAGTTACTGCTGGTGGCCGGCGACCAGCCGCGGCCATACAAAAAACGCCCGGCGTCGATGATTTCCTGGGCGAGGTGTTCACGGGTCAGGCTCATGGCCGGTCCTCTTGCATACGTGTGGCAATGATAACGGCAGCCGCGAAGGCTGCCAGACTGGCAATACTAAAGGTGAACGAGGCCCCGAGGGCATTCCAGCTGTAGCCGGAGTACAACGCGCCCAGTGCGCCGCCGGTGCCGGCCAATGCCGCGTACAACGCCTGGCCCTGCCCTTGCTGGCGCGCACCGAAGCTACGTTGCACGAACTGGATGGCAGCGGCGTGAAAGCTGCCGAACGTCGCCGCGTGCAATACCTGGGCAAACAGCAGTACCGATAAAAATTCAGCGAGCGACCCGAGCAGCAACCAGCGCAGCGCCGCCAGCAGAAAACTCGCCAGCAGCACCCGGCGCACGGAGAAGCGCGCAAGGATCTTGCTCATGGCCAGAAACATCAACACTTCGGCCACCACGCCCACTGCCCAGAGCAGGCCGATCAAGCCACGGCTGTAACCCAATCGCTCAAGGTGCAACGTCAGAAAGGTGTAATACGGGCCGTGACTCATCTGCATCAGCGCCACGCACGCGTAAAACGCCAGCACACCGGGGCTGCGCAACTGCTTGAGAAACCCGTCAGCCGCCAGTTTTTCACTCTGGACCGGTTGCGCGTTCGGCACCCACAGGCTGCTGACGACGATCCCGGCCATGATCAGCACCAACGCCACCGGGTAGATGTCGAGGCTGAGCCATTCGAACAAGCGACCGAGCGCGACCACGGTGATGATGAAACCGATGGAACCCCACAAGCGGATCTGGCTGTAACGGGACGTCTGCCCTTTCAGATGCGCCAGGGTGATGACTTCGAACTGCGGCAACACCGCGTGCCAGAAGAACGCATGCAACGCCATGACCATCGCCAGCCAGGCGTAGGTTTTGCTGACGAAAATCAGCGAGAACGTCAGCAGCGTGCAGACCGCGCCGAAGCGCACGATGGCCAGGCGCTGGCCGGTGTAATCCCCGAGCCAGCCCCAGATGTTCGGCGCGACGCAACGCATCAGCATCGGGATCGCCACCAGCTCGCCGATGCGCGCGGCAGAAAAACCCAGGTGATCGAAGTACAGCGCCAGGAACGGCGCTGTCGAACCGAGCAAGGCGAAATAGAACAGATAGAAACTGGAGAGCCGCCAGTACGGGAGCGCCGCCACGGTCATCAGACCGCAGCGACTGAGAGGTCAGCCATTAAAGCTGACCCAGCACCGGCGTGCTCACGCGCACATCGGCGTTCTGCCCGCGGTGACGCAACAGGTGATCCATCAGCACGATGGCCATCATCGCTTCGGCAATCGGCGTGGCGCGGATGCCGACGCACGGGTCGTGACGGCCCTTGGTGATGACCTCCACCGGGTTGCCATTGATGTCGATGGAACGGCCCGGCGTGGTGATGCTCGACGTCGGTTTCAACGCCAAATGCGCAACGATTGGCTGGCCGGAGGAAATGCCGCCGAGGATGCCGCCAGCGTTGTTGCTGAGGAATCCTTCCGGGGTCATTTCATCGCGATGCTCGGTGCCGCGCTGGGAAACACTGGCGAAACCGGCGCCGATTTCCACGCCTTTGACCGCGTTGATGCTCATCAGCGCGTGGGCCAGTTCGGCGTCGAGACGGTCGAAGATCGGTTCGCCGAGGCCTGGCATCACGCCTTCGGCAACGACGGTGATCTTCGCGCCAACCGAATCCTGGTCGCGGCGCAACTGGTCCATATAGGCTTCCAGTTCTGGCACCTTGTCCGGATCAGGGCTGAAAAACGCGTTTTCTTCCACTGAATCCCAGGTCTTGAACGGGATTTCGATCGGGCCGAGCTGGCTCATGTAACCGCGAATGACGATGCCCTGGGTGGCCAGGTATTTCTTGGCAATCGCGCCAGCCGCCACACGCATGGCGGTTTCCCGCGCCGAGCTACGGCCGCCACCGCGGTAATCGCGTTCACCGTACTTGTGGTGATAGGTGTAGTCGGCGTGGGCCGGGCGGAACAGGTCCTTGATCGCCGAGTAGTCCTTGGACTTCTGGTCGGTGTTGCGGATCAACAGGCCGATAGAGCAGCCCGTGGTGCGACCTTCGAAAATGCCGGAGAGGATTTCGACTTCGTCGGCTTCCTGGCGTTGGGTGGTGTGGCGGCTGGTGCCGGGTTTGCGGCGATCGAGGTCGCGCTGCAAATCTTCCAGGGAAATTTCCAGCCCCGGCGGGCAGCCGTCGACAATGGCGACCAACGCCGGACCATGGCTTTCGCCCGCGGTGGTGACAGTGAACAGCTTGCCGTAGGTATTGCCGGACATGCAGGACGCTCCGTGAAATGAACCTGAATACGTAATGCGCGCCAGTATACGCAGGCTACCCAACTAGTTCATCCTCGAACCTTATGGGTGCCTGCGAGTCCAACCGGCATCTTGTTCATGATGGCGTGATGATGCTGCGAGTTTTAGCCTTGAGCCTTACCTTGTTTACCGGCTTTGTACAGGCCACCGTCCTGCAACGGCCGATCACATTGGATACCGGCACCGGGGAGCTTTTCGGCTCGTTGTTGCTGCCAAAATCCGACAAACCCGTACCGGTTGTCCTGATCATTTCCGGCTCCGGTCCTACAGACCGTGACGGCAATAACCCCGACGGCGGACGCAACGACAGCCTCAAGCGCCTCGCCTGGGTACTGGCCAAACACAACATCGCCAGTGTGCGTTACGACAAACGCGGCGTGGCGGCGAGCCTCGCGGCGACCCCCGACGAACGCAATCTGACGGTGGAAGCCTATGTGGCCGACGCCGAGGCCTGGGGCCACAAGCTCAAAAGCGATCCGCGCTTTGGCCAGTTGATTCTGCTGGGCCACAGCGAAGGCGCGTTGATCGCCAGCCTCGCGGCGCCGAGCGTCGATGCCGCCGGGGTGATTTCCCTGTCCGGCAGCGCACGGCCGATCGATCAGGTGCTGCGCCAGCAACTGAGCAATCGCTTGCCTCCTCCGCTGATGCTGCGCAGCAATGAACTGCTCGACAGCCTCAAGGCCGGCCGCACCGATGACAACGTACCGCCACAACTTCAGGTGATATTCCGTCCGAGCGTGCAGCCGTACCTGATCTCACTGTTCCGCCAGGACCCCGCCGCCGCATTCGCCAAACTGAAAATGCCGGCGCTGATCATTCAGGGCAGCAACGACATCCAGGTCGGTGTCGGCGACGCCAGGTTGTTGCAGGCCGCCAAACCGGACGCCGAACTGGCGTTGATCGAGGGCATGAACCACGTCATGCGCATCGTGCCCAACGACGTCAAACGGCAATTGGCCTCCTACAAAGATCCGCAATTGCCGCTGGCAGCCGAACTGGGCACACGGATCCTCGGGTTTATTGACGGACTTCGCTCCAGTTGAGCGCTTTTTTAAGCGCTTTTTCCCTCCAGTCCTGAAAAAAACGGCCGATAAGCCTTTGTCGCCAGCGTTATGACTGGCGACAAGCTGAGCTTGGACAGGATCTCGCCGTTATGACTGATACCCCGACTTCACCCGACACCACCGCTGAAAAAGACGCACCGCCAGCGGTCGAGCTGCCGTGGGCGGACGTCCACGTCGAGCACCACAAGATGCTCCGCCTGGCACCGTTGCAGACCGACCGCAACACCGGCGGGCGGCCACTGCGCTTTGTCGAATTCGGTTATGCCGAACGCAACGACAAGAAACACAGTCTGTTGCGCATGACCATTTCCCTGCCCGGCCAGCGCGTGCGCAAGGAACAGAACCACCTCGACGTGTGGGTCGACCACACCACAAAACGTGTGCATTTCGGACCGGAAAGCGGTTTGCAGATCGAACCGATGAACCGTGGCATCGGCCGCTACATGGCAGCCCAGGGCATTACCTGGGCGAAAAAGCGCTGGCCCGGCTACACCGTCGACGGCACCGACCTGAACAACAAGGACGCGCTGAACGAAGACACGCGCCTGCGCCGTGATCGCTTTCTGAAGGCGCATGGTTTTGAGGTGGTGTATGCCGACGCCCAGCATTTGAAGGGCAGCGTCAAAGAGGTGCAGGTCGGCGACCTGTTGGCCGACTGGAACACCGAGAAGCTGCAGCAGGTGGAAATTCTCGAAGCGGCGCAGATGCTGCAGCAGGCCGAGCAGAACCTGGCCGAGCAGGAAGTGAAGCTGAAGAAACACGAAGAAAAGGTCAGCAAATACAAACGCGAAGACGCGGGGCTGCGGTTCACCATTACGTGCCTGGTGGCGTTTGCGGTGTTTCAGGCGGGGTTGTTGATCTGGATTGCGACGCACCGTTGAAGGCTTGAGACCGCGGCGCGGCCTTCGCGGGCAAGCCTCGCTCCTACAGGTTATTGGTGAACCCTTGTAGGAGCGAGGCTTGCCCGCGAAGGCGTCCTCAGGTCAGACGCGGGACGCGAACAACGCCTGATGCTCCCGGCACTGCTGCGCCGTCAACATGAACACGCCATGCCCGCCGCGCTCGAAATCGAGCCAGGCAAAGTCGACTTCCGGGTACAACGCGTCAACGTGAACCTGGCTGTTGCCCACTTCGACAATCAGCAAACCCTTCTCGGTCAGATGATCCGCCGCTTCGGCGAGCATCCGTCGTACCAGGTTCAAGCCATCGTCGCCACAGGCCAGGCCCAGCTCGGGTTCATGCTGATATTCCTGCGGCATGTCGGCGAAATCTTCCGCATCGACGTAAGGCGGGTTCGACACGATCAGGTCGAAACGCTGACCCGGCAAGCCATCGAAACCATCGCCCTGCACGGTGTAGACCCGCTCATCGACACCATGGCGCTCGATGTTCTGGTTGGCCACTTCCAGCGCTTCGAACGACAGATCCGCCAGCACGACTTCGGCGTTCTGGAACTCATAGGCGCAGGCGATACCGATGCAACCGGAACCGGTGCACAGGTCAAGAATCCGCGCAGGCGCGGCGCCCAGCCACGGTGCGAAACCCTTTTCAATCAGCTCACCGATCGGCGAACGCGGAATCAATACACGCTCATCGACGATGAACGACATGCCGCAGAACCATGCTTCACCCAACAGGTAAGCGGTCGGAATGCGTTCTTCGATGCGCCGCTTGAGCAAACGCTGCAGCTTGACCAGCTCATCGTCTTCCAGATTGCAGTCGAGGTAGCTGTCAGCAATTTCCCACGGCAAGTGCAAGGCACCCAACACCAGTTGACGGGCTTCGTCCCAGGCGTTGTCGGTCCCATGGCCGAAAAACAGATCCTCCCCATGGAAGCGGCTGACGGCCCAACGGATATGGTCACGCAGGGTACGAAGTCGGGAAGTGATCACGGGGTAAGCTCCAGAAAAAACGACTGGCAATTCTAACAGCCAAAACGCGTTACGACGACGCAGGAAAAACACCGGCTCAGATGTAGGACATATCCATTTTTATCGCTGGCTATTGAACAAAACGAGGATATTGACAAGGCTGCAGGCCAGTAACGACGGCGCCTACGATGGTAGCGATTCACAGAAGCGCTCAGCCAGAGGACAATGTCGCAAAAGCCCCACTCCAAGGAGCCCCAGAATGTCCGTTCCAAAAACGATGTTTCAACTCAGCGGTCGCGGTTATGCCGCCGCCAATCTGAGCCATGCGACCCTTGTCATCATCGATGCCCAGAAAGAATACCTCAGCGGCCCCCTGGCCCTGGTCGGCATGGATGCTGCTGTCGCGAACATCAAGCAGCTGGTGAGCGCTGCCCGCGCAGCCGGCCGTCCTATCGTGCATGTGCGCCACCTCGGCACCGTCGGCGGGCTGTTCGATCCGCAAGGCGAGCGCGGTGAATTCATCCCGGGCCTCGAACCACAGAGCGACGAAACCATCATCGGCAAGTTGCTACCGAGTGCGTTTCACGGCACCGAACTGCTGGACCGCCTGCAAAATCTCGGCTCCCTGGACCTGATCGTGTGCGGTTTCATGAGTCACTCCAGCGTCAGCACCACCGTGCGCGCCGCGAAAAACCTGGGCTTTCGCTGCACCCTCGTTGAAGACGCCTGTGCAACGCGCGATTTGCCCTACAAGGGTGGCGTGTTGAGCGCTGACCACGTTCAACAGACCGAAATGGCGATCATGGCGGACAACTTCGCCACCCTCGCCCTGACCCACGATCTGATCTGATCGACGCTTGATGAGCGGTTCATGCCGCCGCTCATCCGCAAAAGCCTCTCGTTCGCTGTAAATGTCATAGCCTCAGGAACATCCCGGTCAACTCCCGGTCGAAGGGCCGATACCCATTGAGGAAGGTCGGAATGAAGTTATCCGATGGTTTTGACGCACGCCGCTTGCGGCCCAAAGGCCAAAGCAACTGGCGTTTTCGATTCGGCGCAGCCTTTGCTGCCTTGCTGGCAACGTGCGGTGTGTTGCTGGCGATGGCCGGCGCCGCCAGCCTGCTGGGCCACCCGCCGGCACTCGGCGAGTTGAATGCCAGCCCGCTGGGCTCGGCAATCATTCTGGCGGTCGGTCTGTTCCTGCTCTACCTCGGCGTTTGGCTGTGGCGGCGTTGCCGTCGCCGCGCGCGCCAGTCGCAAGAGCTGAACATGTCCCCGCATCTGATGAAAAAACACGACTGAATTGACGGCCTGACGTTTACCGGGCCCCAATTGTTATCGGTCGTGTCTCGACTTGGGTAAACTGGCCGCCCTTCGCGGAGGCTGATATGCAAGACAACGATTTTTCCCTGTTCAAAAGCGCGATCCAAGGCGTCAAGCCGATCAAGCACGATCGCGCCGAAACCGGCAAACCCAAGGCTGACCGCGCGCAGATCGCCAAGCTGCGTCAAGCCGCCACCGTGCGCACCGATGCCACCACCGTTGACGGTCTGTCCGATCAGTTCGTGATCGACGTCGGCCCGGAAGACGAGCTGATGTGGGCGCGCGACGGCGTGCAGGAAAGCCAGATGCGCAAGCTCAAGATCGGGCAAATCCCCTTCGAAGGCAGCCTCGACCTGCACGGCATGAGTGTGGAAAAGGCCCGGGAAACCCTCTGGGCGTTCCTGGCGGAAGCGACCAAATTCGAAATCCGCTGCGTGCGCGTCACCCACGGCAAAGCCGTACGCCTGGACGGCAAGCGGCCGATGATCAAAAGCCACGTCAACACCTGGCTGCGCCAGCATTCACAGGTACTTGGCTTCACCTCGTGCCAGGCGAAACATGGTGGTGCCGGAGCGGTTTATGTGATGCTCAAACGCACCATGATGGAAGGTCGCGACGAGTAAAGTCGTTGCGCCACGCTTGCAGCGTCGTAGCCGCCACACCGATCTGGCTACTGGCTGACCACTCAGTGCGGGTACACCGACTTGCAATGATATGGGAGCTCCCGTAATACTTCGCAGATGGAATTTAAAGAAAGACTCAAAACAGCCCGCCAACACGCCAAGCTCAATCAGACCGAGCTTGCCGAGCGCGCGGGGCTGACTCAAACCTCAATCTCCGACCTCGAGCGCGGGAAATCGAAAGCGACAGCCTTTGTTGCCCAGATCGCTTCAGTGTGTGGCGTTTCACCGATGTGGCTGGCTGAAGGTGTCGGTGACATGCTTAAAGGGGTCTCCCCCCCTCCAGGCATTTCAATGTCAGACATCCAGCCTTGGGACGACAGCACACCCCTGGATGACGATGAGGTTTATGTCCCCTTCCTGCGTGAAGTTGAGCTGGCGGCGGGTTCAGGCCGTTTCGTGATCGCAGAAAACGACAGCGCCAGGCTGCGTTTCTTCAAGAAAGACCTGCGTCACAATAACGTGCAGTTCAACAACGCCAGGTGCGTGTCGGTGAGCGGGAACAGCATGTTCCCGGTACTGCGCGACGGCGCCACCGTTGGCATGAACATTGGCAAGAATTCGCTGGGCGACATCGTCGACGGCGACATGTACGCGATCAACCACAACGGCCAGCTCCGTGTGAAACAAGTCTACCGACTGCCCAGCGGGATCCGTCTACGCAGCTTCAACCGTGACGAGCATCCGGACGAGGACTACACCTTCGCCGAGGTCCAGGAGCAGCAGATTGCGATCCTGGGTCATGTCTTTTGGTGGGCAATGTATTCGCGGTGAACCGAGTTGCGGTGATTCGTGAACGTCCAGTGCCATAACGTGCAATACAGCAAATCGACGCACATCCAAGAGGAGCCCGCCAAGCGCGGGCTTTTTTGCATCTGGAATACAGGCACAGAATAAAATATGGGAATACCCGTTTACACGAAATATGGGAACGCCTATATTCGTATTCAAGCCAACGGGAAATCGATCGGAAGCTGCCAACTATCACTTCTGCCCATTCATTGAGTGGGCAGTGGGATGTAGGCCTGCATCAAACGCAAGGCTCACCAGAGCAAAAAGCGACATCAATGGACTGAGGTAAAAACCATGACTGTAGACATCAGCAACTTCACCATCGCTACCCCGCTTCCAATCTCCGACACCAACCCGATTGCGCTTGAACTCATCGGCTGGCGCGCACTGCTCGAATGCCCCGACGTCATCTCAATGCTTGAAGATGGTTCGCTGCAGATGACGGCGCCGACGCTTGGAGCGTCCAGCAAGAGCACGCTACGAACTCGCTGTGAGTGGAAGGAGCCAGGTTACTGGCTGTTCTCCAGCGCAGCGGACCACTGGAACCGCCAGGAAATGCGACTGACCAAAGTCAACTCGCTGCAGAAAGTCGTGATTGGCCAAATTCATGTGAAGGGTTCAGAACGACCTCCGGTGAAGGTGTTCTGGAACAAAGGAAAAATCACCATGGGGTTCCGGTCAAGCTACCTCCAGGACGATCCGGTCAACTCGACGGTGTTGGAAAACGTACCGCTCGGTGCACTTTTCAAAATCAACATTCACGCCAACTCGAGCGGCGCCGTTTCTGTATCGGCCAGCTGTAACGGCGTCAAATCCACTTCCGCGATCATGCGCCTCGACAACACTTGGGACACGAAAACGCTTGCCTTTCACGGCGGCGTGTACAACCAGATCGATTACTCCGACACCACCGACCCGCTAGACGGTTCTGTCTGCATCATCAGCGATCTGTCGATCACTCACGCCTGATAGACCTGCTCGGCCTGATGAGCAAAACAGGTTTCAGGGGAACATCACTGCTGCAGCCTGGCGACAGGCTGTAGCGGGATGCGGATAAAATCCGGCAGGCCTGCGCGACCGACAAACACTTGCATGCCGTGATGACCGATTTTGGGCTTCGCGCCCGCTGGCAATACAACTGCCGTCACACATACGCTACCATGTGCCTCATGTCGGGGATGAACCCTGCGTTTTATTGCCACTCGGCTCGGTCGTAGCGTTCAGATGTTGCTATCGACCACGCCCGACGAATCAACTCCGGCATCGACCAGAGTGAACGGGCCGTTTGAAACGAGCTCGATTGGTACAACATTGGTACAGACAGAAACAGTACCCCTCTGAAACCCTTATGGAATCAGCCCCTGTGACACTGGAACAGAATTACACCGCGATTCTCGGCCAATTGGGCGAGGACGTCTCCCGCGAGGGCCTGCTCGACACGCCAAAACGTGCCGCCAAAGCCATGCAGTACCTCTGCCGCGGTTATGAACAGACACTGGAAGAAGTCACCAACGGTGCCTTGTTCAGCTCCGACAACAGCGAAATGGTGCTGGTGAAAGACATCGAGCTCTACTCGTTGTGCGAACACCACCTGCTGCCATTCATCGGCAAGGCGCACGTCGCCTACATCCCGAGCGGCAAAGTGCTGGGCCTGTCGAAAGTCGCGCGGATCGTCGATATGTACGCCCGCCGCCTGCAGATCCAGGAAAACCTCAGCCGCCAGATCGCCGATGCGGTCCAGCAGGTCACCGGCGCCCTGGGCGTTGCGGTGGTGATTGAGGCCAAGCACATGTGCATGATGATGCGCGGTGTGGAAAAGCAGAATTCGACGATGATCACCTCGGTGATGCTCGGTGAGTTCCGCGAAAACGCGGCGACCCGCAGCGAGTTTCTCAGCCTGATCAAGTAATTCGCAGCAACGAAGAAAACCGGCATTCATCGCCGGTTTTTTTTCGTCTGCGAAAAATCAGGTAAGCTGCGCGCCTTCTTTCGCCCCGTGAGGCTTGTACCGTGTTCGTTAAAGCGCTTCGTGTCGGCCTCGGCCAACTGATCATTTTCATCGACTTCATCACCCGTCCCGGCAAGAAGCAGCGCCCTGCCGCCGCCCAGGCTCAGGTTGAAGCGGCTGCCAAGGACCTGACGCTGTATCAGTTCCACGCCTGCCCGTTCTGCGTGAAAACCCGCCGCACCCTGCGCCGCCTGAACGTGCCGGTGGCGTTGCGTGATGCGAAGAACAACGAGCAGGATCGTCAGGTTCTGCTGGAGCAAGGCGGCAAGATCAAGGTCCCGTGCCTGCGCATTGAAGAGAATGGCCAGACCACCTGGATGTATGAGTCCAAGGTGATCATTGATTATCTGGACAAGCGCTTCGCTGCGGCGTGAGGTTTGTGGTGTGGCTGACGGCCTCTTCGCGGGCAAGCCTCGCTCCTACAGGTTATGCATCTTCTGTAGGAGCGAGCGGTGCGGCGATCCGACTTGCCCGCGAAGGCGTCGGATCAACCACCACAAATCTCAGACAAAAAAAACCGGCCCATGAGCCGGTTTTTTTATCGCTGCGATCAGGCCGCTTCCGCCGCCTGCGCCTGTCGCACCACCGCCGCCAATCGCTTCAACCCTTCATCCAGCCGCGCCGGATCGATGTGGCTGAAGTTCAGCCGCAAATGCCCCGGGTGATTGTCCGGCTCCGGAAAAAACGGCTCACCCGGCATGAACGCCACATCCGCCGCCAGTGCAGGCTTGAGTAACGTGCGCGTGTCCAGCGGTTGTTTCAGCGTCAACCAGAAAAACAGCCCGCCCTGCGGCACGTTCCACTCTGCCAAATCAGAAAAATGCGTTTCCAGCGCCGACTGAAACGCATCCCGGCGCCCCCGGTAAAAATCCCGCAGCTCACTCAGGTGCTGCTGGAATTTCTCGGTGCCGATCCATTGCAGCGCTTGCCACTGGCCGACGCGGTTGGTGTGCAGATCGGCGGACTGCTTGAGCTTCAGCAAATGCGGAAACAGGTCCGGACTGGCGATCAGGTAGCCGACCCGCAGCCCCGGTAACAGGGTTTTCGACACGGTGCCGGTGTAGATCCAGCTGGTCTTTTTCAAGCGACTGACGATTGGCCTGGCACTGCCGCCATCAAACGTCAGCTCGCGATACGGCTCGTCTTCGATCAGGGTGACGCCGAACTCATCCAGCAACGCGGCGACCGCATCGCGCTTGGCCTCGCTGTAGCGTACCGCCGACGGGTTCTGGAACGTCGGGATCAAGTAGATGAACGCAGGCTGGTGTTTTTCCAGACGCGTGCGCAGCTCAAGCAGATTAGGGCCATCGGCCTCCAGCGGCACGGTGATGCAGTCGGCGCCAAACAGTTGAAAGATCTGCAACGCCGCCAAATACGTCGGCGCTTCAAGCAGGATCTCGGTGCCTTTGTCGATGTAGAGCTTGGCCGCCAGATCGAGGGTTTGCTGCGAGCCGCTGACCACCAATACCTGACTCGCCTCGCACGGCACGCCCAGCGCTCGCGCCTCGGCCGCCAAGGCTTCGCGCAACGCCGGCTCCCCTTCGCTCATGCCGTATTGGCCGATGGACAGCGGCATGTCGGCCCATTCGACGGTCGGCAGCATGACTTCGGCCGGCAAGCCACCGGCAAACGACATCACTTGCGGGCGCTGGGCTGTGGCGAGAATTTCACGAATCAAAGAACTTTTAAGGCGCGAGACACGTTCGGAAAAAGCCATGGGGGGTCACCGGTAGCGAGGCCTGAGAAAAATGAGTCAAACTGGTTGACCGAAATTACGACAACCCGAACGGATACGTCAACATGCTTGACCTTAAAAATCCCGCCTCCCAGCAACAGGCCATGGAAGCGTTTTTCTTCGGCTACCAGGCGTTCACCGCCAAGGCCGACGAAATGCTCGAGCGTCGCGGCTTGAGCCGGGTGCATCAACGCATTGTGTTTTTCATCGCCCGTTATCCGAACCTGAGCGTCAAGGAGTTGCTGGCATTGCTCGGTGTGAGCAAGCAGGCACTGAACATTCCGCTGCGCCAGTTGGTGGAAATGCACCTGGTGGACAGCGTTGCGTCCGAGACCGACAAGCGTAAACGGTTGCTGGAACTGACCGTGGAAGGGGCGCGGTTTGAGCAGTCGTTGCGGCGTGAGCAGGTGAAACTGCTGGAGCGGGTGTTTGCCGAGGCTGGGGAGACGGCGGTGAATGGGTGGTTGGCGGTGAATCTGGCGTTGGGGGAGAACCAGCAGAAGATGTGACCTCGAGTCAGTCTTCGCGGGCAAGTCGGATCGCCGCACCGCTCGCTCCTACAGGATATGCGCCGCTTTTGTAGGAGCGAGGCTTGCCCGCGAAGGCGTCCTTTCTGGCGATATATCCCTATTGCCAAACTTTTCGTCTACAAAATCAAAAACATTATTTGCATTATTTGTATACAAAAGCATAATCCACTGCGTGCGAGTTCCTGACCAAGCGGTCAACAAATTCGCGAATGCCTCAAAGGGCCGCTGCCACCCTCATGGGTCCGGCCCTGGAAATAACAATAAAACTCTTGAGGAGTACTCGCTGTGGAAAGCCGCAAATCCGAAGCCCCGTCGCTGGAACTCTCGCCGCCATTACGCAATGGCTGGCTGGAACGCATCTTCAAACTCAGCTTGCATGGCACCACGGTGAAGACCGAGTTGATTGCCGGTCTGACAACCTTCATCACCATGGCTTACATCATCTTCGTCAACCCCAACATCATGGCCGACGCCGGGATCGATCACGGCGCGGCATTCGTTGCAACGTGCATCGCGGCTGCACTGGGTTGCCTGTTGATGGGCCTGTACGCCAACTGGCCAGTCGGCCTCGCGCCGGGCATGGGCCTCAACGCCTTCTTCACCTACACCGTGGTCGGCACCATGGGCTACAACTGGGAAACCGCACTCGGTGCAGTGTTCGTTTCCGGTGTGTTGTTCATGATCCTGACCTTCTCCAAGATCCGCGAATGGCTGCTCAACAGCATTCCGGTGAGCCTGCGCTTTGCGATGGGCGCCGGCGTAGGTCTGTTCCTCGGCCTGATCGGCTTGAAAACCGCCGGCATCGTCGTCGATAGCCCGGCGACGCTGATCAAGCTCGGCTCGCTGCGTGAACCCGGCCCGCTGCTCGCCGCGATCTGCTTCCTGATGATCGCCGTGCTCAGCTACCACAAGGTGTTCGGTGCGATTCTCATCAGCATCATCACCGTAACGCTGGCCGGCTGGGGTCTGGGCCTGGTGCATTACGAAGGGATCATGTCGGCACCGCCGAGCCTGGCACCGACCTGGATGGCCATGAACGTTGCCGGCGTATTCAACGTCAGCATGATCAGCGTGGTGCTGGCCTTCCTCTTCGTGCACATGTTCGACACCGCCGGCACTTTGATGGGCGTCGCCCAACGCGCCAACCTGGTGAACGCGGACGGCCGCATCGAAAACCTCTCTCGCGCCATGAAAGCCGACAGCGCCTCCAGCGTATTCGGTGCCGTGGTGGGTGTTCCTCCGGTAACAAGCTACGTGGAAAGTGCCGCGGGTGTAGCCGCTGGTGGTCGGACTGGTCTTACCGCTGTTACCGTAGGTGTGTTATTTATTGCAGCCATGTTTTTCGCACCGCTGGCTGGCATGATCCCCGCTTATGCAACAGCCGGCGCGCTGATTTACGTGGCGATGCTGATGATGGGCGGCATGGCGCACATCGAATGGGACGAAGCGACCGACAGCATTCCGGCGATCGTCACCGCGATCATGATGCCGCTGACCTTCTCGGTCGCCGACGGTATTGCGCTGGGCTTCATCACCTATGTGGCGTTGAAAGCCGGCACCGGTAAATACAAGGAAATTTCCGTGAGCCTGTGGGTGCTCTGCGCGATCTTCATCGCCAAGTTCATCTTCTTGTAAACACAGGTACTCGCTTGAAAACAGCCTCACCCCGTCGGGTGAGGCTTTTGTGCAAATGGAGGAAAGTGATGAGTCTGGAAACCTGGCTGCTGTTCAGCGGCGCTGCGCTGGTGGTGATCCTGATCCCGGGGCCACTGTCTTTGCTGATGATCAGCAACAGTCTGAATTACGGTTTGCGTCGTTCTTACCCAGCGTTTTTGGGTGGCGTGATTGCGTCGATCTGCTTGCTCAGCGCTTCCGCGTTGGGATTGGGGGCGTTGTTGCTGGCTTCGGAACAGCTGTTCAGCGCATTGAAAATCGTCGGAGCGCTGTACCTGTTCTACCTCGCCTGGCAGAGCTGGCAGCAATCGCGCCAGCCATCGGTCGGCGCTGAAGTGCCCCAGGCTGCGCCGGTGCCACGTTTCCGTGCCCTGTTCGGGCGCGCATTTGTGCTGGGTGCGAGCAATCCGAAAGACATCCTGTTCTTTGCCGCATTCCTGCCGCAGTTCTTGAGCGCCGGGCAACCGTTCCTGCCGCAGTTGCTGGTGATGATTGCTACGTGGACGGTGTTGGATCTGCTGTGCAAATTGGCTTACGGGTTAGGTGCCCATGGTGCGGCGCGGTATCTGCGCAGTGGCAAGGGGCAGAGCTGGTTTAACCGGGTGAGTGCCGGACTGTTTAGCGGCGCCGGCGCAGCGTCGCTGTTGAGCCGTTAAGAGCTTCGCGGGCAAGTCGGATCGCCGCCCGCTCGCTCCTACAGGTTTTTGTGTCGTTCATGGAATGGAAAACAACCTGTAGGAGCGAGGCTTGCCCGCGAAGGCGTCGGCACATTCACCACATTCCTCGGGACGAAAAAAAGCCCGCAGTGTGAGCGGGCGAAAGACCAAAGAAGCTATATGCGCAGTCGCTTCTCGGAGGCGACAGCTGCTTGGGGGATCAGCTGCCGCGGTACGTGGAATAGCTATAAGGCGAAATCAGCAGCGGCACATGGTAGTGATCCTGTTCCGCAGAGATGCCAAACCGCAGCACCACCACATCCAGGAACGCAGGCTCCGGCAGCTGAACGCCACGGGCGCGGTAGTAATCGCCCGCATGAAACTGCACCTGATAGACCCCGGTGCGGTAGTCATCGCCCTGCAGCAGCGGTGCATCGACGCGGCCGTCGCTGTTGGTGATTGCGCTGGCGACCAATTCCAGCTGCGAGCCTTCAACGCGGTACAACTCGACCTTGATCGAGCTGCCCGGGCAACCGTGTGCAGCGTCCAAAACGTGTGTAGTCAAACGTCCCATTGATTCTGCGCGCCTGCCTGCGTGGAGCAGTCAGACCTCGCGCCTCCCGAAGTCAGTTGAAAAGGAGACCGCACCGATTCGGAGCACGAAAAGCTGCGGCGAGCGACTGATTAAGACACTTTTCATAAAAATTGTACACAATAAAAACGACATTTTTGCAGCCAGTACCGCCATTCAAGGATTCGCAGTCAATCTGACGCCAAACCATGCGAGCAGCGGACCTTCTATCCATTAGCTGACCAACTGGGCAGGTTTCTTGCAGTAGCACTCCAAGATGACAGCAGATGAAAAATGCGAAAATTCAGGCTTACAAAGTGGATATAAAGTTGTATACAATCAGCCCATCGCTGTGACGCCAGCCTGTCATCCCATCGCCAGGCCGCCACACAACCTGTCAACGAATAAGAAGGAAGACTGCAGTGAGCGCTGACTACCCACGCGACCTGATCGGTTACGGCAGTAACCCTCCTCACCCACACTGGCCGGGCAATGCGCGCATCGCCCTGTCTTTCGTGCTCAATTATGAAGAAGGCGGCGAGCGCAACATCCTGCACGGCGATAAAGAGTCCGAAGCCTTCCTTTCGGAAATGGTCTCGGCGCAGCCGCTGCAAGGCGCGCGCAACATGAGCATGGAATCCCTTTACGAGTATGGCAGCCGCGCCGGTGTCTGGCGGATTCTGAAACTGTTCAAGGAATTCGACATTCCGCTGACCATCTTCGCCGTGGCCATGGCCGCCCAGCGCCACCCGGACGTGATCCGCGCGATGGTCGATGCCGGTCACGAGATCTGCAGCCACGGCTATCGCTGGATCGACTACCAGTACATGGACGAAGCACAGGAACGTGAGCACATGCTCGAAGCGATCCGCGTCCTCACCGAAATCACCGGCGAACGCCCGTTGGGCTGGTACACCGGCCGCACCGGCCCGAACACCCGTCGGCTGGTGATGGAAGAAGGCGGCTTTCTCTACGACTGCGACACCTACGACGACGACCTGCCCTACTGGGAACCGAACAACCCGACCGGCAAGCCGCACCTGGTGATCCCGTACACCCTGGACACCAACGACATGCGCTTCACCCAGGTCCAGGGCTTCAACAAGGGCGACGACTTTTTTGAATACCTGAAAGACGCTTTCGATGTGCTGTACGCCGAAGGTGCCGAAGCGCCGAAAATGCTCTCGATCGGTCTGCACTGCCGGCTGATCGGCCGTCCGGCGCGTCTGGCCTCGCTCAAGCGCTTTATCGAATACGCTAAAAGTCATGAACAGGTGTGGTTCAGCCGCCGCGTCGACATCGCTCGCCACTGGCACGAAACCCACCCGTACCAAGGGGCTGCCCAATGAGCACCTTTCAAACCCTGAAACCCTCGACCCTGAGCCGCGACGCGTTCGTCACCGCTTTCGCCGACATCTACGAACATTCGCCATGGGTGGCCGAGAAGGCCTTCGACCTGGGCCAGGACGCTTCGATCGACGAGATCGAAACCCTGCACCAGCGCATGAGCGACATCCTGTTGAGCGCTGATCACGAAAGCCAGTTGTCCCTGATCAACGCTCACCCGGACCTGGCCGGCAAAGCCGCCGTCCAGGGCCAGTTGACCGAAGCCAGCACCAATGAACAGGCTGGCGCCGGTATTCACCAATGCACGGCCGAAGAGTTTTCTCGCTTCACCGAGCTGAACGACGCCTATAAAGCCAAGTTCAAGTTTCCCTTCATCATGGCGGTAAAAGGCAGCAACCGGCATCAGATCCTCGCGGCGTTCGAAACGCGCATTCACAACCCGGCAGATACCGAGTTCAAGTGCGCGCTGGCGGAGATCAACAAGATTGCCCTGTTCCGATTACTGACCCTATAGCGAGCCTTCCCCGAGCGACATTGGACGCAAACATCGCCCAGGGCACTGCAAGCATCCCAAGCCAACTTATTAAAGGCAGACAAGAAGAATGAAAGCTTACGCCGTACCTTTCGAGAAGTTCGTCAACCTGGCCGACGCCCGCCTGGGCACCAAAATCATTTCGGTCACCGATGACTGGTTCGCAGACGCCAACCGTCTGTTCCAACCGACCCCGGCCGTGTGGAAGGAGGGCGTGTTCGATGACAACGGCAAGTGGATGGACGGCTGGGAATCGCGTCGCAAACGCTTCGAAGGCTACGACAGCGCGGTCATCCGCCTGGGCGTGCCAGGTTCGATCAAAGGCGTAGACATCGACACTTCATTCTTCACCGGCAACTTCCCGCCGTCGGCTTCGCTGGAAGCCTGCTTCCTCGCGTCTGGCGAACCGGACGACAACACCCAGTGGACTGAAGTGCTGTCGGCCGTCGAGCTGCAAGGCAACAGCCACCACTACCACGAAATCAGTAACGACCAGGCCTTCAGCCACCTGCGCTTCAACATCTACCCGGATGGTGGCGTGGCCCGTCTGCGTGTCTACGGCATTCCGTTCCGCGACTGGTCCGCTGTCGGCGACAACGAACAAGTGGACCTGGCCGCCGCCCTGAACGGTGGCCGCGCCCTCGCCTGCTCCGACGAACACTTCGGCCGCATGAGCAACATCCTCAACCCAGGCCGTGGCATCAACATGGGCGACGGCTGGGAAACTGCACGTCGTCGCACGCCGGGCAATGACTGGGTCATCGTCGCGCTGGGTCATGCCGGCGAGATCGAAAAAGTCGTCGTCGACACTTTGCACTTCAAGGGCAACTACCCGGACACTTGCTCGATCCAGGGCGCCTTTGTGAAGGGCGGCACCGACAGCCAGATCGAAACCCAATCGCTGTTCTGGCGCGAACTGTTGCCGGCGCAGAAACTGGAAATGCACGCCGAACACACCTTCGCCGAGCAGATCAAGGCGCTGGGCCCGATCACCCACATCCGCCTGAACGTGTTCCCGGATGGCGGTGTGAGCCGCCTGCGTGTCCTGGGCAAGGTCGCTAAATAAGCGGCGCGCCATTCGCGGGCAAGCCTCGCTCCTACAGGTATCACCGACCGTAGGAGCGAGGCTTGCCCGCGAAGACGCCAGATCAAACAACACAAATTTTGGATAAGAAGACCAGCATGCGCACACTGACGATTGAACCGCTGACCAAAGAAGCCTTCGCCCCTTTCGGTGACGTGATCGAAACCGACGGCAGCGATCACTTCATGATCAACAACGGTTCGACCATGCGCTTTCATAAACTGGCGACGGTGGAAACCGCCACGCCAGAAGACAACGCGATCATCAGCATTTTCCGCGCCGACGCGCAGGACATGCCGCTGACCGTCAGCATGCTGGAGCGTCACCCGCTGGGCAGCCAGGCTTTCATTCCGCTGCTCGGCAACCCCTTTCTGATCGTGGTCGCGCCACTTGGCGATGAACCTGTATCAGGCTTGGTCCGCGCCTTCGTCACCAACGGCAGGCAGGGCATTAATTACCATCGCGGCGTCTGGCACCACCCGGTGCTGACGATCGAAAAGCGGGATGACTTCCTGGTGGTTGATCGCAGTGGCACAGGCAATAACTGCGATGAGCATTTTTTCAAAGAGGATGAGCGTTTGATCCTCGCCCCCCACCAATAAGAGAAGGTCTGATCACTCGACAACAGAGTGACAGGCGAGAGGTAAAGACTGTGGAAGCACATCTGTTGGAATGGCTGAACCTGAGCGTGCGCTGGGTTCACATGATTACTGGCGTGGCCTGGATCGGTGCGTCGTTCTATTTCGTCTGGCTGGAAAACAACCTCAATCGGGTCAACCCGAAAAGTGGTCTGGCCGGCGATTTGTGGGCGATCCACGGCGGCGGTATCTATCACCTGGAAAAATACAAACTGGCTCCACCGACCATGCCGGACAACCTGCACTGGTTCAAATGGGAAGCCTACTTCACCTGGATGTCGGGGATCGCGCTGCTGTGCGTGGTGTTCTACTCCAACCCGACGCTGTACTTGCTGGCACCGGGCAGCAGCCTGACCGGCCCTGAAGGTGTTGCCCTGGGCATCGCTTCTTTGTTCGTTGGCTGGTTCGTCTACTCCTTCCTCTGCGACTCGGCCCTGGGCAAACGCCCTGCCCTGCTCGGCTTCATCCTGTTCGTGCTGATCATTGGCGCCGCTTACGGCTTCAGCAAAGTGTTCAGCGGTCGTGGTGCGTACCTGCACGTCGGCGCGATCATCGGCACCATCATGGTCGGCAACGTGTTCCGCATCATCATGCCGGCACAGCGCGCACTGGTAGCGGCGATTGCCGAGAACCGCACACCCGATCCGGCACTGCCGGCCAAAGGCCTGCTGCGTTCGCGTCACAACAACTACTTCACCTTGCCGGTGCTGTTCATCATGATCAGCAACCACTTCCCGAGCACTTATGGCAGCCAGTACAACTGGCTGATCCTGGCCGGGATCGCAGTGTTGGCGGTGTTGGTGCGTCACTACTTCAACACCCGTCATGACAGCCACAAGTTTGCCTGGACCCTGCCCGTCGCAGCCGTGGGCATGATCTGCCTGGCTTACGTGACTGGCCCGGCGCAGATGCCAAGCGCACCTGAAGTGGCCAAGGCACCTGGCACCATCGAGTACCAGCCGCTGCCGGAAACCGCCCTCGGTGGTGGTGCCAAACCTGCCGCACCGAAACCGGCTGAAGCACCGGTCCAGGCGGCAAACGCCGGCCCGGGGTTCGACAAAGTGCACAGCGTGATCCAGGAACGTTGCGCGGTATGCCACTCGGCCAAGCCGACCAGCCCGTTGTTCAGCGCAGCGCCGGCCGGCGTGATGTTCGATACCCCCGAGCAGATCCGCCAGAACGCGGCGCGCATCCAGGCTCAAGCCGTCACCAGCCAGATCATGCCACTGGGCAACATCACCCAGATGACCCAGCAGGAACGTGACCTGATCGGCGCGTGGATTGTTCAGGGAGCTCCGACCAATTAACCGTTGAAAAGCTTCGCGGGCAAGTCGGAACGCCGCCCGCTCGCTCCTACAGGTTTTGTGTCGTTCACAAATGATGCAAATCGCCCCAGAACCTGTAGGAGCGAGGCTTGCCCGCGAATGGCCGCGCCGCGGTCTCCCCTGATGCACAAAATCACAAGAATAAAAAAGATCCGAGGTGTTGCATGTCCGAGCTATCCCAAGCGCGCATCCCCGACGCACCCGCCATTCAGCGTTTGCCCCTTTTGCAACTGATCCTGGTCGGTCTGCAACATGTTTTGCTGATGTACGGCGGAGCCATCGCGGTGCCGCTGATCATCGGACAGGCCGCTGGCCTGAGTCGTGAAGAAATCGCCTTCCTGATCAACGCCGACCTGCTGGTGGCCGGCATCGCCACCATCGTCCAGTCGCTGGGCATCGGCCCGATGGGCATTCGCATGCCAGTGATGATGGGCGCCAGCTTCGCCGCCGTCGGCAGCATGGTCGCCATGGCCGGCATGCCCGGTATCGGCCTGCAAGGAATCTTCGGCGCGACCATCGCCGCCGGGTTCTTCGGCATGCTCATCGCACCGTTCATGTCCAAAGTCGTTCGGTTCTTCCCGCCGCTGGTGACCGGCACAGTCATCACCTCGATCGGTTTGTCGCTGTTCCCCGTCGCCGTCAATTGGGCGGGCGGTGGTGCCGGCGCCGCTCAATTCGGTTCACCGATTTACCTGGCCATCGCCGCACTGGTGCTGGCAACCATTCTGTTGGTCCATCGTTTCATGCGCGGTTTCTGGGTCAACATTTCCGTGCTGATCGGCATGTGCCTCGGTTACGTGATCTGCGGGTTGATCGGCATGGTCGACCTCAGCGGAATGGCCCAGGCGCCTTGGCTGCAATTCGTCACCCCGCTGCACTTCGGCATGCCGAAGTTTGAACTCGCGCCGATTCTGTCGATGTGCCTGGTGGTGGTGATCATCTTCGTCGAGTCCACCGGGATGTTCCTCGCGCTGGGCAAAATCACCGGCCAGGAAGTCTGCCCGCGCATGCTGCGTCGCGGCTTGCTGTGCGATGCCGGCGCGTCGTTCTTCGCCGGTTTCTTCAACACCTTCACCCACTCCTCTTTCGCGCAGAACATCGGTCTGGTGCAGATGACCGGCGTGCGCTGCCGCTCGGTGACCATCGTTGCCGGCGGGTTGCTGATCGTATTGAGCCTGCTGCCGAAAGCCGCGTTCCTGGTCGCCTCGATTCCGCCCGCCGTGCTTGGCGGCGCAGCGATTGCGATGTTCGGCATGGTCGCCGCCACCGGGATCAAGATTCTCCAGGAAGCCGACATCGGTGACCGTCGCAACCAATTGCTGGTGGCGGTGAGCATCGGCATGGGCCTGATTCCAGTAGTACGTCCGGAGTTCTTCGCCCACCTGCCGTTGTGGATGAGCCCGATCACCCACAGCGGCATCGCCATGGCAACGTTGAGTGCCTTGGCGCTGAACCTGCTGTTCAACATCCTCGGCGGCAAGGAACGCGCCGCGATCAACGACTGCCACGCCCACTCGCACTAAGACAGAACGCAAACCCTGTAGGAGCCGGCTTGCTGGCGAAGCGGTGGGTCAGACGACATCAATGTTGGATGTTCTGACCTCATCGCCAGCAAGCCGGCTCCTACAGGGGTGGGACACCTGCGCCTTGAAAATAAAAACAAGAGGGAGCAACAGATGATTCGGACACAGACAAACCTGCTGTTAGGCAGCGGTCTTCTGGCTGCCAGCCAAGCCATGGCCGGCGATTTACTGCTGTGGCAGACCAACAGCCTGAGCTATCTGTACGGCAAGGATTTCGCGATCAACCCGTCGATTCAGCAGACGATCACCTTCGAACACGCCGACCGCTGGAAGTACGGCGACAACTTCCTGTTCGTCGACAGCACTTACTACAACGGCGAAAAAGACCGGAACAAAGGCGTTCATGCCTATTACGGCGAATTCAGCCCACGCCTCTCCTTCGGCAAAATCCTCGACCGCCGCTTCGAATTCGGCCCGATCAAGGACGTGTTGCTGGCCATGACCTACGAGAATGGCGAAGACGACACCGAAGCCTACCTGATCGGCCCCGGCTTCGACCTTGCAGTACCGGGCTTCAACTTTTTCACCTTGAATTTCTACTATCGCCAGACCGAAGGCTCGCGCCCCGGCGATGATGTCTGGCAGATCACACCGGCCTGGTCCTACACCGTCCCGCTGGGCAATTCGAACCTGTTGATTGACGGCTACCTCGACTGGGTCGTGGACAACGACCAGAACGCGCGCGGCACCTATCACGCCAACCTGCATTTCAACCCGCAGATCAAATACGACCTGGGCAAGGCCCTGGGCTGGCGGGAGAAACAGGTGTATGTCGGCGTCGAGTACAGCTACTGGAAAGACAAGTACGGCGTGGAAAACAACGCCCGCCTCGACACCAATGAAAACACCACCAGCCTGCTGGTGAAGGTGCACTTTTAAGATGACCCGCAACGGTGCCCAAAACCTGTCGTCGGTGCGCTGTTGCGGGGCACTTGAGACCAGGCCCTGGAGTCAGTATTCTCCGCGGCCGCCTGAATCCGCTTTAAAAAAAAGCCCGGATTTAATTCCTGACCAGAAAGCCAACTTATCCCGGCCCTGGACGGTATCAAGGCATTCCACCCCCCCTCTCAATCGACGGCTCTTGAGCCGCCGAACGGGAGTTTTTTTGCTTTTCGAAAGCCTTGGCGCAGCTCTTGCTAACAGCACTGAAGCTGACCGATTGGATGATTTTTTACCGCTACGGAAAAAGGCGCCACACCAGAGCGCCGACCTTAAAAAAACAACGTGAAACACCTACTTTTTGGGAGCAACCGAATGAAACGTACGTGCACTAGCCTGATGCTGGCGGGATCCTTGCTGGCCGGGGGCCAGGCCATGGCCAGCGACTTGCTGCAATGGCAGAACAACAGCCTGACCTACCTCTATGGCAAAGACTTCCAGGTCAACCCGCGCATTCAGCAGACCGTGACCTTCGAACACGCCGATGGCTGGAAATATGGGGATAACTTCTTCTTCGTCGACAAGATCTTCTACAACGGCGAAAAGGATTTCAACGTCGGCCCGAACACCTATTATGGTGAGTTCAGCCCACGTATTTCCCTGGGCAAAGTCCTCGACCAGAAAATCGGATTCGGCCCGGTCAAAGACGTGTTGCTGGCGATGACGTACGAGTTTGGTGAAGGCGATACCGAGTCCTACCTGATCGGCCCGGGTTTCGACCTGGCGATTCCAGGCTTCGACTACTTCCAGCTGAACTTTTACCAGCGTCATACCGAAGGCAGCCGTGCGGGCGACAACGTCTGGCAGATCACGCCAGTGTGGTCCTACACCATCCCGGTCGGCGATTCGAGCATCCTGATCGATGGTTTCATGGACTGGGTAGTCGACAACGACTCCAACTCCAAAGGCGACTACCACGCCAACCTGCACTTCAACCCGCAGGTTAAATATGACTTGGGTAAAGCGCTGAATTTTGGCGAGAAGCAGTTGTATGTGGGTGTGGAGTATGACTATTGGTCGGACAAGTACGGGATTAAGGATAGCCAGTACTTCAAGACTGATCAGAGTACTACGAGCTTTTTGGTGAAGTTCCACTTCTAATTACCACCCTCCGTGTCCAGAGCATATTCTGGACACCCGGAAAGAGGCTAGTGATTTAGCCTCTTTTGGTATTCCACATGCAAGGCATACGCCAAATATGTCGAAGTATCTGCATTATTACTGCCCATTACACCTCGAACATCTGCACTACCATTAAACTCATCAAGCGCGGCGCGGAAATCCATCACGGAATTTTCCGAACCCTCACTTATAGTTTCAGTAAAAAATTTTCGATCCTTTATAAACCCTACACTAAAGAAATCTGGCGACTCGCCCCTCATCACCTGACGAGAAGCCTCCATAACCTCATCTAACGTTTTTCTTACAAGCGAAGTATTCGCAGAAAAACCATTATCAAGCAGCAGTGGAAATGACCAATAATCAACAGTAGAGGCTCCTTTCCCCGGCATTCCTTCAACTTTTTTAGGTAGATGTGACGCCTCATGCAAAATAGTTGTATTTATCGTCACCCCAGCTTCTATATTATTTTCATTTAAAAACATACGACCTACGGTATCGGCTTCCATTATATACCCAACAATACTTACCCCGTCTGGGGCTTTTATTTTCACGAACCGACTCTGCCCACTCTCGGCCTGATAATTAGCCAACATATTCCTGGTTCGCCCCCACCCCTTCACAACGTTCCCAACAACCTCTTCATACGCCGGCCCCAAAAAAGCACTTTGTATTGACTCGCTTGCCTGCGGGTACTCCTTCAGCATCGCAATTGCATCATTGATTATTTCGATAGATTCTTTCAGGCCCTCCAACACAATAGATTGCTCCACACCTGAAAACTCCTTCAATCCCCTCGCCAATATATGATCCCCACCTTTCAATACATCATGTTCTATAGAGTCGCCTTCCCAGTCATATCTACCGTCAATATCAACATTTAAAACGGGTCTCCCGCCAACAAAATTATAAATATTCAGGCCATTTATCCGCCCCAAAGGATCCGGACTCACCCACCTTTGTAACCAAGGCGCGTAATACCGATACCCATAATAATAAAGCCCCGCCGCATCCCGTTCTTTACCCGAATAACGAATCGTTTTGTACCTGGCTTCGATCTCGCTGACACCCGCCCACAACGCCGTCCCACCAAACGCGTAATAAACCTCCCGACTCAGAACTCTGCCCTGCTCATCCAACTCCAGAGTGCTGGAATTCAGATGATTGCTCAGGCAAAAACGCAGTTGATCGTTACGAACATCACGAGGCAATCCATCGACCCAGTGCAAGGCGCGGACCTGACCGCGCCCGGCCTCAACACTGACCACATGCCGCTCTTCTCCAGTGGCCTTGTCACGATGGATTTCCAAACCCGGCAAGTAGCGCGTTTCAGAACGCAATGTGCGATGCGCAGCCAGAGTCAGTCGGACTTTTCGCAAGCGATGTCCGGGACTGTCGTAGCAGTAACATTCAGTATCGTCAGGACCGTCGTCGCGCTTGACCATCGTTACGCTGCTGAGCTGGTTCCGTACATCCCAACTCATCTTTTGCCCGCGCAGTAACTCCAACTGATTGCCGTTGGCATCGAAACCGTCGACCAGATTGCCTTTATCCGCAACGCTGCGATTACTGTCCGTCGCCGTAAACATCTCAAAGGTTTCTGCACCGCTGTGATGGCGGGTTTTCAGATTGCCGGCGGCGTCGTAATTGAAAGTCTGGGTGTAATTGCGCAACTGGTTGGGGTCCAGCGGCGTGGTTTGCCAGGTTGGCAAAGCCGGGCCGTAACTGGGTTGACTGACTTCGCTGCCAATGGCTTCGGTCAGTTGGTAAAGGCTGTCGTAGCCATAGCGACAGACCGGATCGATCCGCTGATTATTGAAATAACGCGTCAGTTGAGCCAGGTCTTCGATGAAGGTGATATTGCCGACGGGATCGTAACCGTAGCTAAAATCCTGAAGCGGCTTGCCATCGACATCGCAGGACTGCAATTGCAGGAGGCGCCCGTCTTCACCTGCATACCGTGCAATGGTGGTAACGCCATTGCCAGCCCGTTCGCTGACGCCCCGGCCGAAGGCGTCGTAGCGGATTTCACTGACCAGCAAACGGGGATCTTCTAAAGAACCGGCCAGCTTCAATCGGGTTTCACGTAGCTGACCGGCCCGGTCGTAAGCGAACGATCTGACGTTATCCATGGCGTCAGTCTGACAATGCATTTCTCCTACAGGGCCGTACTGCCACGTCGTCTCGAACACCTCGTCTTCCAGTTCCGCCTCGGCGAATTCAGATGACCAGTCCGGCAGCTCCAGATCGCGCAGGAAACGCGTTTGCTCCGCCAGCAGCGATCCACCCACGCCATAGTCACAGAAGCTGCGCCTGCCGGCCGGATGGTCATGGCGGATCGGTTGACCACACTGGTTATGGGCCGCCCGCTCGTCACGGGCATCGCCATACGTAAAGCGCTCGGAAACGCGCGGCAGCTGCTGCGCCATATGCTCCGTAACGGCTGTCAGGCGCTGGAGCTCATCAAATTCGCTGTGACGCTGACCGCCGCGACCGTCCCAGAACGAGCAGGCCGCATCCGCCTGATTCATTAAGCTGAGCTGCCACCCGGCATCGACACTGTCCACCAGCAGAGCCCGGCCTTGCAGATCAAAGGTGTTTTCAAGATTGGGTTTCGGCGCCGTTCCCCACAAGCGTGGGTCCCAGGACGCAAAAAGCCGTCCGGCAGGATCGAAGTGGTTACGGGTAATGCGGGTATCAACGGACGGGTTCAACGGATGACGGCAATAGGCGACATTTCGCACAACCAACCCGCGTGAATCCACCACCGCCAGACTCGGTGTGTGAGCATCAATCCATTGCGCGGCCGCCATGTTCGAACCCTCTGCCTGAGGGTTTTAATCTGATCAAAGTAGCAAGTGTACGTCTACTGTCACAAATGACAGTTCAAGCGGGCTCCGGCACCGAAAGCCCGAGAAACCGACACAGCTCTTCGCGTTTGGCCAACGCATCCCGTCGCCCCAAATCAATCAACTCGCTGCAATACCCCGCCTCGAACAGCAGGTAACTCAACACCCCCGCCCCGCTAGTCTTGGTCGCACCCGGCCCGCGCAAAAACAGACGCAGCGCTGCCGGCAGTTCCTGGCGATGTCGCGCAGCGATCTCATCAATCGGCTGGCTCGGCGAAATCACCAGCACCTCCACCGGCGCTACGCCGAGCGTGCGGGTCGGCGTGCCGGCGGGCATCAGATGGCTGAACTGATTCAAGCGTTGCAGCAGTTCGATGTCACTTTCCAGGCTGTCAATGAACGTACTGTTGAGCATGTGCCCACCGATCTGCGCGAGCGTCGGCTGCTGCCCGGTGTAGGCCCGTTGCAGCGGTCGCTCCGGGTCGACCCCGCGCGGGTTGCCGCTGACGCCCACCACCAGCACGCGGCTGGCACCCAGGTGCAGGGCCGGGCTGATCGGTGCCGATTGGCGCACCGCGCCGTCACCGAAATATTCCTCGCCGATTTTTACCGGGGCGAACAGCAGTGGGATGGCGGAGCTGGCGAGCAAATGCTCGACGGTCAACTGCGCAGGAACGCCGATGCGTCGATGGCGTAACCAGGCGTCGATGGTGCCGCCGCCCTGATAGAAGGTGACTGCCTGACCCGATTCGTAACCGAACGCGGTGACCGCCACGGCCTTCAACTGCTTCTGCGCGATGGCTTCGGCGATGCCGGTCATGTGCAATTTGTCGTTGAGCAACCGGCGCAGCGGCGAGCTGTTGAGCAGGGCCACCGGCACCTGAGCGCCGATGCCGAGCAGACTGTGGCTGACAAACCGGCTGGCCTGACGGATCACGCCCGGCCAGTCGCTGCGCAAAACCAGATGGCTACGGAACCCTTGCCAGAAAGCGGTCAGGCGTTCGATGGCATTGCGAAAATCCATCGCCCCACTGGCGAGGCTGACCGCATTGATCGCCCCGGCCGAGGTGCCGACGATCACCGGGAACGGATTGTTTGCCCCCAACGGCAGCAATTCGGCAATCGCTGCCAGCACGCCGACCTGATAGGCCGCCCGAGCCCCGCCGCCGGAAAGAATCAACCCTGTAACCGGTTCGCCTGGACTCATGCACAACTCTCCATGGTGCTAGTTGGAATTTTCCATTTCCCTGCAGGAGCGAGACCGGCTTGTCGGCGATGGTCGTCAACGATGACGTTGGCTGCCTGACACTCCGCGACGCTCTCGGGTTTTTCGCGAGCAGGCTCGCTCCTACAGGGATTGGGGATTCAGCCGCGTTTTGCGTACAACTTGGGTTCGCCCGGCGGACGACTCTTGAAGCGGCGATGGGCCCAGAGGTATTGCTCCGGGCAGTCGCGCAAGACGCCTTCGATCCATTGGTTGATCCGCAGGCAATCGGCCTCTTCGGTCTCGCCGGGGAAACCTTCGAGCGGCGCATGGATCACCAAGCGATAACCGCTGCCGTCCGCCAGACGCTCTTGCGTGAACGGCACCACCAGCGCCTTGCCCAGCCGCGCAAACTTGCTGGTGGCAGTGACGGTCGCGGCCTGAATCCCGAACAGCGGCACGAAGATACTTTGCTTGGCGCCGTAGTCCTGATCCGGTGCGTACCAGATCGCCCGGCCGGCCCGCAGCAGTTTGAGCATGCCCCGCACGTCTTCACGCTCCACGGCCAGCGAGTCGAGGTTGTGTCGCTCACGACCATTGCGCTGGATGTAATCGAACAGCGGGTTCTTGTGCTCGCGGTACATGCCGTCGATGGTGTGTTGCTGGCCGAGCAGCGCCGCGCCGATTTCCAGCGTGGTGAAATGCACGGCCATCAGAATCACGCCTTTGCCTTCGCGCTGGGCCTTTTTCAGGTGCTCCAGCCCTTCGACATGCGCCAACCTGGCCAGGCGCTCCCGCGACCACCACCAGCTCATGGCCATTTCAAAGAATGCGATGCCGGTGGAGGCAAAGTTTTCCTTGAGCAGGCGCTTGCGCTCGGCAGCGGATTTTTCCGGGAAGCACAGCTCCAGGTTGCGCTTGGCAATGCGCCGTCGGTCGCCCGCCGCGCGATACATCAATGCACCGAGGGCACGACCAATAAACAGCAGCGCCGGGTAAGGCAACTGAACGATCAGCCACAACAGCCCCAAGCCGCACCACAGCGGCCAGAAACGCGGCATCAGAAATGTTTTTTGAAAACGCGGGCGATCCATTAAAGGTTCCGGAAAGACAATGGCCGCGCATTCTACATCGTTCGACCCGGCTTGCGGCTCGCGAGCGTTCTCGTTATAAGTCTCGGCACTTTTAGTGACAAGCCGTTGTATGCCGACCATGAGCCAAATCGAACCGCAAGACCAGGATCCCGTGTTCCAGTTGAAGGGCAGCATGCTCGCCATTACCGTGCTGGAGCTGGCCCGCAACGACCTCGAAAGCCTTGATCGGCAATTGGCCGCCAAGGTCGCCCAGGCGCCCGGCTTTTTCAGCAACGCGCCGCTGGTACTGGCGCTGGACAAGCTTCCGGCCAGCGAAGGTGCGGTCGATCTGCCAGGTTTGATGCGCGTCTGCCGCCAGCACGGCCTGCGCACCCTGGCGATCCGTGCCAGTCGCATCGAAGACATCGCCGCCGCCATCGCGGTCGACCTGCCGGTGCTGCCGCCGTCCGGCGCCCGCGAGCGTGCGCTGGACCCGCTTGAAGGCACCGTGGCGAAGAAACCGGAAAAACCCGCTGAACCGACGATCAAACCGACGAAAATCATCACCTCGCCGGTACGCGGCGGCCAGCAGATTTATGCCCAGGGTTGCGACCTCGTCGTGATCTCTTCGGTCAGCCCGGGGGCGGAACTTCTCGCCGACGGCAACATCCATGTATACGGACCGATGCGCGGTCGTGTATTGGCCGGGGTCAAAGGCGACACGAAAGCCAGGATTTTCTGTCAGCAAATGAGCGCTGAACTGGTCTCCATCGCAGGCCACTACAAGGTTTCGGAAGATCTGCGTCGCGACCCTTTGTGGGGCGCGGGTGTACAGGTCAGCCTGTCGGGCGATGTGTTGAACATCATTCGGCTTTAACGGATACTGCCGCATTTTCCAAGCATCTCTAAAACGTAGCGAAAACGGCTCAAACGAAGTAGGAAAAAGGCCTAAAGCAGTGTTTACCGGGGGTAAGCGCGGTTCAGGACCGGATTCCAGCCAAGCTGTCCGACTGCAGTCGTTTTTCCAGAGATGTTTTTCAGGGGCTAAATGTCCTTTTTCCTTAGGGGTGAAACACCTTGGCCAAGATTCTCGTGGTTACATCCGGCAAGGGTGGTGTGGGTAAGACCACCACCAGTGCTGCTATCGGTACCGGCCTCGCACTGCGCGGTCACAAAACAGTTATCGTCGACTTCGACGTCGGCTTGCGTAACCTCGACCTGATCATGGGTTGCGAGCGTCGCGTCGTGTATGACTTCGTCAACGTGGTTAACGGCGAAGCCAACCTGCAACAGGCCCTGATCAAAGACAAACGCCTGGAAAACCTCTACGTACTGGCCGCCAGTCAGACCCGCGACAAAGACGCGCTGACTGTCGAAGGCGTGGAAAAAGTCCTGATGGCGTTGAAGGAAGACTTCGAATTCGTGGTCTGCGACTCCCCGGCCGGCATCGAGAAAGGTGCTCACCTGGCCATGTACTTCGCCGATGAAGCGATCGTCGTGACCAACCCGGAAGTCTCCTCGGTTCGTGACTCGGACCGCATGCTGGGCCTGCTGGCCAGCAAATCGCGTCGCGCCGAAAACGGCGAAGACCCGATCAAGGAACACTTGCTGTTGACCCGTTACAACCCGCAACGCGTCAGCGATGGCGAGATGCTCGGCGTTGAAGACGTCAAGGAAATTCTCGCTGTGACCCTGCTGGGTGTGATCCCTGAGTCCCAAGCGGTACTCAAGGCGTCCAACTCCGGCGTGCCGGTGATTCTCGACGATCAGAGCGACGCCGGTCAGGCGTACAGCGATGCGGTCGAACGCCTGCTGGGCAAAACCGTGGAGCATCGGTTTCTCGATGTGACGAAGAAAGGATTCTTTGAGCGTCTGTTTGGAGGCCGGTAATGAACATTTTTGACTTCTTTCGTGCTAACAAGAAGCCAAGTACCGCCTCGGTAGCGAAAGAGCGTCTACAGATTATCGTGGCGCATGAACGCGGCCAACGCAGTACGCCGGATTACTTGCCAGCCTTGCAGAAAGAGCTGGTCGAAGTCATCCGCAAGTACGTCAATATCGGGTCCGATGACGTGCATGTCGCCCTGGAAAACCAGGGTAGCTGCTCGATTCTGGAACTCAATATCACCCTGCCGGATCGCTGAGTCGACCCGTCGGGAGCCACGGCGGCTCAGGCTTTTGCAGCTCCTTGTAGGAGCGAAGCTTGCTCGCGAAGGTGTGTCAGTCGACATTAACGTTGCTGACACACCTTCGCGAGCAAGCTTCGCTCCTACAAGAGCCCTGAAAGCCTGAGTCGCCGTTGGCGTTTGTTACGAGGCTGTTTAATGCCGCTGTCCAACGTCCACATCATTCATCAGGACGCCGCCGTACTGGTGGTGAATAAACCGACCCTGTTGCTTTCCGTCCCTGGCCGGGCCGATGACAACAAGGATTGCCTGATCACCCGCCTGCAAGAAAACGGCTACCCCGAAGCCCGCATCGTCCATCGCCTGGACTGGGAAACCTCCGGCATCATTCTGCTGGCCCGTGACCCGGACACCCATCGCGAATTGTCTCGGCAATTTCACGACCGTGAAACCGAAAAGGCCTACACCGCACTTTGCTGGGGTCAGCCGGAACTGGACAGCGGCAGCATCGACCTGCCCCTGCGCTACGACCCGCCGACCAAGCCGCGCCATGTGGTGGATTTCGAGTTCGGCAAAAACGCCCTGACATTCTGGCGCGTGCTGGAACGATGCGGCGACTGGTGCCGGGTTGAACTGACGCCGATCACCGGCCGCTCCCATCAGTTGCGCGTGCACATGCTCTCCATCGGCCACCCGCTGCTGGGTGACGGGCTCTATGCCCACGAGCAGGCGCTGGCTGCCTGGCCACGGCTATGCCTGCACGCGAGCATGCTCAGCTTCACTCACCCGCAGACCGGTGAACGCCTGCGTTTCGAGTGCCCCGCTCCGTTTTGAGCAGACTCGCCGAAATGAAAAACGCCCTTCAACTGAAGGGCGTTTTCATTTACTGAAACAAATTACCCGTCGTAAAAATGGCGTTAAATTATTGTCATAAATTTGTAAAGAAACGTAAAATGATGGCACTACGATAGCAGGCAGGATGCCCCGTGCTCAGTTGCAAGACACTTCAGAACGACTACCCAATCACCTTCAACTTTTCCAACACCACCCTGCACCTCAGTGAACAGCCTTGCATCGAAGCACGGCAAGCGCTGGAGCAACTGATTGAAAAGCGCAGCGCTCGCAAGCTCACCCGCGCGAGCGCACCGCTCGCCAGCGGTGACACCCCTCTATTTGCCAAGGTTCAGCCGCTGGATACGTTAAAGGCGAAAGTGCGGGTAACCTTTGGCAAACCACAGCGTAACGGTCGCTTCGACTGGCCGCTGGAAGAACTGATCAATACCCATGAAGCGCAGCGCCGTGGCGTCCGGATGCCACCACTGCAAGGGTTTGGCTACACCAAAGATCTGCTGGGACTGACCCAGGAGTATTTCATTATCACGCGCCTGCTTGACGACCATCTTGACGGCGTACAGTGGCTTAAACGCAACCCCGGCAACGTGGAGGCATTTATCCTGGATGCTTTCGATCTGCTCCACTCCCTTGCCCTGAAGAACATCACTCACATGGATTTCTGGGCCGGCAACATCATGATCCCAGAATCGTCGCAGTCACCGCTCAAAGCCATCGATTTTGAAAACTGCTTCTCCGGCCAGACACCCCATCAAAGCGAAACCCTGGGTTTCCAGCTGGGATTTTTCTATCGCCGGGAAATCTACAAACACATTACTGAAGCCGACTATGATCGGCTGGTTGAAACGTACACAGGACAACTCCCTGGCATCTCGAAGAAAAAGTTCAACCCGGTGTATGTCGCGAGCAAGCATGAATACGTGGGTCGCAAGCAACGCCGTGAAGTGTTCCTCAGCGGACTTCTGATCACAGGCTGACGCGCAAATCAGACCCACCGACAAACGTCGCGCGACGGACGGCATTGTGTCTGCAATGCCGTGAGCCAATACGGTAAACTTGCGCCATTGCTGTCTGGAGCTACTTATGCGCGAAGAGTTGAACCAAGGCCTGATCGATTTCCTCAAGGCCTCCCCTACCCCGTTTCATGCCACCGCCAGCCTTGTTCAGCGCCTGGAAGCGGCGGGTTATCAGCGTCTCGACGAACGCGAGCCCTGGACCACCGAAGCCAACGGCCGCTACTACGTCACCCGTAACGACTCTTCGATTGTCGCCGTCAAAATGGGCCGTCACTCTCCCCTGCACGGCGGCATCCGCCTGGTCGGCGCCCATACCGACAGCCCGTGCCTGCGAGTCAAACCCCAGCCGGAACTGCAACGCCAGGGTTTCTGGCAGCTGGGTGTCGAAGTGTATGGCGGCGCGCTGCTGGCTCCGTGGTTCGACCGCGATCTGTCCCTGGCGGGCCGCGTGACCTTCCGACGCGACGGCAAGGTCGAGAGCCAGCTGATCGACTTCAAGACGCCGATCGCGATCATTCCCAACCTGGCCATTCACCTCAATCGTGAAGCCAACATGGGTTGGGCGATCAACGCCCAGACCGAATTGCCGCCGATCCTCGCGCAATTCGCCGGCGACGAGCGCGTGGACTTCCGGGCCGTGCTCACCAATCAACTTGCTCTCGAGCATGGCCTGAACGCCGACGTGGTGCTCGACTACGAGCTGAGCTTCTACGACACCCAGAGCGCTGCGGTCATCGGCCTGCATGGCGACTTCATCGCCGGTGCGCGCCTCGACAACCTGCTGTCCTGCTACGCCGGCCTGCAAGCGTTGCTGACGGCTGAAACCGACGAAACCTGCGTACTGGTCGCCAATGACCACGAAGAAGTCGGCTCCTGCTCGGCCTGTGGCGCTGATGGCCCGATGCTGGAGCAGACGCTGCGTCGCTTGTTGCCCGAAGGTGATGAATTCGTACGCACCATTCAGAAATCCCTGCTGGTCTCGGCCGACAATGCCCACGGCGTACATCCCAACTACGCCGACAAGCACGACGCCAACCACGGCCCGAAACTCAACGCCGGCCCGGTGATCAAGGTCAACAGCAACCAGCGTTACGCCACCAACAGCGAAACCGCCGGGTTCTTCCGCCATCTGTGCATGGCCGAAGAAGTGCCGGTGCAAAGCTTCGTGGTGCGCAGCGACATGGGCTGCGGCTCGACCATCGGCCCGATCACCGCCAGCCACCTGGGCGTGCGCACCGTGGACATCGGCCTGCCGACATTCGCCATGCACTCGATCCGGGAGCTGTGCGGCAGTCATGATCTGGCGCACCTGGTGAAAGTGCTTAGCGCGTTTTACGCCAGCCAAGAGCTCCCGTAAAACCTTGTAGGAGCCGGCTTGCTGGCGATCCAGGCGACGCGGTGCAACTGACGCACCGCGCTGATCCTATCGCCAGCAAGCCGGCTCCTACATGTGTTAAAACCGCTAGACTTTAAATATCCCCTTCGACAAGGCAGTCGCTCATGATCTCGATGTCTTCATTTCACGCCATGCTGATCCCGATTCTTGCCGGGATGATCCTGCTGGCGATCGGCTTCAACTTCCGCGACAAGAATGCCGGCGTGTTCGCGATGTGGATCGGCATGCTGACCATCCTCGCTACCGTCGTCTTCAAGATCCTCGCCAAACTCAACGAATAAATCCTCGCCCTCGGCTCGCATTGATTTTGGCGGGCTCGTACACTCGGTCGACCTGCTCTTTTCAAGGTTGACCGCCTAGTGTTCGCTCGTCTTTTTGCCCTGCCCAGCCTTTTCCTCGTCTGCCTGATGGCGCTGCTGCCGATCATGCCGGCCCAGGCCGTCGGTTTACCGAGCCTGCTCAACAGCTCGGCGAAAACCCAGCCCGAGGCGCAAGAACCCCTCGGGCAATCCCTCGACGAAGTCATCAAGTCACTGGAGAACGATCAGCAACGCAGCAAATTGCTGGCCGACTTGAAGAAGCTGCGCGACGCCACCAAAAAAGCCCAACCGGCTGCTGAAGAAGGCGTGTTGGGCCTGATTGGCGGCACGCTGGCCAATTTTGAAAAACAATTCTCCGGCGCTGACAGCCCGCTCACACGCTGGTCCGACGAGTTTGATCTGGCCAAGGAAGAACTGGCGGGGTTGGTGTTGCCGGCCAATGAATGGCTGCCGATCATCTTTGGCTTCGCCATGATTCTGATGGTCTGGAGCCTGCTGGCCGCCGCGCTTATCTGGCTCGGTCACCGGGTACGGATGCGCTTCGGCCTGACCGAAGAATTACCGCAGCACCCCAAGGCCCTCGACATGTTGCGCTTTGCCCTGCGCAAACTCGGGCCTTGGCTGATCGCCCTGGTGATGACCGTCTACATGACCTACGCCCTGCCCTCGTCATTGGGCAAAAGCCTGGCGATGGTGCTGGCCTATGCGCTGGTGGTCGGCACGTGTTTTTCGGCGATCTGTGTGATCGCCTTTTCCTTGCTCGACGGGCCACACCGCCACCGCGCCTTGTACATCCTGCGGCATCAGGCCTTTCGGCCGCTGTGGCTGATCGGCAGTTTTGCCGCGTTCGGCGAAGCCTTGAACGACCCGCGACTGGTCGCCAGCCTCGGCAGCCATTTGGCGCACACCGCCGCCACCATCGCCAACGTGCTGGCCGCGCTGTCTACCGGGCTGTTCATCCTGCGCTTCCGACGCCCCATCGCCCACTTGATCCGCAACCAACCGCTGTCACGGCGCCTGACCCGCCGCGCACTCAGCGACACCATCGAAATTCTCGGCACCTTCTGGTACATGCCAGCGCTGGTGCTGGTGGCGATTTCGCTGTTCGCCACCTTCGTTTCCGCCGGCGACACCAGCACCGCGTTGCGCCAGTCGCTGATCTGCACCGTGCTGCTGGTGTTGTGCATGGTCATCAACGGGCTGGTACGCCGGCATGCACTGAAACCGCAACGGGGCGTGAAGCGTCATGCACTGTATTCCGAACGCCTGAAAAGCTTCTTCTATACCCTCGCCCACTTGCTGGTGTGGCTAGCGTTCATCGAACTTGGCCTGCGGGTCTGGGGCATGTCGCTGATTGCGTTCACCGAAGGCGAAGGCCATGAAGTCAGCGTCAAACTGTTCAGCCTCGGCGGCACACTGATTTTTGCCTGGCTGATCTGGATCCTCAGCGACACGGCGGTGCACCACGCCCTCACCCGCTCGCGCAAAGGCCAGGCCAACGCGCGTGCGCAGACGATGATGCCGCTGATCCGCAACGTGCTGTTCGTGGCGATATTCATCGTTGCACTGATCGTCGCCCTGGCGAACATGGGCATGAACGTCACGCCACTGCTGGCCGGTGCCGGCGTGATCGGCCTGGCCATCGGTTTCGGCGCACAATCGTTGGTCGCGGACCTGATCACCGGGCTGTTCATCATCATCGAGGACTCCCTGGCCATCGACGACTACGTGGATGTTGGCGGCCACCTCGGCACTGTCGAGGGCCTGACCATTCGTACCGTGCGCCTGCGGGACATCGACGGCATCGTCCACACCATCCCGTTCAGTGAAATCAAAAGCATCAAGAACTACTCGCGAGAGTTCGGCTACGCGATCTTTCGCGTGGCGATCCCCTCGAACATGGACATCGATAACGCGATCAAACTGATGCGCGACGTCGGCCAGAAGATGCGCGCCGATCCATTGCAACGACGCAACATCTGGTCGCCGCTGGAGATTCAAGGGGTCGAGAGTTTCGAGTCAGGCAACGCGATTCTGCGGGCCCGCTTCAAGACCGCGCCGATCAAACAATGGGAAGTTTCCCGGGCGTTCAACCTGTCCTTGAAACGACACCTGGATGAAGCCGGGCTCGATCTGGCGACACCGCGCATGAGTGTGCAAGTGGTCACGGCGGGTGGCGGGCCAGCAACAGATTAAACCCAGCCCCCTGTAGGAGCCGGCTTGCTGGCGATGGGCGTGAACGATTACGTGTGCGGTCTGAATGTACGCAGTGCCTGTGCGTTTATCGCCAGCAAGCCGGCTCCTACAGGAATCGCAGCTAAACGTGAAATCGGCGATATTTAACAAATCGCAGGCAAAAAAAATCCCCGAACCAGTCGGGGATTTTTTATGTTCGATCAATCAGCCCGGGGGCGGATCAATCTTCGCGATAGCGACGCAGCTTCAACTGCTTACCGGCAACGCGAGTGTCCTTCAGCTTGGTCAGCAGACGCTCCAGACCATCTTCCGGCAGCTCGACGAGGCTGAAGCTGTCACGCACCTGGATGCGACCGATCGCTTCACGCGCCAGACCACCTTCGTTGAGGATGGCGCCCAGCAGGTTTTTCGCCGCGATACCGTCACGCGCGCCCAGCGCGGTACGGCAACGGGCACGACCTTCGGCCAATGGAACCGGAGCACGACGCTCACGATCACCACGGTCCGGACGATCACCGGTGCGCTCTGGACGATCGCCACGCGGTGCGTTGTTCGGCACCAGTGGACGTTCTTTTTCGATTGCAGCCAGGGTCAGCGCCTGAGCGTTGGTCGCCTTGCGCAGCAGGGCAGCAGCCAGTGCACGCGGCGTGCAACCGATATCGGCAGTCAGGCGATCCAGCAGATCACCGTGAGTCGATTCGGCATCGCCAACCAGCGGCGACAGGCTGTTGGTCAGTTTCTTGATGCGGGCATCGAGAACAGCCTGAGCGTCCGGCAGGCGAACTTCGGCAACTTTTTGACCGGTTACACGCTCGATCACTTGCAGCATGCGGCGCTCACGCGGAGTCACCAGCAGCAGTGCACGACCTTCGCGACCGGCACGGCCAGTACGGCCGATACGGTGAACGTAGGATTCCGGATCGTACGGCATGTCAACGTTGAACACGTGAGTGATGCGCGGAACGTCCAGGCCACGAGCGGCAACGTCGGTCGCCACAACGATGTCCAGACGGCCATCCTTGAGGGAGTCGATCACGCGCTCACGCTGGTTCTGGGCAATGTCACCGTTCAGCGCAGCGGCTTTGTAGCCTTTGGCTTCCAGGGCGCTGGCCAGGTCCAGGGTCGCTTGCTTGGTGCGCACGAACATGATCAGGGCGTCGAAGTCTTCGACTTCCAGCAGGCTCAATACAGCCGAGGTCTTCTGGTCAGCGTGAACCAACAGGTGAGCCTGTTCGATCGCGGTAACGGTCTGAGTCTTGGTCTGGATCTTCACGTGCTGCGGATCACGCAGGTGACGCTCGGCGATCGCACGGATCGACTGCGGCAGGGTGGCCGAGAACAGTACGGTCTGACGGGTTGGAGGCAGCGCCTTGAAGATGACTTCGAGGTCGTCCATGAAACCCAGTTTGAGCATTTCGTCGGCTTCGTCGAGAACCAGGTGGTTAACGGTCGACAGGACTTTTTCGTCGCGACGCAGGTGGTCGCACAGACGGCCCGGAGTGGCGACAACGATCTGTGCGCCATTACGGATTGCTTTCAGTTGTGGACCCATAGGGGCGCCGCCGTAAACGGCCACAACGGTAACGCCTGGCATTTGCTTGGCGTAGGTTTCGAAAGCGGTTGCTACTTGCAGCGCCAACTCACGGGTTGGCGCCAGGATCAGGGCTTGCGGCTCGCGCTTGGCAGGATCGATGCAGTGCAGGATAGGCAGGGCGAACGCAGCGGTTTTACCCGTACCGGTTTGCGCCTGACCAATCATGTCCTGGCCGGCCATGATGATCGGGATCGATTGCTGCTGAATAGCCGAAGGCTCTTCGTAGCCAGTCGCAATGACGGCTGCAAGGATATTCGGATTAAGATTAAAAGCGGCGAAGCCGCCGGTTTCCTGGGTCATGGGTCTGCCTCTAAGTGCATCCGCAAAGACCCATGCTCCAAAGCTGCGCATGCCGTGTAAGACTCAAGAGTCGCCCTGGCTGCTTTGTCGGCGGGGATTTGCGAAAACGAATGAATGAAAAAGATTCGTCAAGGGAGAGTCCGCTGTGCGGACGTGCAGCCGAAGCTGACTTCGGGGAATTGCGCTACCTAAACGCGGCCCGGTTAAAGGCCGGCGCGCACTATACCGGAATTCGCCCAAAAAGGGAGCATTATTTGTCGGAAAACTGACGGATACACCGTTGTGTCACAGGCTTTGCGGATAATCGTGCGACGGTCTATTTTTCAAAGGCCCGGCCCTGCTGGGGATGGCGCTAAAACGGTTCACCGTTGTGACTCGGACCTGCGGCCTCGCCTACCCCTTCAAACCCCTTCCCGTCCGAGGAATTGTTCGATGAATCAACCTGTTACCAGCCGTGTGACCTGCGAAAGGCGTGGCCATGTCCTGTTGATCGGCCTGGATCGGGTGGCCAAGCGCAATGCCTTCGACCTCGACCTGCTCAACGCACTCAGTCTGGCCTACGGTGAGTTCGAGGCTGACAGCGAAGCGCGGGTGGCGGTGGTGTTCGGCCATGGCGAGCATTTCACCGCCGGGCTTGATCTGGTCAGCACCAGTTCGGCCCTGGCCGAGGGCTGGCAGGCACCGCCCGGCGGTTGCGATCCGTGGGGCGTGTTCGCGGGTCCGCGAGTCAGCAAACCGGTGATCGTCGCCGCGCAAGGTTATTGCCTGACCATCGGCATTGAGCTGATGCTCGCCGCCGACATCAACCTCTGCGCCAGTAACACCCGGTTTGCCCAGAAAGAAGTGCAGCGCGGGATTTTCCCGTTCGGCGGGGCCACATTGCGCCTGCATCAAGTCGCCGGCTGGGGCAATGCGATGCGCTGGTTGCTGACCGGGGATGAATTCGATGCGCATGACGCGTTGCATCTGGGGTTGGTGCAGGAAGTCATGGCCAGCGAGGATTTGCTGCCCCGGGCGATCGGGCTGGCGGAGCGGATTGCCCGGCAGGCGCCGCTGGGGGTTCAGGCAACGTTGATGTCGGCGCGACAGGCGCGTTATGAGGGCGAAACAGCCGCAGCGCTGGGGTTGCCGCCGCTGGTGAAGAAGTTGTTGGCGAGTGAGGATGCGAAGGAAGGCGTGCGGTCGATGGTTGAGAAGCGGCCCGGCATTTTCAAAGGGGTTTGAGGTTTGTGGCGAGGCGGATATTGCCTTCGCGGGCAAGCCTCGCTCCTACAGGGAAATGCGCACCCTTGTAGGAGCGAGGCTTGCCCGCGAAGAGGCCCTAAAGAACAACAAATCATGTCGCCGGGCGAATCGCCTTGATCAACGACTGCAACGAATACCCCAACCGTGGCGCCAGCCCTTCGGCCCGCGCAACCAACCCATCCATGTCCAGTTCCTGATCCAGCTCCGACGGCACGAGCAGAATCACATTGCCCTCCTTCACCGGCAGCTCCCAGTAATGCCGGTGATAGAGCCCACGCAACAGCGCCGCGCCCAACGGTTTGCCATCATCGGTGGCCCACTGGTTGATCACCAGCCAGCCGCCCGGATTCAGGCGTTTCTGACAGTTTTCCAGAAAACTCCAGGCCAGATGCCCGACACCCGGCCCGACATCGGTATAAAGGTCGACAAAAATCAGGTCGGCCGGCTCGGCGGTATCGAGCAGTTCCAGCGCATCGCCGACACGGATGTACAGCCGCGGGTCGTCATCCAGCCCCAGGTATTCGATGGCCAGGCGCGGCACGTCGGGCCGCAGCTCGATGGCTTCGACATCTTCCAGCGGCAAGAACTTCAGGCAAGCCTGAGTCAGCGTGCCGGCACCGAGGCCGAGGAACAGCGCGCTTTCCGGTTGCTCGTGGCACAACGCGCCGATCAGCATGGCACGGGTGTAATCGTATTCGAGCCAGCTCGGGTCGGCAGTGAACACGCAGCTCTGTTCGATGGCATCACCGAACTCGAGAAAACGGTAATCGGCCACTTCCAGCACGCGAATCACGCCGAACTCGTCCTGTACCTCGGCGAGCAGATGCTCGACGCGCTCCTCAGTCATTTCGTCTCCAGATCGTCACCGGGCCCGGCAACGCAATGCACCGCAACATCAGGCGGCAAAGGCGCGATTGTCCGCGAAGCGACGGGAACAGGTCACGCACTAATTTGCTGATAACATGAACGTCCGAGCGTAAAACAACCGAGACCGTGATGAGCCAACCCTGGAGCCCTGACAGCTGGCGCGCCCTGCCGATCCAGCAACAACCCCACTACCCCGACGCGGCGCATTTGCTGCACGTCGAGCAAACCCTGGCGAGTTATCCGCCGCTGGTGTTTGCCGGTGAAGCCCGGGAGTTGCGACGTCAGTTTGCCGAAGTGACCCAGGGCCGCGCATTTCTGTTGCAGGGCGGCGATTGCGCCGAAAGCTTCGCCGAGTTCTCTGCCGCGAAAATCCGCGACACCTTTAAAGTGCTGCTGCAAATGGCGATCGTCATGACCTTCGCCGCGGGCTGCCCGGTGGTCAAGGTCGGGCGCATGGCCGGTCAGTTCGCCAAACCGCGTTCGGCCAACGACGAAACCATCGACGGCGTGACCCTGCCCGCCTACCGTGGCGACATCGTCAACGGCATCGGCTTCGACGAAAAAAGCCGTGTGCCGGACCCGGAGCGTCTGCTCCAGTCCTATCACCAGTCCACCGCGACCCTGAACCTGCTGCGCGCCTTCGCCCAAGGCGGCTTTGCCGACCTGCATCAGGTGCACAAATGGAACCTGGACTTCATCGCCAACTCGGCGCTGGCGGAAAAATACAGCCACCTCGCCGATCGCATCGATGAAACCCTGGCATTCATGCGCGCCTGCGGCATGGACAGCTCGCCACAACTGCGCGAAACCAGTTTCTTCACCGCCCACGAAGCGCTGCTGCTGAACTACGAAGAAGCCTTCGTGCGTCGCGACAGCCTGACCAACGATTACTACGATTGCTCGGCGCACATGTTATGGATCGGCGACCGCACCCGTCAGCTCGACGGCGCTCATGTCGAATTCCTGCGTGGGGTGAACAACCCGATCGGGGTCAAGGTTGGTCCGAGCATGAATCCGGAAGACTTGATTCGCCTGATCGACGTGCTCAACCCGGACAACGATCCAGGCCGCTTGAACCTGATCGCACGGATGGGCGCGAACAAGGTTGGCGATCATTTGCCGCAACTGATCCGCGCGGTGCAGCGTGAAGGCAAGCAAGTGCTTTGGAGTTCCGATCCGATGCACGGCAACACTATCAAGGCCAGCAGCGGCTACAAGACCCGCGACTTTGCGCAGATTCTTGGCGAGGTGAAGCAGTTCTTCCAGGTGCACGAAGCGGAAGGCACCTATGCCGGCGGCATTCACATCGAGATGACCGGGCAGAATGTCACCGAGTGCATTGGTGGTGCGCGACCGATCACCGAGGACGGGTTGTCGGATCGGTATCACACCCATTGCGACCCGCGGATGAATGCGGATCAGTCGCTGGAGTTGGCGTTCCTTATTGCCGAAACCCTGAAACAAGTCCGTCGGTAAACCGTGTCGCTGCCTTCGCGGGCAAGCCTCGCTCCTACAAGGGATCGCGAACCCCTGTAGGAGCGAGCGGTGCGGCGATCCGACTTGCCCGCGAAGGCGTCAGCTCAATCACCGCCAATACCGGCCAATGCCACCCGCAACCGCCCCGCACTCTCCCGCGGGCAATTCAACTGCACCCGCTCCAACCCCAGCCAATCCGCCATCCGCCGCAAATTCACCGCCAACGCCAGCATCCCTTCCTCATCCAGCCCCGGCTCTTCCTCATGCACTGCATGCACCGCCAAACGCCCCAACGCCCGCTCCGCACGCAAATCCACCCGCGCAGCAATCCGCTCGTTGTATAAAAACGGCAACACGTAATAGCCGTAGACCCGCTTGTCCGGCGGCGTATAAATCTCCAGCCGATAGCGAAAATCGAACAAACGCTCGGTACGACTGCGCTCCCAGATCAGCGAATCAAACGGTGACAGCAAGGCACTGGCCTCAACCTTGCGCGGCACTTTCGGCTCTGGCAAACAAAAGCCCGGTTGCCGCCAGCCCTGGACTTCACAGGTCAGCAGCTCCCCGGCTTCCACCAGTTCCGCAAGGCGCGGACGCGCATCACCCGGACTGAGCCGGAAGTAATCGCGCAGGTCCTTTTCCGTCGCCACACCCAAGGCATTCGCGGCGTGCAACAGCAGCCCGCGCTGGGCCTCGTCCTCCGCGAGCAACGGCTGCTGCAGAATCGCCGAAGGAATCACCCGCTCGGGCAAATCATAGAGCCGCTCGAACCCACGCCGCCCGGCCACGGTCACTTCCCCGGCGGCGAACAACCATTCCAGCGCATGCTTTTCCGCACTCCAGTCCCACCACGGCCCTGCCCGCTCCTGACGGGTCGAAAGGCTGCCGGCGCCCAGTGCGCCGAGCTCTTCAACCGAGGCCAGCACCCGCCGGACAGTGTCCTGTTGCTCACGCCCGAAACGTGCCAGCTGCTGATAGATATCTTCGCCACGACTCGCGCGCCGCATGCGCCAGCGCATCAACGGGTACATCGACAGCGGCAGCAACGAGGCTTCATGCCCCCAGTATTCGAACAGCGTACGTCGCCGGCCCGAACTCCAGGCAGCCTGGTCGAGCAAGTCGGATGAGTAATTGCCGAGGCGGGAAAACAAGGGAAGGTAGTGCGAACGCACCAACGCATTGACCGAATCGATCTGCAAGATGCCCAGCCGCTCGATCAGGCGATTGAGCTGCACCGCTTTGATCGCCGCTGGCGGCTGGCGCCCGTTGAATCCTTGGGCGGCCAGCGCCAGGCGTCGAGCCTGTTTGATGGAAAAGGACAGCGTTGCGGGCATGAGCATCTCCTTGTCTGCTCGCAACCTACCTCACCGGGAGACGGTTTGTGTAGTTGTGGCTTACTCATTTGTGCATCGGGTCATCCCAGAATGGGCGCACGGTTTCGTGCTCGACATCTGCACGACTGAGCCCGATGTCCTTCAACGCTTCGTCGCTCATGCCCGCCAACAACTCGCGTTCACGGTGCAATTCGTACCAGCGACTGATCTTGTGCAGTAAATCCGAGACGACGTGGATGGAATGTTTCTCTACCTCGACATAACCTTTTTGACCTTTCATCTTGTTGCCCTCCGTTTGGGATGGCTCAAGTGTCACGCCAGAGCTAAGATCAATCCAACGAATGTTTCTTATGCAATACATCTCGGAGATTGATGTATGTCCGCCTTCCCAAGTATCGACACCGAAGTGCTGCGCACCTTTGTTGCCATCGCCGATCAGGGCGGTTTCACCCGCGCAGGGGAGCTGGTCAACCGCACGCAATCCGCCGTCAGCATGCAAATGAAGCGGCTGGAAGAGGACGTGTTGCAACGCCAACTGTTCCAGCGCGACGGCCGTCAGGTGCGGCTGACCGCTGAAGGCCAGGTGCTGCTGGGTTACGCCCGGCGCATCCTCAAGTTGCACAGCGAGGTGTTCAACACCCTGCGCGAGCCGCACATGGTCGGCACGGTGCGGATCGGCACGCCGGACGATTACGTGATGCGTTTTCTGCCGGGGATTCTGCGGCGATTCGCCCAGTCATATCCGCTGATCCAGATCGAGGTGCACTGCGAATCATCAAAACAATTGCTGCTACGCCAGGATCTTGATTTGTCCATCGTCACCCGCGAGCCGGGCAACGAGATCGGCCAGTTGCTGCGCAAGGAACGTTTCGTCTGGGCCGAAGCACAATGCTACAGCGCCCACGAGCAGACACCGTTGCCGCTGGCGATGTTCAACAGTGATTGTTTCTGCAGGCTGTGGGCCTGCAATGCGCTGGACGCAATGGGTCGCGACTACCGCGTTGCCTACAACAGCTCGAGCCTGTCGGCGATCATGGCGGTGGTCAGCGCCGGCCTGGCCGTCACCGCACAACTGGAAAGCCTGATCACCCCGGACATGCGCATTCTCGGTGACGCCGAAGACCTGCCCTTGCTGCCTGAAGCCAGCATCATGCTGGTGCGCAACCTGCACAATCCGTCACCGATTACCGAATGCCTGGCTGAGCACATCGTCGACGGCTTCAAACTTTAAACGCGAGCATCACCGCGCACAGCACCAGGAAGCCACAGAATAGCCCGCGCAGGAGGCGCTCCGGCATGGCGTGGGCGATCTTCACGCCCCAGCTGATGCTCAGCAGTCCACCCACGGCCAACGGCACGCCGATCATCCAGTCCACTTGATGATGCACGGCATAGGTGACCAGCGTGACGCCCGTGCTGGGCAATGCCAGTGCCAGCGACAACCCTTGGGCCACCACCTGGCTGGTGCCGAACAGGCTGGTCAGCACCGGTGTTGCCACCACCGCCCCGCCCACGCCAAACAATCCGCCCATGGTCCCGGACGCCGCGCCGAGCACACCCAGCCATGGCCAGGCGTAATTCATCTGCGAAGAAGCCGGCGCATTGGCGTAGAACATTCGCAGCAGGTTGTAGGCCGACAGCGCGATCAGGAAGGCGACAAATCCGATGCGCATGGTTTGCGCATCAATGCCCACCGCCCAGATGGAGCCGGCCCAGGCAAAGCAAAAGCCCATCGAGGCCAGCGGCAGCGCGTGACGCATTTCGATTTTGTTGCGCTGGTGATAACGCCATAGCGCCAGCATCACGTTCGGAACCACCATCACCAGCGCGGTGCCCTGGGCAATTTGCTGATCAAGACCGAACAACACGCCAAGCAACGGAATCGCGATCAGACCGCCGCCAATGCCAAACAAGCCGCCGAGGGTTCCCAGGGCTGCGCCAAATACCAGGTACATCAAAAACTCGATCACGGCCGATTTCCTTTTATCTCAGGCCATTCATCCTACGCAGTCGGCGCTGGCGGGGAAACGCACAGCAACGCACAATGGCTGTGCCAACTTCGCATAGGCATTGATACGCCATGAACCCTAATCAATTGACCGAACAACTCGGGCTGTTCCTCGATGTGCTGGAAACCGGCAGCTTTTCCGCTGCCTCTCGCCGTCATCCACTGACCCCTTCGGCCGTGGCGCGGCGCATCGATAGCCTGGAAAGCGCGGTCGGCAGCCAGTTGTTCATTCGCAGCACCCATGCCGTCCGAGCGACCCCGGCCGGCGTGGCGTTTGCCGAGCGTGCGCGGCGGATCGTGGCAGAATTGCAACTGGCCCGCGCCGAGGCAGTGTCCCTGAGCAGTGCGCCGGAAGGCTTGATCCGGATCGACGCGCCCGCCGCGTTCGGCCGACGGCATCTGGCGCCGGTGATCGCTGATTTTCTGATGCTGTACCCCGGCCTCGACGTGCAACTGCACCTGATCGACAGTTTTGTCGACATGCAGGGTTTGAACCTGGGCAAGGTCGACCTTGTGCTGCGCGCCGGGCAAATGGCCGATACCCGACTGGTGGCCACACCACTGGCGAGCATGGTGCGCATCGCCTGCGCCAGCCCCGCATACCTGCAACGCCGAGGCGTGCCGACCGACCCGGCGCAGTTGAGTGATCACGACGGTCTCGACTGGGATGGCCTGGCGCCGCCATTTGCCTGGCGTTTCGAGCAAAACGCAGAAATGCATTTGCATCGTCCCGGGCGCATCCGCATGAGCGCCAACAATGCCGAGGCGCTGGTCTGCGGTGCGCTGGCCGGGCTCGGTATCGCGCACTTGCCGACCTGGCTGACCAGTGAATACCTGTTGCGCGGCGAACTGCTGCCGCTGTTCTGTGAACACGGCCTGCCACCGCCGGAAACCACCGGCATCTATGCGTTGCGCCTGGAGCAGCAACCCAACCCGAGGAGTCGTTTATTGCTGGAGTACCTGAAAGTCCGCTTCAGCCCTGTCCCGCCGTGGGATCTGGCGCTGCGAACCAATCTGGACCGGCACTAGGGCAGAATTATCTGGCGCATTAAAGATTCGCCCGCTAGATTCATGAAGATCACTGATCAAGGCTTTGAGATGAACACCGAACGCGACACCACGGATAACTGCGACGACCTGCTGCTGGACAACCAGGCCTGCTTCGCCCTGCATTCCACTTCACTGCTGATGACCAAGGTCTACAAGCCGCTGCTGCAAGCGCTGGGCCTGACCTATCCGCAGTACCTGGCGATGATGGTGTTGTGGGAACGGGACGGTTTGACCGTAGGCGAAATCAGCACGCGCTTGCTGACCGATCCCGGCTCGTTGACCCCGTTGCTCAAGCGCCTGGAAGTCGAAGGCTTGCTCAGCCGCACTCGCAGCCGCGAGGACGAGCGAGTGGTGATTGTCGAGCTGACTGAACAGGGCCGCGCGTTGCGGGACAAGGCGCGAGGCGTGCCCCAGTGCATCCTCGGCGCCAGCGGCATGACGCTTGAGCGGTTGCAAAAACTGCAAGCGGAGCTGCAAGTGCTGCGCAGCAATCTGCAGGACAGCCTTTAAGCGATCACCTGATAGATCGCGTTATCGTTCTTCGCGGGCAAGCCTCGCTCCTACAGACCGCACATGACCTGTAGGAGCGAGCGGTGCGGCGATCCGACTTGCCCGCGAAAGCATCCTCGACGCCATAAAAAAATTTCTGCCTGTCACTCCCACACCAAAGCCTCTACATCAAGCCTCTCCCCGCCGAATGCATACCCTGCGCATGCTTTCAGGAAAACTTTTTTAAAAATTTATCTTGCGCGCTAAATATTAGCGCGATACATTCATTTCGCACTTACTTAGCGCGCAAACATTTAGCGCAAATCACCAAAACCTGAAACGAGGCCTACATCATGCAAACTCTCTACACCGCAATCGCAACCTCCACTGGCGGCCGTGACGGTCGTGCGGTTTCCAGCGACAACATCCTCGACGTCAAACTCGCGACCCCGAAAGAACTCGGCGGTGCTGGCGGCGCGGCCACCAACCCGGAACAACTGTTCGCTGCCGGTTACTCGGCCTGCTTCATCGGCGCGCTGAAATTCGTTGCCAGCCAGACCAAACGCAGCATCCCGGCCGACGCCTCGATCACTGCCCACGTCGGCATCGGCCAGATTCCTGGCGGCTTCGGTCTGGACATCGACCTGCACATCAGCCTGCCGGGTCTTGAACAAGCCGATGCGCAAACCCTGGTCGACGCGGCCCACCAGGTCTGCCCGTACTCCAACGCCACCCGCGGCAACGTCGAAGTGCGCCTGCACGTAACCGTCTAACCGTCGACTCCAAGACCGAACAGGAAACCAACATGAACACTTTCAGCAAAGTCTTGACCGGCACCCTTCTCGCCCTGTCCATCCACAGCGCATTCGCGGGCGAGGGGGTTGAACACAACACCCAGGCGTTCCTCGATGTCCTGAATGCCGGCACCGGCAAACCGATGGAACAGCTTTCACCGAAAGATGCCCGGGCCATTTTGGTCGGCGCGCAAGCCGGGGTGAAACTGACGCTGCCAAAAGCAGACGTCAGCCAGAAGACCATTCAAGTCGACGGCCAACCGCTCAGCCTGACCATCGTCCGGCCGGCCGGGGTCAAAGGCGAGCTGCCGGTGTTCATGTTCTTCCACGGCGGCGGCTGGGTGCTGGGGGACTTCCCGACCCACGAGCGGCTGGTTCGGGATCTGGTCACGGGCTCGGGGGCGGCGGCGGTGTTCGTCAACTACACCCCATCACCGGAAGCGCATTACCCGGTGGCGATCAACCAGGCTTACGCGGCCACTAAATGGGTGGCCGAGCACGGCAAAGAGATCAACGTCGATGGCAAGCGACTGGCCGTGGCCGGTAACAGTGTCGGCGGCAACATGGCGGCCGTGGTTGCGCTGATGGCCAAAGACAAAGGCACCCCGGCGATCAAGTTCCAGGTGCTGTTGTGGCCGGTGACCGACGCCAGCTTTGAAACGGCGTCTTACAACCAGTTTGCCGAAGGGCACTTCCTCACCAAAAACATGATGAAGTGGTTCTGGGACAACTACACCACCGACGCCAAGCAACGTAACGAGATCTACGCTTCACCGCTGCGGGCGACCACCGCACAACTCAAGGGCTTGCCACCTGCGCTGGTGCAGACGGCCGGTGCTGATGTGCTGCGCGATGAGGGTGAAGCCTATGCGCGCAAACTGGATGAGGCCGGCGTGCCGGTCACGGCGGTGCGTTACAACGGCATGATTCACGATTACGGTTTGCTGAACGTAGTGAGCCAGGTGCCGGCGGTTCGCTCCGCAATGCTGCAAGCGTCTGAAGAACTGAAGCAACACCTGAAGAAATAACACCGCCCCCCCTGTAGGAGCGAGGCTTGCCCGCGAAAGCGGTGTGTCAGAAAAGACGCCTTCGCGGGCAAGCCTCGCTCCTACAGGGGCTCGTGTGTAGTTTGCAGGCACAAAAAAGCCCGACTCAATGGTCGGGCTTTTTCATTCCTGAAGCAGTGCTTATTTAGCACGGCCTTTGTAGGAACCGCCTTCGCGGGTATCGATCTCGATCATGTCGCCGATTTCGATGAAGTCAGCAACCGACAGCTCGGTACCGTTCTTCAGTTTGGCAGGCTTCATTACCTTGCCGGAAGTGTCGCCGCGAGCGGAACCTTCGGTGTAGTCAACCTGACGCACGATAGTGGTCGGCAGTTCTACGGAAACCAGACGCTCTTCGAAGAAGATCGCTTCGCAAACATCGGTCATGCCTTCTTCAACGAAAGGCAGAACGGCTTCGATGTCTTCAGCGTTCAGCTCGTACATGGTGTAGTCGGTGGTGTCCATGAACGTGTAGGTGTCGCCGCTGATGAAGGACAGGGTCGCTTCTTTGCGGTCGAGGATTACGTCGTCCAGTTTGTCGTCAGCGCTGTAAACGATCTCGGTCTTGTAACCGGTCAGCAGGTTTTTCAGCTTGGTCTTCATGATCGCGCTGTTACGACCGGATTTGGTGAATTCAGCTTTCTGAACCAACCATGGATCGTTTTCGAGACGGATCACGGTACCGGGTTTCAGTTCTTTACCAGTTTTCATTGCGAATATCCGAATTTGGATGGGATTTACAAAAATCTAGGCCGCGTATCATATCCAATTTAGGTAAAACTGTACCAGCGCTGCGGCAAGATCAGCCTGCAAAGCCTGTTCCAGACACCACGCTTCGGCGTGTTTTTGCAGTTCTGGCCAGTGTTTACGGGTCGTAGCCCAACGGTCGGACATATCATGCCCGGCATTCCACTCTCGCCAAAGACCGCTGATCGCCTCGCGGGCAGGCGCAGACAGGCCTTTTGTGTAGAGCGTGAGGAAGGCTTCGAGCTTGTCCAGGTGAATGTCTTCGTCCTGCCGATAGATGTGCCAGAGCAGCGGCCGCCCTGCCCATTGCGCGCGGACAAACGAATCTTCGCCGCGCACGGCGTTGAAATCGCAGCACCAAAGCAGGTGATCGTATTGATCCTGTCGGACGAACGGCAGCACTTGCACGGTCAATGACTCGCGCACATGCACCGCGCCAGCCGCCAAACCCTCGACACCGAGCCAACGCTCGACATCACCGAGAATCCGCCCTTCGGGCACCAGCAGATGCGTGGGCACGGAATCTGCGGCCAGGACATCCAGCCAACTGGCCAGGCCGGCATTTTCGTAGGCGAACAGCGAAATCAACTGCGCGCCTTGCGCCCGATCAATCCCTAAACCTTGCAGGAATGCGCGCTGAGCCTCGGGGTCTTGCTGAAACTGCCGACGCCGTTCCAGCAATCCGTTTTCACGCAGCAAGCCACCGGTGCCCTTTTGGAACCCCGGAAAGAAAAAGAATTTCTGCACGTTTTTGTACTTCACCGACGGCAAGCCGTGGCAGCCAACGACCCAATCCTCAGCGCTCAGGTAGTCGAGGTTCAACCACAGTGGCGGCTTCTCCCGCGCAGCCATGGCCTCCATGTAAGCACTCGGCAACTGGCAGGCGAACGCGGCGATCACCACATCAGCCGCGTCAGTCGGCTGCCAGTCGGCCGTCCACTGATGCACCTCGACCCCCTCCTGCCACTGCTGTGGAAGATTGAGATCAATGGCTGGGCACAAACGCTCGAAGGCCCGCAAATCATCGACCCACAAACGCACGTCCATCGCATGTTCGGCCACCAATTGGCGGGCCAGGCGCCAGGTCACACCGATGTCGCCAAAGTTATCGACCACGGTGCAAAAAATATCCCAGCGCCTGCGGTTTTTCATTTGAGGCATTTCAGGCATTCCAGGCTCCCGTTGGCAAAGGCGCCGATTGTCCGCATAAATTACCCCGTGCAGAAGAGCCGACGGCGATTAATCTTCATGCGACAATCGCCACTCGCCCGCGACCACCCGCCAGGAGGCAGTCATGCCCTACCGTCCCAATCCGCGCCGCCGCTTGCCGATCCAGCTTAATGCCCTGCAACTGACGGGCAGTATCGCCCTCGGATTGTGGCTGGGTTTCCTCGCGATCGCACTGACCTGCTGGCTCGCCTCGCGCCTGTTGTTCAGCGAGCAACTGGCGCCCGTCGCGCAAGCGGTGGAGCAATTGGCCAAGCCGCCGGTAGTGGTGCAACCGGTGCCGGACATTCCGCCGCAGAGCCCGATGTTCCAGCAGTACGAAGAGAACCTGCGCAAGAACGAACAGGCACAACGGCTGGATCAGGCGCGCAGCAGCAACCGCAATCTGTCGAACCCCAATTGCCAGTTCTGGCTGCAACAGGACCGCACCGCACCGAGCGAAAAAAGCCGCGCCAATGTCCTGCAATTCTGCGATTGATCATGAATAAGCAAACCGTCCACCAACTGATTATCGACAAGCTGCGGATCGATCTCGACATTGCCGAGCGTGCCGCGCAAACCGCTTACGAAACGGCGACCCACGAAGAAAACATCGCCGAAAACAAGTACGACACCCTGGGTCTGGAGGCGTCATATCTGGCGGCCGGGCAGGCAAAGCGCGTGGAGGAAATCAGGCAGTCACTGACGCTGTGCCAGAACCTGACGCTGCGGCCTTATGACGACCAGCGCGGCATCGAAGTCGGCGCCCTGCTCGGTCTCGAAGACGAAAAGGGACGTGAGCAATGGCTGTTCCTGGCGCCCGACGCGGCAGGTTTGAAGGTCGATCTGGTGGGGCAATGGATTACCGTCATCACCCCTCGCTCGCCGCTGGGCAAAAGCCTGCTGGGCAAGTTCGAGGGGGACGAGGTGGAGATTCTGGTGGCGGGTGCTCGGCAACAGTTTTCTGTTACCGAGGTGGTTTAGCGGGAGATCAATGAACCGGCAGTTCGACGCCGTCGAATAGCTCTTCCAGTTCCTGCTTGTTGTGGCACTGAATGGCTTTGGCCATGACTTCGCGGGTCAGGTGCGGGGCGAACTTCTCGATGAAGTCGCACATGAAGCCACGCAGGAAGGTGCCGCGACGGAAACCGATTTTGGTGATGCTGGATTCGAACAATTCGCTGGCATCGAGCACCACCAGGTCATTATCGAGTTTGGTATCGACCGCCATTTTCGCCACGATGCCCACGCCCAGCCCCAGGCGAACGTAAGTCTTGATCACGTCGGCGTCGGCGGCGGTGAACACCACTTTCGGCGTCAGGCCGCGATGGCTGAAGGCTTCGTCGAGTTTCGAACGGCCGGTGAAACCGAACACATAAGTCACGATCGGGTATTCGGCCAGCGCTTCGAGGGTCAGCTTCGACAGTTTGGTCAGCGGGTGGCCCTGAGGCACGACCACGCAGCGGTTCCAGCGGTAGCACGGCATCATCACCAGGTCACCGAACAGCTCCAGCGCTTCAGTCGCGATGGCGAAATCGACGGTGCCGTCAGCGGCCATTTCGGCTATCTGCATCGGCGAACCCTGGTGCATGTGCAGCGCAACGTCCGGGTATTGTTTGATGAAATTGCTGATCACCGGCGGCAACGCATAACGCGCCTGGGTGTGCGTGGTGGCGATCGACAGGGTGCCTTTCTTCTCGTTGGAGAATTCCTGGGCGATCTGCTTGATGCTTTCAACCTTGCGCAGGATCTCGCCGGCGGTGGTGATGATGCGCTCGCCGGCCGGGGTGACGCGGGTCAGGTGCTTGCCGCTGCGAGCAAAAACCTCGACGCCCAATTCGTCTTCCAGCAGACGGATCTGCTTGCTGATGCCCGGTTGCGAGGTGTAAAGGCTTTGGGCTGTAGCGGAAACGTTGAGGTCGTGGTGCGCCACTTCCCAGATGTAGCGCAATTGTTGAAGCTTCATATGAATCCCTCAAAGCAGGTAGACGCCACGGGCATCAGCGACGGTATATAACTATATTAATGGTTTGAAGAATAAATCTAGAACTTTTTTATCAAACTGCCACTATTCGTGGACTAGCGGTCCCCTTGGCGACGGCGTTCCACCAGCGGCACCAGATAGACCGGGACCCGAGCCAACTGCAACACCCGCGCTGCGGTCCGCCCCAAAGGCGTTTCCGCGCCAGCACCATGGCTATGACTACCTACGATCAACAAATCCACAGAGAGTTTCTGCGCCTGTTCGAGAATCACCTGCGACGGATCGCCCTGAAGCACCCGCACCGCTTGTATCCGCTCCAGATCCTGCTCCCCTTCATCCCCCAGTTCTTCACGAAAACTGTCGAGCACGCGCTGCTCGATATTGGCGATCACGGTGTTCAGGCCCTGACTGTGAAACTCGTTCAGCGCCTGCTCATCGAGGTAACTCTGAAGCACCGATTCGGCAAACAGCCCCATGGGTTCAACCGCGTGCACCACATACAGGTCGGCATTGAATGTTCGAGCCAGCTCCAGGGCATGCTGCATCACCAAAGGGGCGTACAGGCCGAGGTCAGTGGCATAGAGCATCGAACGAATCATATGACCTCCTCGAGTGCCAACATGGCGGAGATTGATTCAGCTTAGCAGTGCCTTGGCGAGTGCGACGTCCCGCGTAACGCGTTGAACGGCGGGCTTAAACCTTTTGCTCATTGCTTATGCCATGCGGCACATGGCCGGTAGCGACCACCTCGCGAGCCAACTCGCAATGGCCGGCCTGATCGTCGAAAAACACGTCAGCGGCAAAGGCTTCAAGGAAAGCGGACTTGGTCAGGCCACCCAGAAACAGCGATTCGTCCAGACGAATATCCCACTCGCGCAGGGTCCGAATCACCCGTTCATGAGCCGGTGCGGAACGCGCGGTGACCAGCGCGGTACGGATCGGACAGTCGTCCTCCGGGAACTCGCGCTGCAACAGATTGAGCGCCGCGAGAAAGCCTTTGAACGGCCCACCGCGCAAGGGCTCGCGGGCGCTTTCGCGTTCGCTGGCCTGGAACGCTTCAAGGCCGCCCGCCTGATAAACCCGCTCCGACTCGTCGGAAAACAGCACGGCGTCACCGTCGAAGGCAATCCGCAATTCATCGCTGGCCGCACGGCTGGCGCCGCCCGACAGAATGGTCGCCGCCGCGAACCCGGCATCCAGTGCGCTGCGCACGTCTTCGGCATGGGTCGACAGGAACAGGTCGCAGCCAAACGCCTTGAGGTACGGATACGGGCTGCGCCCGCCGACAAATGCCGCGCGCGAAATCGCCAGCCCGTAATGGTGAATCGAGTTGAACACCCGCAGCCCGGTGTCGGCACTGTTGCGCGACACCAGGATCACCTCGACCCTGGCCCGGCCGAGGCTGGCGTTCAGGTTCAGGAGTTTTTCAACGAGAGGGAATGCGTCGCCGGGCTCGAGGATTTCGTCTTCGTGTTCGATCTGATATTGCCGATAAGCCTCGACGCCGCTCGACAGATAAACCTTGTGGCTTTCGCTCAGGTCGAACAGCGCACGCGAAGAAATCGCCAGCACCAGTTTGTCGTCAATCGTCTTTGCCATGCCCTTCCCCCTCGGGTTGATCGACTCAGGTGTTGCGTCGATCGATAAATCTCAAACTGCGATACAACGCGTCGATTCGCGGCAATTCGCACCCGGCAGCCTTGGCCACCGCCAGTGGCCGGGCGTAAATGGCCGCCAGTTCCAGCGGTCGCTTGTGCAAAAAGTCGTGGTGCATGCTCGGCCAGTAGTCCGGCATTTTCTCGGTCATCATGAACAGATAATCGGCATAACCGGCCGGCATGTCGTGACCGCAGGCCTTCGCGCCCCGGACCACTTCGGCCATCAAGGCCTTGATCAGTTCGCGGCTGTCGGCGTCGGCCATCAACGCTGTGGTGCCCGCCCCAAGCAGAACCGACAGGCCGTTGTAAGGAATATTCCAGACCAGTTTTTGCCAGCGCGCCTGTTGCAGGTTCGCCATGGCCTGGGAATCGATGCCGGCGCTGCGGAACAACCCGGCGCCCTCCTCGACAATCGCCATGCGCGCCTGCTCATCGCCTGCTGGGCCACTGTGGTAGCCGACGTTCACCGCGCCGAGGGCCTGATGGGTGATCGCGCCCGGGCCGGTGCGATGCACGCAGATCAGACAAAGCCCGCCAAGCAGGTGCAGCGTATCGGGAAGCAATGCCCGCAGACTGTCTTCGACGTCCAGGCCGTTTTGCAGCAGCAGTACCTTGGCATTCGGCGCTGCGGCTTGAATGATCGCCGGCGCCAGACCGGCATTGCTGGTGGTCTTGGCGCCGACCAGCAACCAGTCGCAGGGCGGCATGTCTTCGGCCGACGAATAGGCCTGAACCGGATTCAACGTCAGCGCGCCGTGCGGTGCACTGTCGACGTGAAGTCCGTGCTCGGCCACCGCCGAAAACTCGCTGCGCAGCAGAAAGTGCACATCGAAGCCGGCACGCGCCAGCATGACCCCGTAAAACCCGCCGATTGCACCGGTTCCGATAATACCGATGGTCGGTTTGGCAACTGCAGCCGTCATGGCAACTCCTCTGCTGTTCTCGTCAACGCCTGACCTACGGCCTCATTCAGCTCGGTAGCGGTCAGGCGTGATTTTAGTGCCCCGAAGAACTCACCGTCGCGCACCACAAACAGCGCCGGCAAATGAAAGACCTGATAACGCTCGACCACCCCGCCGTTGTCCCCGGCATCGATCCAGCACAAGCGATCGACATCCAGATCGAGCCTGGGCAATTGCTCTCGGGCAAAACGGCAACTGGCGCAGCCGACGCTGGTAAAAACAACCAGCGAAACGCCGCTCATCGCCAGCAACCGTTGGTCGGCGTCGAAATCGGCCAGTGCCAATTCGACCACTATACTGGGGGAAACAATGTCAGATGGCCGACACATGGAGTCCGTGCTCATGGGACGTTTTATTCCTCATCCTGACGATGTACCCGTCGAATTAACGTTGCTAAAACCTGAGTGTATTTCACGGCAACAGCTGCACACTATCAGCCTCGGGGGCATGGCTTGCAATTACCACCGCGCCTGGCGTCACGGTACCGCGCTGGAAGTACGCATGCCGACCTTGAACCCCGATATGCGTTTTCTGGGCTACGTGGCCTGGTGCTTGCGACGCAAGCGCGGCTACCTGGTAGGCATTGCCTTTGTTGACGAGCAGATGATGTTCAGCGCCCGAATGGGCGAACAGGTGTGTCAGATCGAGCGTTACTGTCGCCTGCATGACGCCCACGACGACCTGCAGGAAACCCAGGCGCTGGCCCTCGAATGGGTCCAGCAGCACGCCGACGAGTTCTCCCACGACACGGTTCGCAAGGCATTTGCGCAGGCGGTGCTGGATTAAGGGACGTCATCAATTCGTTGCGAATGGCCCTTAAACCGCTGTCTGCCCATTGTCGAGCCACGGTGTAACGCGCTAAGGTTCCGCTCCCCGACGCGCTTAATTTGCTGTGCTCCGCCGCGCGGGTTCGCTGGCGGCCGGCACCCGTGACCTGACGAGTAAACGATGGCTGATTTACCGATCAACGACCTAAACGTCGCCTCCAACGAGACGCTGATCACTCCTGACCAGCTCAAGCGTGATATCCCTCTGAGCGACGCTGCCCTGCGCACCGTCACCAAGGGTCGCGAAGTCATTCGCAACATTCTTGATGGCACCGACCACCGCCTGTTTGTCGTCATCGGGCCGTGCTCGATCCACGACATCAAGGCTGCCCACGAATACGCCGAGCGCCTGAAAGTGCTGGCCGCGGAAGTGTCCGATACGCTGTATCTGGTCATGCGCGTGTATTTCGAGAAGCCACGCACCACTGTCGGCTGGAAAGGCTTGATCAACGACCCGTACCTGGACGACTCCTTCAAGATTCAGGACGGTCTGCACATTGGTCGTCAGTTGCTGCTGGACCTGGCCGAAATGGGCCTGCCGACCGCGACCGAAGCCCTTGACCCGATCTCTCCGCAATATTTGCAGGACCTGATCAGCTGGTCGGCCATCGGCGCGCGCACCACCGAATCCCAGACTCACCGTGAGATGGCTTCCGGCCTGTCCTCGGCGGTCGGCTTCAAGAACGGCACCGACGGCGGCCTGACCGTGGCGATCAACGCCCTGCAATCGGTTTCCAGCCCGCATCGTTTCCTGGGGATCAACCAGGAAGGTGGCGTGTCGATCGTTACCACCAAGGGCAATGCCTACGGTCACGTGGTGCTGCGCGGCGGCAACGGCAAGCCGAACTACGATTCGGTCAGCGTCGCACTGTGCGAACAAGCGCTGAACAAAGCGAAGATCAAGCCGAACATCATGGTCGATTGCAGCCACGCCAACTCCAACAAGGACCCGGCCCTGCAACCGCTGGTGATGGAGAACGTCGCCAACCAGATCCTCGAAGGCAACCGGTCGATCATCGGCCTGATGGTCGAAAGTCATCTGAACTGGGGCTGCCAGGCGATCCCGAAAGACCTCGCCGACCTGCAATACGGCGTGTCGATCACCGATGCCTGCATCGACTGGTCCGCCACCGAAAACACCTTGCGCAGCATGCACGCCAAGCTCAAGGATGTGCTGCCTAAACGTGATCGCACCTGATCACTGTTCAGCGCACACAAAAACGCCGGGCTTAACCCGGCGTTTTTTTATGCGTTCGTTTTACTGGCTCAGCTTGGCCGCATGCCGCTGGTGGCGCTCCATGTAGCGCTCCACGTAGGAACACGATGGAATCACGGTGTAGCCCATTTCCTCGGCGTACTCCAGCGCCTTCTCGGTCAAGGCTGCCGCAATGCCGCGACCACGCAATGCATTGGGCACGAAGGTGCGATAGATATCCAGAGTCTGTTTCCCCAGATCCATATAGGTCAGGTAGGCACGATGACCGTCCACATTGGTCTCGAACTGATGACCTGCCTGGTCATGGTTGATGGACAACGCCTCGCTCATCACAACTCCTCTGCGGGTCTTGAATTCTGACCCCTACCTTACCGATGTTTTTCCGGCGAAGGAACATCTACGCCACCCCCGTGCCTGAATGGACACCGAGAAGAGCTGCACCGATCTCGCGCAACCGAGCACGTATCAAATAGTAGGCACCATTGGCAGAAATGCTCAAGGTGCGCTCGTCATCACGCAGGGTTGGGCGGGTGCTGCTCCGGGTTACGCAGGGACGGCTCGACCGAAGCGCTCTGCGGGTCGATAGCCTGAACATTGCCGGATGTTGAGACTTAAGACGAGCGTCCCTCTATTAAGTCACCTCAACTAGGCGAAAGAGTTTGAGAGGTGCCGCGCAAATTCCGAACAAAAGTGTAGACGAATCCATCTAGACAGACTTTAGCCAAGATGGGAAAAACAGTCCTGCCGCCGGGAACTTTTTCGTGCCAACTCGCTCAGCTCGGGCCTTGCAGCTGGATATTTTTTAATCAATCGCAAGTAAAAGTTGCTCGAAAAAGAATCAACGCCTACAATTTTTTTTGCTTCTTGCTTTACGTCAGTTTACTTACGACAAGTAATGGGTAGTATGTACGCCGGCTATTTCCTCACTCTGAGGAGACAGCTAATTTAATTGAAAGTCCTTGAAGGGGAACACGATGAACAACGTTCTGAAATTCTCTGCTCTGGCTCTGGCCGCAGTTCTGGCTACCGGTTGCAGCAGCGTATCGAAAGAAACCGAAGCACGTCTGACCGCTACTGAAGACGCAGCTGCTCGCTCCCAGGCTCGTGCAGACGAAGCTTACCGTAAAGCTGATGAAGCTCTGGCTGCTGCTCAAAAAGCACAACAGACTGCTGACGAAGCTAACGAGCGTGCTCTGCGCATGCTGGAAAAAGCTAGCCGCAAGTAATAATCCTTCGGGGTTGTTATCAAGCCGACCCATTTTTTGGGTCGGCTTTTTTATTGCCCGGCGTTTGTCCAGGCAATAAAAAACCCGCCGACGCTCTCAGCGCCGGCGGGTTCTGTTCAAGCCTTACTGCAACGGATCGATCGGTGCACTCGTCACCATCGGCGCAGAAGTATTCGGCACGGCGATCTCCACCGGCAGGCCATCTTCAGCGGCAACCACATCACGCACCACATCCCAGTTCATGCGCAGGTTGTTGGTGATGTCTTCGCGCTTGAGCATCGCGTTGATCACAGCCGTGTGCTTGTCGACGACCGACGGGTTGCCCTTGTCGTCCAGCGGCGTATGCGCTTCCAGATAAACCTTGCCGCCACTTACACCGAACTTGTAGGGGTCGTTGAGAATGCGCACTGACGTGCCGACCGGCACCATGCCTGCCATTTGCAGCACGTTGTTGTTGAACATGCGGAAGCAGCCGTGGCTGGTGCGCATGCCGATGCCGAACTTCTTGTTCGAACCGTGGATCAGGTAGCCCGGCGTGCCCAGGGTGAACTTGAACGGGCCCAGCGGGTTGTCCGGGCCGGCCGGCACGACGTTCGGCAGCGGATCACCGTCAGCGGCGTGTTCGGCCTTGATCGACGCTGGTGGGGTCCAGGTCGGGTTCGGCGTCTTCGCAACGATGCTGGTGTGGGCAATCGGCGAACCCCAGCCCTCACGACCGATACCCAGCGGGAAGGTGTAGACCACGTTCCGGCCTTTCGGGAAGTAGTAGAGGCGGTATTCAGCCAGGTTGATGACGATGCCTTCACGTGGGCCTGGCGGCAGGATGAAGCGCGTCGGCAGCACGATCTCGGTGCCGGCACCCGGCAACCATGGATCGACGCCCGGGTTGGCCGCAACCATTTCCGAGTAGCCCAGATCGTAGGTGGTGCCAAGGTCGGCGAAGGTGTCTTCGTACTTGGCCTTGATCACTTGCACCTGGCCGATGATGTCTTCACCGGGCGGTGGCAGGGGTAGCTCCAATGCTGCTACGGGGCCAGCCACACAAAGGGCGGCAAGAGTCAGGCAGCGGGTGACGGCAGGAAAGCGCGGCAACATCCGGAAAATCCTTCGCATAATCGACTGGGGTTTAAGAACGCAATTGTACACTGGCGCTCTGGTATTCGGGGAGAGACACCGATAGAGCGTGAATTGGCTGCGATATTTTTTCAGGGGGGCATATCCGTTTTTGCGGTAACGGCCGCTATTGGTTTCGCCCTTACGGCGAGTCACTTTGGAAAAGCCCCAAAGTAACCAAAGCGCTCTTGCCCCTTTCGTTCGGTGCCTCGCTAAGGCTCGGCATGCCCTCGCTCCGGTCCTGCTCCGTGGGCCCGCCGCCATCGGCCATCCATGGCCGGGGGCGGCTAACCCGGCATCCATGCCGGGTTGCCC
>NZ_JACVBL010000049.1:0-387 GCF_014852285.1 Pseudomonas sp. PDM02 | reverse complement strand
TATGCGCTTCTTCACTTGACCATATAACCCCAAGCAATCTGGTTATACTGTGAAGACGACATTCGCCGAAAATTCGCGATTAAACTCACAAATTTTACCTTAGCCTGAATAAACACCAGTGAAAGTGCTATCCAGTCTATCTTTCTATCACATACCCAAATTTTTAAAGAACGATCTAGCCAAAGACTAGAAATCAATATTCACACTGGAATATTCATTTCTAAACTCGAACAAAACAAACCACCTTAAAGGCTGGCCTCTCGTCTTCTTCAATGAATCAAGCAATTCGTGTGGGAACTTATGGAGCAGCTGATGTCGTCGATTAAGGAGGTGATCCAGCCGCAGGTTCCCCTACGGCTACCTTGTTACGACTTCACCCCAGTCATG
>NZ_JACVBL010000048.1:0-415 GCF_014852285.1 Pseudomonas sp. PDM02 | reverse complement strand
GCTAACCCGGCATCCATGCCGGGTTGCCCACTGCGCAGAACCTGCGCTCGGCCTCTCGAGGGGGCGCTCAGATCAAAAGCGGAAGGCGAGCTAACGCTCGGCCTGATGAGTGGTGGAAATCAAAAGCAAACGCGATTCCCTGTAGGAGCCGGCTTGCTGGCGATAGCGGTGGATCAGTCAACGTATGTATTGGCTGGACAGACGCCATCGCCAGCAAGCCGGCTCCTACAGGGTTCGGTGTACATGTCCGGAATGGGTGAGCGCAGCAGAGAAGGACAACGCGTCCCCCCAAAGAGCCAGGTCGGCTTTCAGGCCGCCTCGGCGGCTGTGGCGGTAGTCGCCCCCTCGAGAGGCCGAGCGCAGGTTCTGCGCAGTGGGCAACCCGGCATGGATGCCGGGTTAGCCGCCCCCGGCC
>NZ_JACVBL010000047.1:0-435 GCF_014852285.1 Pseudomonas sp. PDM02 | reverse complement strand
ATCCGGAAGTACCGTACAACTATTTCCCAAAAGACGATCCGCAAAACAAACCGAGAGCAACCTGGCGCAGCCACGGGAATTTGCTTTTCACTAACTGGCTCAACTATTACGTCTACCAGATAACGCCATACGATCTGCGTCACATGAATCCGACGCTGGAGTAATCTTCTGCACTAAACGATCCTAAAGCGTTTCAGCTATTCAAATCAGGCACCTTCGGGTGCCTTTTTTATTTCCGAAATGCCACTCACCATTCGATTAAACTTTAATCTCAATAAAATCAATAAATTAATTGCAATTAACAATTAAAATGGAAATTGTTTTTGATTTTGGAAAAAATATAGATAGTCTTAATTCTGCTGAGCGAAAACTACCCAACGATCTTTCGTTCGCATCGGGGGCGTGATTTTGGATCTTTGATGAGGAGCAGAGTAA
>NZ_JACVBL010000046.1:0-440 GCF_014852285.1 Pseudomonas sp. PDM02 | reverse complement strand
CCTTCTTCTCTTTTTCCTCCTTCCTCACGAACAGGGCGTTGACCCAGCGGCTTAAGCCCTGAGCGGCGGCAGAAAGCAGACCGTTACCCTGACCCTCAAGCTGGCGCGTTCCTCCCTGCGTATAGATGCTTGCCGTTAAGTGCAGCTGGCCGTCCTGCTGGCTGTCGCTGCGGTAGGATTGCAGCGCATACTGCGGTGTCGCTATCAGGCCGTAGCGGGTGCGGAACAGCTGCCACAGCGCATTTTGCGTCATCTCTTTCCCGTGGCGATCGGTTTCCTGCTGCACGTGCTGGCTGAAATCCTGCTGCAGGGCGCGGGGTAATTTCAGGCCATGGTTCTGTTCGATGAGCCACGCGCTGCCGCTTTTGCCCGACTGGCTGTTCACGCGGATCACCGCTTCATAGGTACAGCCGATATCCTGCGGATCGACGGGCAGATAG
>NZ_JACVBL010000045.1:0-441 GCF_014852285.1 Pseudomonas sp. PDM02 | reverse complement strand
GGTTCAGCCCGTCCCCGGAACACGCCACAAATTCAACCTGCTCGCCCGCACCGGTACCGGTGCGGGCGGCCTGCTGCTGGCCGGTCATACCGACACCGTACCGTTTGACGATGGCCGCTGGACGCGCGACCCGTTCACCCTGACCGAGCACGACAACAAGCTCTACGGCCTGGGCACCGCCGACATGAAAGGCTTCTTCGCCTTTATCCTCGACGCGCTGCGTGACGTGGACGTGACGAAGCTGAAAAAACCGCTCTACATTCTGGCGACCGCCGATGAAGAGACCAGCATGGCGGGCGCGCGCTACTTCTCTGAAAACACGTCGATTCGCCCGGATTGCGCGATCATCGGCGAGCCGACTTCCCTGCAGCCGATTCGCGCGCATAAAGGCCATATCTCTACCGCCGTGCGCGTGCTGGGCCAGTCCGGCCACTCCAGCGA
>NZ_JACVBL010000044.1:0-470 GCF_014852285.1 Pseudomonas sp. PDM02 | reverse complement strand
CGGTAACGCGTTACATCACCAACGAAGTACAGGACGTTTACCGTCTGCAGGGCGTTAAGATTAACGATAAGCACATAGAAGTTATCGTTCGTCAGATGCTGCGTAAAGCAACCATCGAAAACGCAGGCAGCTCCGAGTTCCTCGAAGGCGAACAGGTTGAATACTCCCGCGTTAAGATTGCTAACCGCGATCTGGAAGCGAACGGCAAAATCGGTGCGACCTTCGCACGCGATCTGCTGGGTATCACCAAAGCGTCTCTGGCAACCGAGTCCTTCATCTCTGCAGCATCGTTCCAGGAGACCACGCGTGTCCTGACCGAAGCGGCTGTTGCTGGTAAGCGTGATGAACTGCGCGGTCTGAAAGAGAACGTTATCGTGGGTCGTCTGATCCCGGCAGGTACCGGTTATGCGTACCACCAGGATCGTATGCGTCGTCGTGCTGCGGGCGAACTGCCAGCTGCACCGCAGGTC
>NZ_JACVBL010000043.1:0-477 GCF_014852285.1 Pseudomonas sp. PDM02 | reverse complement strand
GCAATGGAGAGCACCTCAGCGGCACGACGCAGCGCCATCAGCTCGCATTCATCGTATTCCGCTTTCAGGGTCGGTGCTTTTTCACGCATGAAATTGCAAAGTTCAAACAGGTTATCACGCAGATGTTCGCTTTCGCTGACTGACATATAGCCTTTTGCCTTCCTGAGCTGCAGATACGCGGCCAGGTCGATTCGGGCGTTGATCAGCTTGTTAAGCAGATCGCGTTTCAGTCTGTCAACGGACATGCTATTTCCTCCTCTGTCAGCCATGTTGCACATTCAGAATAAGGTCATGTTTTGTACAATTTAATGCCTGAGCTCAATAATTCTTAACTGATTAACATTCTTTACAATGTTACAACCTTTCCTCACCGCATCCGCCATGCAAAGAATGTATAAATCCCCCGCGATACGCTGTAAAATCCCGCCCTGATAACTCCATAATTGATGAATTTTTAACCTATGAGCAATGTTACGC
>NZ_JACVBL010000042.1:0-485 GCF_014852285.1 Pseudomonas sp. PDM02 | reverse complement strand
CTGCACCTGTTTTCAGCGACGTAGAGGACAACGCGGAGCCTGAATTCTGCAGTATAGGTCCGCGCAGGACGGTCCTCCAGACCGGCTTTACCCTGACGACGGTAAGCCCGCAGCCAGCGGGTCAGTGGGGTTCTGCCCACACTGAACAGGTGGGCTGTTTCTTTGATACTCGACTGTCCGGCCATGTAATGCAGTACAGCTGCAAGCCTGGTATGGAAAGGATATTTCATTGTTCTGAACCTCCAGATTTGGAATCTGGTGTCCAGGATCCGGGGTTCAGTGCAATCGCCACCACCCTGGCGACCCGGGCTCCCGGCGGTAAATCGCCGCTTCGCGGTGCCCTCAGCTTATTCCTTCAGGCTATCGGGTCGGGCATGAGCCTGCATCCCTGCAGGCCACGCCCTCTCGGCGCATCCCTGCGCCTCGCCCCGGCCTTACGGAAACGCTTCGGCGATTTACAGCCGGACCAGGGCATCGCTATAAGC
>NZ_JACVBL010000041.1:0-498 GCF_014852285.1 Pseudomonas sp. PDM02 | reverse complement strand
GGGTAAGAATTCGATTGCAACCCCAGAGTCCGGATGCATCTTATGACTCTGGTGACAGCTTATAACAGAGGATAACAGCGCATGGTGCTTGGCAAACCGCAAACAGACCCGACTCTCGAATGGTTCTTGTCTCATTGCCACATTCATAAGTACCCATCGAAGAGCACGCTGATTCACCAGGGTGAAAAAGCGGAAACGTTGTATTACATCGTTAAAGGCTCGGTGGCAGTGCTGATCAAAGATGAAGAAGGGAAAGAGATGATCCTTTCTTATCTGAACCAGGGCGATTTCATCGGTGAACTGGGCCTGTTTGAAGAGGGCCAGGAACGTAGCGCCTGGGTTCGTGCAAAGACAGCATGTGAAGTGGCTGAAATTTCTTACAAGAAATTCCGTCAGCTGATTCAGGTTAATCCTGACATCCTGATGCGTCTTTCTTCCCAGATGGCGCGCCGTCTGCAGGTGACATCTGAGAAAGTGGGTAACCTCGCCTTCCTGGAC
>NZ_JACVBL010000040.1:0-500 GCF_014852285.1 Pseudomonas sp. PDM02 | reverse complement strand
GGCGATACTCGGCATCACCGATTGTCTGAACATGGCGGAGGCCGACGATGCCGACACCATTCACCGCATCGTTGAAGCCACCAAACTGGCCTTTGGCCTGCGCGATGCCCACATCACCGACCCGCGCGAGCTGAAAACCGATGTTCAGAAACTGCTGGATCCCGCCGCTCTGCAGGCGCTTGCCAACAGGGTTGACGATAGCCGCGCCGCGCCGTGGGGCACCGGAAAAGGCCCCGGCGATACGGTGTGGATGGGGGTAATGGATAACAGCGGGCTCGCCGTGTCGTTTATCCAGAGTATCTATCACGAGTTCGGCAGCGGCGTGGTGCTGCCCGACACCGGCATCGTCTGGCAGAACCGGGGCGCATCGTTCAGCCTCGATCCCAATCATCTTCTGGCCCTCGCGCCGGGCAAGCAGCCCTTCCATACCCTGAACCCGGCGGCGGCGCGTCTTAAGGATGGGCGAGTGATGGTCTACGGATCGATGGGCGGTGACGGAC